>NZ_JAMYME010000021.1:0-104510 GCF_040318345.1 Mesorhizobium sp. M1169 | reverse complement strand
CCCCCCCCCCCCCCCCCCCCCCCCCACCCCCCCCCCCCCCCCCCCCCCCCCCCCCCCCCCCCCCCCCCCCCCCCCCCCCCCCCCCGCCCCCCCCGCCCCCCCCCCCCCCCCCCCCCCCCCCCCCCCCCCCCCCCCCCCCGACCCCCCCCCCCCCCCCCCCCCCCCCCCCCCCCCCCCCCCCCCCCCCCCCCCCGCCCCCCCCCGCCCCCCCGCCCGCAAAAGACGGGCGCGGCGACCGACGGTCGCCCGCTCGTCTTCGGAATTCGCCCTGAAGACGTCTATCTCGAGACCGGCGCGCCGGTCGAGGCGCGGGTCCACGATGTCGAGAACCATGGCGTCGAAAAGATCCTGACGCTGCGGGTCGGCGACACCATGCTGCGCGCCACCGTGCCGGCCAGGACCGACGTGCAGATAGAGCAGCCGGTGCGCTTTGCCTGGAACCCGGACAAGGTGGTGCTGTTCGACAAGGGCAGCGGAATAAGCCTGCGTCACGCCGGCTAAGTACAAGCCTCTTTGCTGCAGCTAGGACGGATGCGTTCAAATCGAGCCGTGCATACCGCTCTAAACCATGTGTTTTAGCCGCATTTGTGCGACGTCGAGTGATTCCCTTGGCTGCTAAATGCTCGAGTCTTCCCGTCATCCCCCATACGGGGGATGCGGATGCTCCGATTTGTCGAATAGGCTGATCCTTTGGTCCCAAACGGGCTTTGCAAGCCCAATTTGGAGGCCCAAAACGGAGGGTTGGCTATGGGAACTCTATTTCGCGGTTTTGCGACGATCCTACTCGTCGCCGGTATGGGATTGTCGGCGGCGCATCTGGGCGAGGCGCAGGCAGCCAAGAAAGTTGTCGCCGGCGCGAAGGTCGACGCCAAGAAGATCAAGGATCTCAACGGCACGGTCAATCTGTCCACCAGCGACTGCAAGCTGTTGTTGAGCGGCACCGTCGTGGAAGTCTCGGATGGCAGGTGCGGGGCTTCCGGCAAATATTGCAAGAGCAGCGCCGGCTCGGCCTGCATCACCGAGCAATAACCCGGCCAACGTTTAGCCGGCCTGGCGGATATCAGCCTGTTCCTCGGCCCGGAAATGGCTAGGCGGCGATCCGATGACCCGTTTGAAGGCGCGGCTGAAGGAGGCGTCGGATTCGTAGCCGAGACGAGCCGCGACGACGGAAATCTTGAGCCGGTCGCGGACCAGCCATTGCCTCGCCTGGTGCATCCGCACCTGCGTGACGTACTTTGCCGGTGTTTCGCCGACAATGGTTGCGAAGCGCTCGGCGAAACCTGATCGCGAGGCACCCATCATCTTCGCCAGAGCTTCCACCGTCCAGTCGCGGTTCGGTTCCAGATGGATCGCGGCCAGCACCCGGCCGATCTCGCGGTCCCTGACCGCCGCAATCCAACCGGAAGAGTCGCCGCAGCCGCGCTCGACCCATGAGCGGATGACGGTCGCGGCGAGCACATCGGCCAGCCGCGCCAGGATGCCGCCGGAGCCGACGCGCTCCATCGTCACCTCGCGGGCCATCGCTTCCAGCAAATGCGGGATACCTGGCTCATAGGCCTCCAACTCATGTGCGCGCATCACGTCCGGCATCATGCCGAGCAAGGGGTGCAAGCCATCGAGATTGAAATACATGCTGCCGAAAAACAGCAAGGTCCCCGGACGGCAGCCGGGCATGCCGTCATTCGACATGCAATAGACACCCTTGCAGATTTCCTCGACCTCATAGCCGTGGATCGGCGCCGCCTCGGTACCCGGCTCGCTCGCCAGCGTGTGGGCTGAGCCGCGCGGCAACAATACCGCGTCGCCAGCCTTCAGTTCCACCCATTCGCCGGACGGCTGCAGCAACCAGCAGCCTTTGCGGCCGATGAAATGAAACCGTGCCGCCGCCTGAGCCGGAAAATGGATGCCCCAGGGTTCCTTCATCTCGCAACGGCCGTAATCGACGCCTTCGAGGCGCAATCCGCGCAATATGTCTGTCAGCGGATCACCGGTGACGGGGATTTTGGACGAACGGTCAAGCATAATGGTGTTTCTAGCATGGAAACTCCAGACAGTCACTCCCTATGTTGCACTGCAGCCAGATGCTGCGCTGCAACCAGATCGGAGATCCCTCATGACCGAACCCGCGACAGGCGTCATGGACGCCGTTCTCGACCCATCGGAAACCGGCGAACGATCCGAGCCCGCATGGGGGGCAGTGGTCTCCCTGGCGCTCGGAGTCTTCGGCCTGGTGACCGCGGAATTTCTGCCTGCCAGCCTGCTGACGCCGCTTGCGCAGGATCTCGGCATCACCGAAGGCGCCGCCGGGCAGGCGGTAACGGCAACCGCCGTCATCGGCGCGATTGCGGCGCCGACCATGGCCATTGTCACCAAGCGGCTGGACCGCAGGTTGGTCATGTGGGCGCTGACGGTGCTGCTTGTGCTGTCAAACCTGGTGGCGGCGTTTGCGTCCTCGCTTCCCGTTCTTCTGATTGCCCGCATCATGCTCGGGATCAGTCTTGGCGGCTTCTGGTCGATGTCGGCAGCCATGGCGATGCGGCTCGTTCCGATGCGGCTGATGCCGCGCGCCATGTCGATCATTCTCACCGGCGTTTCGGTGGCGACGGTCTGCGCGGCTCCGGTCGGCGCCTATGTCGGCGACATCTGGGGCTGGCGGACGGCGTTCATGATCGCCGCCGTGGTCGGAGCGCTGGCGCTGCTGGTGCAGGTGGCTACCATTCCGAAGCTGCCGCCTGCAGGTACGGCAGGTTTTCGCACGCTGCTGGAGGTGATGAAGCGGCCGATGATCAGGGTGGCACTGCTGGTGGTACTACTGGTCGCCTCGGGACATTTTGCCGGCTTCACCTATGTCCGCCCGTTTCTCGAGAAGGTGCCCGCGCTGGACATCGAGACGATCTCGCTTGTGCTGCTCGCCTACGGCATTGGTGGCTTCTTCGGCAATTTTGCCGGCGGCTTCATTGCCGAACGCAGCCTCAAGGCAGCCGTCAGCCTGGCGCCCCTGCTGATCGCGTTTTCGGCGCTCCTGCTGCTGGTGGTCGGAGGTTCACCCGTCGTGGCTGCAATAGCAGTGGCCAGCTGGGGCTTTGCCTTCGGCGCCGTCCCAGTCGGGCTGCAGACCTGGCTGGTGCGGGCCGCCCCCGATCAGGCGGAAAGCGCCGGTGGGCTCATGGTTATGACGTTCCAGGTCGCCATTGCGTTGGGCGCCGTCTTCGGCGGCCTGCTTGTCGACAATACCGGCGTTGCCACCGCCTTCGCCTATTGCGCGGCGGCGACGTTGCTTGCGGCACTGGCGGCGTTCTTCCTTGGCCCCAAGCCGATCGACGACCCCAAGGCCTAAACGGAACGGCCGTCGAAGTCGAAGACCGGCACGGCGGCGACGTCCAACGCCTCGATGCAATTAATATTGATATAGGCACTTCGCCCGCTCCCTTCGCCGACATCCTCGGCGAAGGGGTGAATGCCGCAGCTGCGGCAGAAGCGGTGGGCGATGACATGGTTGCCGAAGCTGTAGCGGCCGAGATCATCGCCCCAGGCAAGCACCCGCATGCTCTCATGCGGAACTGCCCATAGCAGTGCACCCTTGCGCGAGCAGATCGAGCAATTGCACCGAACGGCTCCGGTCAGCTCGCCTTCGACCTCGAACGCGACCTTGCCGCAGTGGCAGCTGCCTTGGTAGAGCATCGCGCCTTCCTCCTTCGGTTCGACAGGTGCAAATCCGACCGTGCCGGGCTATGTCTCCTGCGGCCAGTTTCTGGCTGCTACCTTAAGACGTTGCAAGCGCGCGGAGTCCGACACCGAAAAATGCAATCAGCCCGCGATCACCTCGAAGCAATTCTTTCGTCTCTTGCCGCTCGCGTCGACGATGAGAGGGTTTTCGTAAAGCTCTACCCGGAAGCCGCCCGGGCGGCGGCGGACGCCACCGATGCGCGGCGAAAAGCCGGCGTCACGCTCGGGCCGCTCGATGGGGCGATCGTCTCGATCAAGGATCTGTTCGATGTCGCCGGCGAGCCGACCACGGCGGGCTCTCTGCTGCTCGCCAACGCAGCGCCGGCGCTGCGGGATGCCATTGTCGTGCAAAAGTTGCGCCAGGCCGGTGCAATCATCCTCGGCAAGACCAACATGACCGAGTTCGCCTTTACTGCGATCGGCGTCAATCCACATTATGGCACGCCCGGCAATGCTAGCGATGCCAGCCGTATTCCGGGCGGCTCCTCCTCAGGCGCCGGCGTTTCGGTGGGCGAAGGCACCAGCGAAATCTCCATCGGTTCCGATACCGGTGGTTCGGTGCGCATTCCGGCATCGCTGAATGGCGTCGTCGGTTTCAAGCCGACTGCGCGGCGCGTGCCGCTTGCGGGTGCGTTTCCGCTGTCAGCCACGCTGGACTCGATCGGTCCGCTGGCCCGCACCGTCGCCGAATGTGCGGCGGCCGATGCAGTGATGTCGGGCGAAAACCTGGCGGCACTGTTGCCGCTGCCGCTGGACGGCCTGCGCATCGGTATTGCGCGCGGCGTGCTGTTCGATGATACGCACGAAGAGGTCGCGACGACGTTCGACCGGTGTCTGCGCAAGATGGAGCTTAGCGGCGCACGGCTTGTGGAGCTGTCGATCGACGACCTGCTTGCCGATCTGCGCGTGGCAACCCAACGCGCGTCTATCGCGGCGATGGAAGGGGCGGAGATCCATGCCGACTGGCTGGCGGCGGGAGCGACGAGGCCGGTCGATCCGCGGGTAAGCGGGCCATTGTCGCGCGCCGCCGCCATTCCGGCCACGGTCTATATCAGGGCAATGCGCCGCCGCACGGCGCTGGCCGCCGCGATGGATGACCGGCTGGCGTCGGTCGACGTGCTGGCCCTGCCGACCACACCGGGGACGGCGCCGACGATCGTGTCGATGACCAGCGACGAGGCGCTGTGCAACAGGATGGAAGGCCTTCTGCTGCGCAACACGCAGGTCGCCAACCAGTTCGATCTATCAGCCATCTCGCTGCCGATGCCGGGAATGACGCGTCCGGCCGGGCTGATGCTGGTGGCGCGCAATGGCCATGACCACCACCTGCTGCGCATCGCAGCCGGCGTGGAGGGGCTGCTTGCAAATTGATCGCACAGCGCGTGTCAGCGCGACGAGCAGTGGCCGCGTTCGCTGTCCTTGGCGGCGCGTTCGATGCTGGTGGCGACCAGCCAAGGCAGGGTGTACCGCTTGCCGTTGAAGGTCCGGGTACGGTTCTCGATCGAGCCGACAACAACGACCTTGCCGGCATAGAGCTTGTCTGAAAGATCGAGCGCCTTGTCTTGTTGCGGCAGGCGATCGATGTCGATTGAAACGCCTTTGATGAGCTTCCCAGCAGCAAGGTCGAGTGCGCTGTTCGATGGACAGGGCGCCGCCAGGCAGCGTATGCCGTTGTCGCAGAACACGTAGCTGCCCTGTTCGTTGGCGAAGGGTTGCGCCGTCGCCACGCAGAAGCCGGCGGTCAGCAGGAATTTTGTGACGCTTGCCATGCCGGCACCATCGCCGGCGAATTCGGGAAAATTGGGGCGCTTTCAGAAATCGGCAGGGAACCGCCGCCGGTAGTGCTCGACCACTTCGGGGTTGCGCAGATTGACCGGCAATCTGTTGGCCAGCACCAGCAAGGCTTCGCCAGCCGCGCCGACGCCCATGCGCATCATCGACTGCTCGGTAATCCCAGCCATGTGCGGGGTGACGATGACGTTGTCGAAGCCGAAATAAGGATGGTTGGGCGGTAGCGGTTGTGTAGCAAAAACATCGAGCGCAGCGCCGCCGATGCGGCCCTTCTGCAAGGCCTCGATCAGCGCGTCGTCATCGATCACCGGCCCGCGCGAAACATTGATCAGCAGCGCATCCGGCTTCATCCGCTCAATGCGCTCGCGGCTGATCAGCCCCCGTGTTTCGGGCGTCAGCGGGCAGCACAGAACGATGATGTCGCTCTGCTCGATGAGTGCATCGATCGACAGGAAGCCGACCCTGTCCGGCGCCGGCCGCATGCTGCGCGTCGTCGCCACCACATTCAGATCGAACCCATGGGCGGCGATGTGGCCAACCGCCTGACCGATCGCGCCGAGGCCGACAATGCCGATCGTCTTGCCCGCTAGCTCGCTGGCTACCACCGTGTGTTCGCGGCCCGCCAGCCAGCCCTTCGCACGCAAGTCGCGGTCCAACACACGGAAGCGCCTAAGCAGCGCCAGCGCCGCGAACATCACATATTCGGCGACAGATCGCGCGTTCACCCCCGGCACATTCGCCACCAGCACGCCGGCCGCATTGGCCGCTTCCATCGGTACCATGTCCAGCCCGGCGCCGTGGCGGATCGCGGCCCTGAGCTTCTTCGCGCCTTCGAAAAGCGCCGCAGGCAAGGGAGCGCGAACGATGATGACATCGGCGTTCCTTGCCTCGGCGGCCAGCGTGGCCGCATCGAGGGCGGAAGCAACGACGAGTTCGCCGGCCCCAGTCAGCATGGAAGCGGCACGAGGGTGCAGTCTGTGTGTTGACAGGATCTTGGGCATTTCAGGCCTTTTCGAGCGCAGGGCTTTCCGGTTCCGCCCCACGCCCCTCGATCAGCCCCTTCCAGTAGCTTTCCGCGCCTTGCAGGTGGGCGCTCATCAGCGCCTGGGCGAGATTGCCGTCGCGGCGCAGCAGCGCCTCGTAGATCTGGATATGCTCGGCATGGGAGCGCACGCTGCGTTCGGGATCGTTGAAATAGATCGGCAGGCGCAGTTCACCCATCATGTAGTAGACGCTGCAGATATTGTGGAAGACGCTGTTCTTGGTCGCCCGCACGATCTCGAGGTGGAACTCGCGGTCTTCCCGGGCAAGCCCTTCACCGGCGGCGATGCGATCCTCGGAGGCCTTCAGGATCTCGCGCAGCCGCTCGAAATTCTCCTCGGTGGCGCGTGAACAGGCAAGTTCGGCGGCCTTGATCTCGTGGATCTTGCGCAACTCGACCGTCTCGTAGATCTGGACGGGATCGAGCGGCAGGCCGGCGCGGGCGAACAGCGCCATCGCCTCGACGCTCGCCTGCTTCGTATCGATGTAGATCCCGGATTTCGCCCGTCGCTCGACGATGCGCATGGCCTCGAGAATGGCCAGCGCCTCGCGGATCTGGCCGCGGCTGACGCTGAAATGCTCTGCCAGTTCGCGCTCCGACGGCGTGCGGCCCGTCTCCTTGTCCGAATGGGAGAACAGATAGGCGGCGAGTTCCGCGAGAAGGTTCTTTTCTTTCATGTCAGCCGTGTTGCGCGTGCGCCTCCAGGAACCGCTCCGAAATGGTGAATCCCAGCCCGGGTCTATCAGGGATCGCTACCATACCGTCCTTTGCTTCGACAGTCTCTTCGATCAGATCGTGGATCATCGGGTTGGCGCCGAGCGAATATTCGACGGTGAAGCTCGCCGGTGAAGCAGCGCAGACATGCAGCCCGGCAAAGAAGCAGGGCGCGCCGGCCCAAAGATGCGGCGCAAAGCGCAGATTGAAGGCGCTGGCGATGGTGCCGATCTTCATCGCCTCGCTGATGCCACCGCAAAAGGCCGGATCCGGCTGGAATATATCGGCGGATTTGAGCACGGCGAGGTCGCGGAAGGCATAGCGCGTCGCCTCACTTTCGCCGGTGGCGATCGGGATCGAACCGCAGGCGCGCACCTCGGCCATGCCGGGCTTGTCGTCGGCGATCACCGGCTCCTCGAACCAGGCGAGATCGAGGTCGCCGGCGAGATGGATAAAGCGCTTGGCTTCGGCCACCGTGTAGGTGCCGTGCGCGTCGACCATCAGGTCGATATCGGGACCGAGCGCCTGTCTGGCGGCACGGACGCGAGCGGCCGAGATATGTGGGGCGCCGTCCATGGCGCCGACGCGCATCTTCAGCGCCTTGAAACCGCCCTTGGTGATGTAGGACTGCAGCTGGTCGCCGATGGCTTCCGCAGTAGCCCAGCCGCCGGAAGCATAGGCCGGCATGCGGTCCAGCTTGCGGCCGCCGAGCAGCCGCCAGACCGGAACGCCGAGCGATTTGCCAAGAATGTCCCACAATGCGATGTCGACGGCGCTGATAGCGGCGATGCTCATGCCGCGTCGCGCCAATTGCGGCATGGCGTGGCCGGCGCGAGCGGCGCTGTCGTGGCGCGTGCCATTATAGAGCATCTCCCAGATGACGCCGATGTCAGCCGGGTCGCGGCCGACCAGCTGCGGGCCGACCTCGTAGTTCAGCAAATGGACAAGGGCGCCGTAACTGCCGGCGCTGCCGGCGGCATTCTTGCCTTCGCCCCAGCCGACCAGCCCGTCGTCGGTTTCGATGCGCAGGATGGCGGCGTCGAACGTCGCCACCTGACCGAAGTCGCTGCGGTGCTGCTTCGCGGCTTCGATCGGTATGCGGACCCACCAGGCTTGGACCGTCTTGATGCGCATGTTCATCCTCGGCCCGGCCGCGGTGAGGCGGAAGGGCTCTTTCCAAACGGCTCGGCTACTTGATCAGCGGCAGCAGCGTTTCCGCGTTGATGCGCATCTGGTCGGTGTAGAATTTCTCCGTGAGCACGCTGGAGCCGTGGTCCTGAATGAATTTCAGCTGCTCCGGCGAGATGTCGACGGGGTTGCGTTCGACCATGTCGGGATAGGGGGCAGCCGGCGTGCGGTCGACGGGGGCGACGAATTCATTGGTCAGCGCGCCGTCATAGCCGATCTCCTTCAGCGTGCCGACGATCTTCGGCCAGTCGATCTGCCCGAGGCCGGCGGCGAAGCGGTTGTTGTCGGCGACATGGAAGTCGTACAGGCGCTTGCCGACCTGCCGGATGGCGTCGTAGACGTTAAATTCTTCCATGTGGATGTGGTAGGCGTCGAGGCAGACGCCGCATTCGGGGCTGACCGCATCGGCCAGCGCCAGTGCCTGGGCGCCGCGGTTGAACAGATAGGTCTCGAAGCGGTTGAGCGGCTCGACCGCGATCTTGACGCCGACCTTCTTGGCGTGGGTGAAGCATTCCCGGGTGGCGTCGACCACCCATTTCCACTCCTCTTCCTCGGTGCCGTCCGGCACCACCTTGCCGACGGTGGCCGGAACCAGCGTGATGATCTCGCCATCAAGTTCGCTGACCATGGTCAGCACGTCCTTGACATACTGCACCGAGCGCTCGCGTTGGCCCTGGTCCTTGGCGGCGAGATTGCGCTCGCCCAGCATCAGCGTCACCGCTCCCCAGCAGCGAATGCCGTACTCGTTCAACAGTGCGCGCGTCTCCTTGGGCTTGTACTGATCGGGTTCGCCGGAAATCTCGATCGACTCGTAGCCGAATTTCTTGATGCGCTTGAGCGTCGTTTCCAGCGGCTCCGCCCGCATCCAATTGTGCGTCGAAAGATGCATGGTCTATCCTTCCCAGAATCGCCTGTACCAGTTCGCCTGCGGCGCACTCTGCCGAAGCGTGCCGCATGATTCTTCCCCAAGGCGTCCCAGCATTTTTTGCAAACTGGTTCGACCAATTGGGCCTGATGGGAGGTCTACAGTAATTTCATCTGGACG
Source organism: Mesorhizobium sp. M1169 (assembly GCF_040318345.1). Lineage (NCBI taxonomy): Bacteria > Pseudomonadati > Pseudomonadota > Alphaproteobacteria > Hyphomicrobiales > Phyllobacteriaceae > Mesorhizobium > Mesorhizobium sp. M1169. Next base: position 95,004 of record NZ_JAMYME010000021.1, on the reverse strand, counting down.
GCAAGAAGTGCTGCCATCAAGCGTTGGCTCCTGTCTATGCTATTGATTATACTTAAACATGTGGCCTAACTCGGCATGGTTGCAGGACCGCGGCAGCGCGTCAAATGGCTTGACCAGATTTCGGCATTTGGTAATACCAGAATAGCGGCGCTGAGCGCGCTGTGCAAAGAGACCAAAGACGCTGGCCCTGTTTTCAATCGGCGCTATGCTTGGTCGTGAAACATAGGGAGATGCCGATGCCGACGACGATGAAGGGGCCTGGTCTGTTCCTGGCGCAGTTTGCGGGCGACGCCGCGCCGTTCAATTCGCTGGCCTCGATCACCAAATGGGCGGCTGGTCTGGGCTACAAGGGCGTGCAGATCCCGACATGGGACGCCCGATTGTTCGATCTCGAGAAGGCAGCCTCCTCCAAGGCCTATTGCGACGAGGTGAAGGGCATCTGCGCCGATGCCGGCGTCGAGATCACCGAACTGTCGACGCATCTGCAGGGGCAACTGGTGGCGGTGCATCCCGCCTATGACGCGCAGTTCGACGGCTTCGCGCCGGCTGCGGTGCACAACAATCCAAAAGCCAGGCAGCAATGGGCGGTCGAACAGATGAAGTTCGCCGCCAAGGCGTCGAAGAATCTCGGGCTCAAGGCGTCGGTGTCGTTTTGCGGCGCGTTGGCCTTCCCATACCTCTACCCCTGGCCGCAGCGGCCGGCGGGATTGATCGAGGAAGCGTTTGCCGAACTCGGCAAGCGCTGGAAGCCGATCCTCGACGTTTATGACGAGAACGGCGTCGATGTCGGCTACGAAATCCATCCAGGCGAGGACGTGTTCGACGGCGCGACATTCGAGATGTTCCTCGATGCGGTCGGCGGCCATAAGCGCTGCAACATCAACTACGACCCGTCGCACTTCCTGCTGCAGCAGCTCGACTATCTCGAATTCATCGACATCTACCACGAGCGGATCAAGGCGTTCCACGTCAAGGATGCCGAGTTCAATCCGACCGGGCGGCAAGGTGTCTATTCCGGTTACCAGAGCTGGACCAACCGTGCCGGGCGTTTCCGCTCGCTCGGTGACGGGCAGGTGGATTTCAGCGGCATCTTCTCCAAGCTCACCCAATACAATTACGATTCATGGGCGGTGCTGGAATGGGAATGCTGCCTCAAGCACCCGGAGGATGGTGCGGCCGAAGGCGCTCCCTTCATCCAGCACCACATCATCAGGGTGACGGAAAAAGCATTCGACGACTTCGCCGGCGGCACGACCGATAAAAAGGTGCTGCGCGGCATGATGGGGATCTAGCACAGATATCCCTCCCCCCTCGAAGGGAGGGTCGATCCACGCAGCGGATCGGGGTGGGGTCGCCGGGCGTAGAGCTCGGCATGAACCAACCCCACCCGGCCCTGCGGGCCACCTTCCCCTCAAGGGAGGGATATTTCAGTGACGAGGGAGAAAATCATGGTTGGCGCATCGAAGACGGAAACGGGAGGCGGTCCGATCCGCTACGGCATGGTTGGCGGCGGACAAGGCGCCTTTATCGGCGCGGTGCACCGCATCGCGGCGCGCATTGATAACGAGTTCGTGCTGGTTGCCGGCGCCTTGTCGTCGAATCCGGAGCGCGCCAAGGCCTCGGCGGCCGAGCTTGGGCTCGATCCGGCACGCAGCTACGGCTCCTATGCCGAGATGGCCAAGGCCGAGGCCAAGCGGCCGGATGGCATCGAGGTGGTGGCCATCGTCACGCCGAACAATGTGCACGTGCCGGCCGCCAAGGCTTTTCTCGAGGCCGGCATCCACGTCATCTGCGACAAGCCGCTGGCGACGACGCTGGCCGAGGCAAAGAAGCTTGCGGCTCTGGTCGAAAAGACCGGCAAGGTGTTTGTGCTGACGCATAACTACACCGCCTATCCGATGGTGCGGCAGGCACGCGAGATGGTGGCCAAAGGACAGCTCGGCGATATCCGCATCATGCAGTCGGAATATCCGCAGGACTGGCTGACCGAAGATCTGGCCGCCACCGGCCAGAAGCAGGCTGCGTGGCGCTCAGACCCCAAGCAGGCCGGTGCCGGCGGTGCGCTGGGCGATATCGGCACGCACGCCTACAACCTTGCCCGTTTCGTCTCCGGGCTGGAGCTCGATTCGTTGTCGGCCGATCTCGATGCCTTCGTGCCGGGGAGGCTGCTCGACGACAACATCAATGTGCTGCTGCGCTTCAAGCCGGTCGGCGGGTCGCACCCGGCCAAGGGAATGATCTGGGCAAGCCAGGTGGCGCCCGGCCACGAGAACGGGTTGAAATTGCGCATCTACGGCTCGAAGGGCGGCCTCGAATGGGTGCAGGCCGACCCGAACTATCTCTGGTACACGCCGTTCGGCCAGCCGAAGCAGTTGATTACCCGTAATGGCGCCGGCGCGCTCCCCGTCGCCGGGCGCGTCAGCCGCGTTCCGCCAGGGCATCCGGAAGGCTATCTCGAAGGTTTCGCCAACATCTATCAGGAAGCCGCGCGGGCTATTCGTGCAGCGCGCCGGAAGGGCGGGAAGCCGGCCAAGGATGTCGTCTTCCCGACCGTGCAGGACGGCGTCGAGGGCATGGCCTTCATCGAGGCCTGCGTGAAGTCGTCGAAGAAGAACGGAGCGTGGACGAAGCTTTAATCGCTGCGCCCGGTTAATGGGAAGTCCCCGTCACCCGGATTGCCACCCGAATTGCAAGGCAATTCGGGGCAATCCGACCTGTCCTCGTGGGGAGAGGAGATCGTTGGCGCTGGCGTTCACCTCTTTTCCCCGGCGGGGAGAAGGTGGCCGCGAAGCGGCCGGATGTGGGGGCTTGTGGCGAAGTCGCCGGAGGAGCAAGCCCGGCCGTAAAAAGGGGAGGGGCGTCGATGAAAATCGGCATGTGCATGTTGTTGTGGACGACCAGTGTCACGAAAAAACACGAGCCGTTGTTGAGGGATATCAAGGCGACCGGCTTCGACGGCGTCGAGATACCGGTCTTCTCCGGCACGCCGGACGACTACAAGAAGCTCGGTGAGTTGCTCGACCGCATCGGGCTGCAACGTACCGCCGTCTCGGCGATGGGCGATCCGGCGATGAATTTGATCTCGCCGGATGCCTCGACGCGCAAGGCCGGTATCGACTACATGAAATCGACGATCGACTGCGCTCAGGCGCTTGGCGCGAACACGTTGAGCGGCCCGCTCCATTCGACACTCGGGGTCTTCTCCGGCAGCGGGCCGACGGCGGCCGAGAAAAAACGTTCGGTCGCTTCGCAGCGCGTCATCGGTGACCATGCCGGCAACAAGGGTGTCACCATCGGGCTGGAGGCGCTCAACCGCTTCGAATGCTATCTGCTCAACACGATGGACGATTTGTCGGCGCATATCGACACGATCGACCGGCCGCACATCAAGGCGATGTACGACACGTTCCATGCCAACATCGAAGAGGCTGACCCGATCGGGGCCTATACGCGCAACCGCAAGAACATCGTCCATATCCACATTTCGGAGAACGATCGCGGCGTGCCGGGCCGCGGCCACGTCCCTTGGAAAGAGACGTTCTCTGCCATCCGCAAGAGCGGTTATGACGATTGGCTGACGATCGAGGCGTTCGGCCGCTCGCTGAAGGATCTGGCCGCGGCCACCAAGGTGTGGCGCGACTTTTCCGAAGGCCCGGAAGCCGTCTACCGCGACGGCTACAGGCATATCAGGAATGGATGGAGGAAGGCGCCCTAACCGCACGCCTGCGCAACGCCTCTGTCAGCCCTGGCCGGCCTGGATCCGGTTGTAGTCGTGGATCGTCCTGCTCAAGCGGCGGCGCAGGAAATTGGAAATGTTGTCGAAGATGAAAACGACGAGCAGGACCAAGAGCACCATATAGAAGACATTGGCCCAGTTGGAATTGGTGCGCATCGCCTCCCAGAGCTTCAGGCCGATGCCACCGGCACCGACGGCGCCGATGATCGTCGCGCCCCTGGTGTTGGATTCCCACTGATAGAGTGTCTGGCTGATGAAGACCGGGATCACTTCCGGCAGCACGCCATAGCGCTGCACCAGCAAGCCGTTGGCGCCGGTCGACTGGATGCCCTCGCGTGGCTTGTCGTCGATGTTTTCGAGGCCCTCCGAATAGACTTTGCCGAGCGTGCCGATCTCGGTGAAGAAAATCGCGGCGCTGCCGGCAAGCGGGCCCGGGCCGAAGGCGCGGGTGAAGAACAGCGCCCAGATCAGCATGTCGACCGAACGCATGAAATCGAAGAACCGCTTTAGCACCTGGCTAAGCAGGCCGCTCGGGGTGATGTTGCGGGCGGCGAAGAAGGCGAGCGGGAAGGCAACGATGCCGCCGAGCAAGGTGCCGAGAAACGCCATGACGATGGTCTGGAACAGCTTCGTCCAGACGTCGCCATGCTGCCATTGGGCGTTGTTCCAGATATTGTCGGCGGCCAGCGCAATGTTTGATGTGCCCGGCTTGAGCTGGGGTCCGGACATCAGCAACGAGACCACCTCGCCGGGCGACTTGCCGAAGAAGGGCGAGCGTGTGTCGAAGACGAAATTCGCCCAGCCGAGGAAGCGTTTGCGGATCTTGACGCGATCGACGGTTATGCGGACCTCGCCGGCAAAGCCCATCCTGGCGACGATCTCATCGTCATGCGCGGTGATCCACTCCGGCACCGGGCCGGATATTACCGGTTTGCCGCTGGTCAACGACATCGGCACCGCCTGGCCATTGGCGACAAGCGTCGCTTCGGCCTTGTCGAAGGTGACCGATTTGGCCCGGCCGTCGATCAGGACGGTGTAGGAGCCGTTGGCGTTGGTGATGACCCAATCGGGATGCGGGTCTTCGCCGAGCGCCGAAAAACGCGGGTATCTGGGTGTGATGCGAGGCTGGTCGAGACGGAATTCCGGCTGCAGATCGTAGCTGATCCATTGCGTCAGGAAGAGCGGCAGGCGCTCCCAGTGCGATTCCCTCAGCACTTGCGGCAGGCTGAAGAACCACAAGGCGTAGAGGAGATAGAGCAGGATGCCGGTGAACAGGACCAGCGGGCCGAAGCGTTTGTACAAGGGCCGCCGGAACACTTGGGGAAAGCGCTCCTCGATCGACCGCATTTCATCGGCGGTCAATGCGGCCATGGGCAGTCTTCTTGTTGATTTGCCATGATCTTTTCCAAAAACCGGAATCCACTTTTTGGGATCATGGTCAGGCACCCATCATGAATGCCTGCTCGCCGACGAGCTTGCGACGAAGCCAGGCGGAAAACTGGTCGACGAGGAAGATCGTCGTGAACAGCAGCAGCACCAATGCCAGCGTCTTGGCGCCGAAGCCGCGCGAGATGGAGAGCTTCAGTTCCTCGCCGATGCCGCCACCGCCGACCGCGCCGATGATGGTCGAGATACGCACATTGATCTCGATCCTGAGCAGCGTGTAGGACATGAAATTGGGCAGCACTTGCGGCAGGCCGGCAAAGCGCACGCGCTCGAACCAGTTGGCGCCGACCGCGCGCAGGCCTTCTTCGGCGCGCATGTCGATGTTTTCGTTGATCTCGTAGAAGAGCTTGCCGAGGGCGCCGATGGAATGCAGGCCGATGGCGACAATGGCTGCGACCGGGCCAGTCGAGAGGATAGCTGCGAACAGGCCGGCAATGACGATCTCGGGGAAGGCGCGAAGCAGTTCCATGAAGCGCTTGACGACGAGCCTGAGCACCGGACTCGGCGTCAAGTTGCGCGCGGCGATGAAGGAAAAGGGCACCGCAAAGACAAAGCCGATGAAAGTGGAAACCAGCGCCACGTTAAGCGTGGTGAGCATCAGCTCGAAATATTCGGGTAGATAAAAGCCGCCCCAGAGATAGACGCGGCCAAGCGGGAAGTTGAACTCTTGGCTGCCCTTGTCATGCGGCGATGCGATGTCGAACAGCGCCCGCCAGACGTCGTTCCAGTCCTTGGGAACAAGCCAACTAAGGAAATCCAGTATGTGCGGCAGCCGATCGAAGAAATGTCCGGCATTGGCCTCGTCGGCGAACCACATGGCTGTGCACATGGCGACAAGCAGTGAGCCGATGCCGAGCGCCGTGTAGAACCGTCGCAAGGACGTCTGGCGTCGCCAGGCGTCTGCTGCCTGCCGGACCGCGTCTGAACGAATTGTAGCGGCGAAGGTCATACGGGGTCACGAGCGGACACACAAAAAGGGCGGCGACCGCATCGGCCCGAAAGTCGACTTTCGGAAAGCACGATGCGGCATCTAAGTGTTAGAGCGTACTTTGTGCGTCCAAGTGGACGCACGTCGCTCTAATGGACACCGTCCTTTTCGAAATTGTCGTCAGCCGCCGATCGCGGCTTTGCGGGCTTCGACGATGACGCTGTAGAAGTCCGGCTTCACCGGAACATAGCCGGTGAAATCGCCGCCTTCGATGGCCTCGAAGCAAGGCTTGTCCTTGGCCGGCAGGCCGGTGAAGAAGTTGGCGAGCTTGGCGCTCATGTCGCCGCCGAGTGCGGTGCGCACGACCAGCGGGCCGTTCGGGATCAAGCCGGAGCGCCAGACTTCAACGAAATCGTTGGGGTCCACGGCGCCCTTGGCGACTTCCTTGTGGAAGGTGCCGGAGGTGTAGCCGTTCTTGAAGTCGCCGATGCCCGAGGAGTCGTCAACCGCAACATCGACCTTGCCGTCGCGAACCGCGAGAAGGTTGTTCTCGTGGCCGCCATTGAACTGGGTCGAGGCGAAGAAGGTTTCGTTCGAAGCGCCGGTGTCCTTCGGGATCTGGGTCAGCGGGATCAGGTAGCCGGAGGTCGAATCCGGGTCGGCATAGCCGAGCTTCTTGCCCTTGGCCGACTTGATGTCGGTGATGCCGGACGACTTCAGCGCAAGGCCGATCGAATAATAGCCGGTCGCGCCGTCGGTCTGCTGGGTGGTGAGGATCGGGGTCACGGCGTTCGGATCCTTGAGGTAGACGCTGGCATAGCCCGACGCGCCAAGCTCTGCGAAATCGAGCGTGCCGCCGAGCAGGCCCTGGATAACGCCGTCATAGTCGGCGGCCGGGAACAGCGAGACCTTCTCGAAGCCGAATTCGGACTTCAGGTGATCGGCGAGGCACTGAAAGTTGCGCAGCCGGTCCGCTTCGTTTTCACCGCCAAGGATGCCGATGCGGAATTCCTTGATATCCTGGGCGTGAGCGGCGCTTGCCGCGATGGCGAGCAATGAAACGGCGCCAAAAACCATCTTCCTGAACATTATCTCTCTCCTGTTGGTCCCGGCCTCGCGCCGGTAGCGTTCGAATTTTTTGACAGGTGCCTTTGACGCGGGCGGGCGATCGGGCCGTTCTCAATATCCCGGGAATGCGGGCTCGAGCGGTCCGGCGGATGCAGCGATTTTCTGTTTGATGGCGACACTGGTGGAGGTGATGGCCTCGGAGATTTCGCCGCCATTGCTGTCGGCGCCGTAGACCATGCGCACGGCCTCGCGGTTGAGGGCTTCAGGCGGGCCGTCGAAGACGACCTTGCCGGCGGCCATGCCGATGATGCGGTTGCAGTAGGTGCGGGCCGTATCCAGCGTATGCAGATTTGTGATGACGGTGATGCCCTCGCGCAAATTGATATCCTGCAGCGAATCCATCACCACCTTGGCGTTGAGCGGATCGAGCGAGGCAATCGGCTCATCCGCCAGCAACACCTTCGGCTGCTGCATCATGGCGCGCGCAATCGCAACGCGCTGCTGCTGGCCGCCGGAAAGCGTGCCGGCCGGCTGCAGGGCGGTGCGGGCGATGTCGAGGCGCTCGAGGGCTGCAACCGCCTCGGCGCATTCACCGCGGGAGAACATGCCAAATAGGTTGGACAGCGTCGAGCGGTGGTTGAGCCGGCCGAGCAGCACATTGGTCAGCACATCGAGGCGCGGCACGAGATTGAACTGCTGGAAGATCATGGCGCAGTCGCGCTGCCATCGCCGGAGCGGCGAGCCGCGCAACCCGGAGACCTCGACGCCGTCGAACAGGATGGATCCCTGGCTGGGATCGATGAGGCGGTTGATCATGCGCAGCAGCGTCGATTTGCCGGCGCCGGAGCGGCCAATGATGCCGACCATCTGGCCTTGCGGAATCGCGATGTGAACATTGCTGACGGCGGTGTTCTTGCCGAACCGGCGGGTGACGCCGCGGATTTCGAGCGTAGCTGACATGGTGCAGGCTCCAGTCCAATCGCAATTGAAGGTCTGTTTACCCTGGCTAGCGCAGCCGCATGAACCTGCGGTGTCGGAACGATGTCAGTTTTGTTACTGCCCACAGCCTGGAGCGGGGCGGGATCAACTCGGCGCGAGAAGCTCGAATGGTGAATGGTGAATAGTGAATGGTGAATGGTGAATGGTGAATGGTGGCAAGAGAGGCTTCCCTGAGCCTCGAAACCTGTCCGCTGCCCCCATTCACATTCACCATTCACCATTCACGACCCTCAGCCGCCATATTTCTCCAGAAACGCCTCCGCCGACAATTCCCGAAAATCGTCGAGCGCGGCGCGCAGCCTTGCATGGTCCCAGTCCCACCAGGCGAGCGCCTGGTAGCGCTCCGCGGTGCGGCGGTCGAAGCGTTCGCGGATCGGCTTGGCCGGCACGCCGGCGACGACGGTGTAGGGCGCGACGTCCTTCGACACCACCGCGCCGGCACCGACCGCAGCGCCATCGCCGACGGTGACGCCGGGCAGGATGGTCGAGCCGTGGCCGAGCCAGGTGTCGTGGCCGATGGTGACGCGTTTGGCGCGGCGCTTGGCGAAGAATTCGCTCTCGTGCTCGGCGTCGTCCCAATAATCCGAGGCGCGATAGGTGAAATGGTGCAGCGTCGGCCGCCAGGTCGGATGGTTGGTAGCGTTGATGCGCACGCTTGCGGCGATGTTGGCGAATTTGCCGATCGTTGCGCACCAGACGCCGCAGTCCTGCATCATGTAGGAATAGTCGCCGAGCGTGCTTTCGGAAACCCGGCAGCGCTCGGCGATCTCGGTCCAGCGGCCAAGCGTCGAGTTCTCGACTTCCGCCGTCTCGTGGATCAGCGGCGCCTCCGACAGTTTCCTGGTCATGCGGCAATTTTTCCGGCGGCGAAGGCGGTCACGTCGATGATACGGTCGGCCACCGCCTCACGCACGTCGTGATCGTGGAAGATGCCGAGCAAAGCGACGCCCGCCGCCTTCTTGGTGGCGATCAGGGAAATCACCACGTCGCGGTTCCTGGCGTCGAGCGAAGCGGTCGGCTCGTCGAGCAGCAGGATCGGGTGCTCGGTGATGAAGCCGCGCGCGATGTTGACGCGCTGCTGTTCACCGCCGGAGAACGTCGCCGGCGGCAGCGCCCAGAGCTTCTCCGGCAGGTTGAGCTGCGCCAGCAAGGCGCGTGCCTTGCCGTGCGCGACCTCGCGCTCCTCGCCGCGCTCGACCAGCGGTTCGGCCACGACATCGAGCGCAGAGACACGCGGCACGGTGCGCAGGAACTGGCTGACATAGCCGATGGTAAGCCGGCGCACGGCAAGCACGGTGCGCGGGCTGGCGGTTGCGAGATCGATCAGCCCGCCCTCGTGCTGGACGATGATCTGGCCTTCGTCGGCGGCATAATTGCCGTAAAGCATCTTCAGGATCGAGCTCTTGCCGGCGCCGGACGGGCCGCCGAGCACGGCGCATTCGCCGGCCCTGATCGCGAACGAGACACCGGCGACCACCGGCAGTTTGATGCCGTCGCGCAGATGCATGGTGAAGCTCTTCGCGACATCGGAGACAACGAGCGGGGTTGCCATCAGAGGGTTCTCCAATCGTCATTTGTCTGCGGGCCGGAGTACCCCCACCTTCGGTCCGACCTCCCCACAAGGGGGAGGTAGGGCGCCGGCGTTTTACCCTCCCCCTTGTGGGGAGGGTCGCTGCGAAGCAGCGGGGTGGGGGTAGGTGCCAGGCAAATGCGTCCCATGGTCACACCTGCAGGATCGAGGACACAAGCAACTGGGTGTAGGGCGCGCGCGGATCGTCGAGGACGCGGTCGGTGAGGCCGCTTTCGACGACGCGGCCGTCCTTCATCACCATTATGCGCTGCGACAGCAGACGTGCTACGGCGAGATCGTGGGTGACGACGATGGCCGCCAGGCCGAGATCGGTGACTAGGCCGCGCAACAGATCGAGCAGGCGCGCCTGCACCGAGACGTCGAGGCCGCCGGTTGGCTCGTCCATGAACACCAGCCGCGGCCCGGTGACGAGGTTGCGGGCGATCTGCAGGCGCTGGCGCATGCCTCCGGAAAAGGCGCGCGGCTCGTCGTCGATGCGGTCTTCGTCGATCTCGACACGCGACAACCAGTCGACCGCGGTGGCGCGGATTTTTCCATAGTGGCGGTCGCCGACCGCCATCAGCCGCTCGCCGACATTGGCGCCGGCCGACACCGTCATGCGCAGCCCGTCGGCCGGGTTCTGATGGACAAAACCCCAATCGGTGCGCATCAGGAAGCGGCGCTCGGCCTCGCTCATGCGGTAAAGTTCGCGAAACTGGCCGTCGCGCATCCGGTAGCTGGCGGTGCCGGAGCTGGGCAGCAGTCGAGTTGACAGGCAGTTGAGCAAAGTCGTCTTGCCGGAACCGGATTCGCCGACCACCGCCAGCACTTCGCCCGACCAGAGGTCGAAAGTGACGTTCTCGCAGCCGACGCGCGAGCCGTAGAATTTGGACAGCGCCGAAACGCGCAGCAGCGGTTCGTCTGTCATTGCTTCTCCTTACCCTCCCCCTCGTGGGGAGGGTCGGCGCGTAGCGCCGGGGTGGGGGGTGAGGCGGTGGCAGTACCCCCACCCGCGCCTTCGGCGCGACCTCCCCACAAGGGGGAGGTAGGGGCGTTGCGCCGCCTCTCGCAATGATCGGTATCGGAGCAGACGAACATGTGGCCGCCATGGTCGTCGAGGATGACCTCGTCGAGATAGACGTTCTCGGCCGCGCACAGCGCGCAGGGCTGGTCGAAGGTCTGCACCTCGAACGGATGGTCCTCGAAATCGAGGCTGACCACATCGGTGAAGGGCGGCAGCGCGTAGATGCGCTTTTCGCGGCCGGCGCCGAACAATTGCAAAGCCGGCGAACGGTGCATCTTCGGATTGTCGAATTTCGGCGTCGGCGAGGGATCCATCACATAGCGGCCCTCAACCTTGACCGGGTAGGCGTAGGTGGTGGCGATGCGGCCATGCCTGGCGATGTCTTCGTAGAGTTTTACATGCATCAGACCGTATTCCTCCAACGCATGCATCTTGCGCGTCTCCGTCTCGCGTGGTTCGAGGAAGCGCAGCGGTTCGGGGATGGGCACCTGATAGACCAGCACCTGGCCGGCACTCAGCGGATATTCGGGAATGCGGTGGCGCGTCTGGATGATGGTCGCCTTGGCCGTCTCGGTGGTGACGGCGACATTGGCGACCTTCTTGAAGAAGGCGCGGATCGAAACCGCATTGGTGGTGTCGTCGGCGCCCTGGTCGATGACCTTGAGCACATCGTCCGGGCCAATGATCGAAGCGGTGACCTGCACGCCGCCGGTGCCCCAGCCATAGGGCATCGGCATTTCGCGCGAGGCAAACGGCACCTGGTAGCCGGGGATGGCAATGCCCTTGAGGATGGCGCGGCGGATCATCCGCTTGGTCTGCTCGTCAAGATAGGCGAAGTTGTAGGTGGCGATGTCCGCTGGTTGTGCACTCATTCCGCTGCCTCCTTCTTTTCTTCGGCCTTGCCGGCATTTTCGCGGGCGTCGTGCTCGGTGCGCATGCGGCGCACGAGGTCGAGCTCGGCCTGGAAGTCGACATAATGCGGCAGCTTCAGATGCTCGACGAAGCCGGTCGCCTGGACATTGTCGGAATGCGAGATGACGAACTCCTCATCCTGCGCTGCGGCGATGACATCCTCACCCAACTCCGAGGCGCGCAGCGCGCGGTCGCATAGCGCCATGGCCATGGCCTTGCGCTCGCTCTGGCCGAAGACGAGGCCATAGCCGCGGGTGAATTGCGGCGGCGCCTTTGCCGAGCCCTTGAACTGGTTGACCATCTGGCACTCGGTGACGCGGATGCTGCCGAGCGGCACGGCAAAGGGCAGCTCCGGCACCTCGAGCTCCAGTTCGACCTCGCCGATGCGAACCTCGCCGACAAACGGGTGGTTGCGCGCGTAGCCGCGCTGGGTTGAATAGCCAAGCGCCAGCAGAAACCCCTCGTCGCCGCGCGACAGCGCCTGCAGGCGGATGTCCCGCGCCATCGGGAATTCCAGCGGCTCGCGGGTGATGTCGCCGGGGGTATGATCCCCAAGCATGTCGCCGTCGGGCTCGATCAGGCCTTCGCGGGCGAGGATGGCCGAGACGCGCGGCATCGCCTCTGCTTCGCCTGCACGCTGTTCCGGCTCGGCGACATCGCCGCCGGTAGCAAGTTCGGGATCGAGCAGCCGGTGGGTGTAGTCGAAAGTCGGGCCGAGCAACTGGCCGCCGGGCAGATCCTTGTAGGTCGCCGACACTCGCCGCTCGACCAGCATCGTGCCGGTGTCGATCGCCCTGGTGTAGCCGAAACGCGGCAGCGTGGTGCGATAGGCGCGAACCAGGAAGATCGCCTCGATCATGTCGCCGCGCGCCTGGACGATCGCCAATGCCGCCAGTTCCCTGTCGTAGAGCGAACCTTCGCTCATCACCCGATCGACGCCGAGCGCCAGCTGCTCGACGATCTGGTCTAGACGAAGTGCGGGCACCGAACGGTCGCCGCGCCGGCGGTCGGCGAGCAGTTTGTGAGCATTGCGAATGGCCGTCTCGCCACCCTTTACCGCAACATACATGCTACGCCTCCATCATCTTGATGCGCGTCGTGCGCGGCAGGCAGGCAATTGCGTCGAACGTGGCGAGGATGATATCGACGCCACGCGGAAAACGCTGGTTGTTCTGCTTCCATTGCTCGACGAAATGGCGCGGCATTTGCGCCGGCGCGATCGTCGCCGTCTTCTCGATGCCCGGGCCTTCGAGCAGCAGCGGAGCGCCGGAGACGAGATCGCCGACCTCGAGGATCAGCGTCGTCGAACGATCGGGATAATCCTGGGTGCCTTGCGAAAACCCGTCGAGCGCCATCATCTCGGCCGGCGTGGCGATCAGCGCGAAATGCGCGTCGGCCGGGGTGTTGGCCAGCGGCGCGCCGGTATGGAAGCCAAGCCAGGATTTCACCGCCGACACCTGCAAAGCCGGGTCGAGCCAGAGCGGCGTGTCGTTGTCGCACAGCGCCAGCGCAACGGCGCCGGCGGTGGCCGACAGCGGCGCCGGTGGGTGGGCAAGGGCCGGCAAGGGCTGGACGCTGCCCGGCCGCGCCATCGCGTCCATGACGGCACGGAATACGGTCTGGGCATTGAATACCGGATCGGCGAAGCCGCCTTCAATGGATTGAGTGGCGATATCCATCAGTCTTCTCCGCGCACCATGGTGAAGAAATCGACCTTGGTCGCCGCCGTCTCGGCGCGGCGCTGTTCACGCCTTGGCCAGTGCCGCCTGCAAGGGCGCAACGATCCTGGTCTCGACCTCATTGCGGTGGGCCGGGTCCTGCCACAGCGCATCGGCGATTGCCGCCAGCCTTGCCTTCTGCTTGTCGCGGCCGAGCGCGTAGCAGTGGCCGACATGGCCGGACGCAAGCCGCACCGTGGCACGGGTGACCGTCGCCTCGCCGACATTGAAAGGGGCACCACCGCCGCCGATGCGGCCGCGTACCGTAACCAGGCCGGTTTCGGGGCCACGCAGAAGTTCCGCTTCGCAAGGCAGGCCGGCTTCGTCCCAGAGGCGGACGATGTCGTCGCCGGCCGATTGCGCCAGCGTCGCCATCACGGCCTTGCGCTCGGCCTGCTCTCGCGCTTCCCGTCCTCGCATGGCCGGTGCTCCTCGTCTGCCTTCATTTGTCTATTGATATAGACAACTATACAAATTATATCCATTATCTAGCGCGTGTCCATGACGGGCACGTGACACGGACCGAAAGATCGGCGCGAGGAATTGGGGCGGGAGATGATCGGACGAGCCAACAGCATCGAGCGGCGCAGCGGTGTCGCGCTGTGGCGGCAGATCGCCGACCAGATCCTGCATTCGATCGCCGCCGGCGATTTTCCCGAGAATGCCGCGCTGCCGCCGGAGATCGCGTTGGCCGGACGCTATGGCGTCAACCGCCACACGGTGCGTAGCGCTATCGCAGCGCTGGTGCAGGAGGGTGTGCTCAGGGCGGAGCAGGGGCGCGGCACCTTCGTGCTGCCGCGCAAGCTGCTGTCTTATCCGATCGGCGCCCGCACCCGCTTTTCCGAGGGATTGCAAGGACAGGCGTCCGAGCGGCATATCACCTTGCTCGCGTCATCGATCGAGCCGGCCAACCGTCGTGTCGCAGAGGGCTTAGGCCTTGCGACGGGGGCCGATGTGATACGCCTGGAAACGCGCGGCGAAGCCGATGGAATGCCGGTATCCCGCGCGGCCGGCTGGTTCGATGCCAGGCGCTTTGCCGGCATCGATGCCGCCATGGCGGAAACCGGTTCGATCACCGCATCGCTGGCACGTTTCGGCATCGACGACTATCTCAGGCAATCGACCGTGCTGTCGGCGCGCCATGCCGATGCCGCCGACCTTGCTGACCTCGACCTGCAGCCCGGCGCCATCGTGCTAGTGACGGTCGCCGTCAACGTCACGCCCGACGGTCAGCCGATACAGTTTTCGGAGTCGCGCTTCCCGGCCGAGCGGATCGAGCTCAAATTGTCGGCGCTCTGAGATGCGGCAGCCCTGGCATCATCCGACTTGAATGACGGCCTTGATCAGGCCGGACTTCTCATGCGCCCAGCGGGCGAGGTCGTGCGGCGTCTCGCCAAGCGTGGTGCGGTGGGTGACCAGCTTTGCCAGCGGCAGCGCGCCGTTGCGGATCGAGGCGGCGACATGGTCGAAATCGGCACGCAGGGCGTTGCGGCTGCCGATCAGCATCATCTCGCGCTTGTGGAATTCGGGATCGGAAAAGGCGATGTCGTCCTTGACGACGCTGACCAGGACCAGCGCCCCGCCGTGCGCGACATGGGCGAAGGCCGACTGCACCGACCGGGTGTTGCCGGTGGCATCGAAAACCACGTCGAAGCCGTCGCCGCCGGTTGCTTCCCGCACCAGGTCGGCAGCAGCGCCCCGCGAGCCGTCGAGGGTCGCGAAGCCGAGTTCGCTTTCGGCGAAACCCAGCCTCTCCGCACTCATGTCGAGCAGCATCACGTCTAGCCCGGCGATGCGGGCGAACAGCGCCGTGCCGAGCCCGATCGGGCCTGCACCGATGACCAGTGTGCGCGCACCTGGATCAGCGAGCGAGCGCCGCACGGCATGGGCGCCGATCGCCAGGAATTCGACGGCGGCAGCATCGGCCAGCGACAGGCCGTTTGCCGGATAAAGATTTTGCGCCGGCACCAGGATCTGCTCGCACATGGCGCCGTCGCGGTGGACGCCGAGCACCTCGATCATGACACAGCAATTCGGCTTGCCTTGCCGGCAGGCGATGCATTTGCCGCAGGCGAGATAGGGATTGACGATCACCGCTTCGCCGACGGCGAGATCGACGTCCTCGCCAACCTCGATCACGGTGCCAGAAACCTCGTGGCCCATGATGCGGGGATAGGCGAGGAACGGGTGCTTGCCTTCGAAGATGTGATAGTCGGTGCCGCAGATGCCGACATGGCTGACGGCGACCAGCGCCCAGCCGGCGGGGGGCGCGCCAGGCGCCGGACGATCTTCGAGGACAAGTTCGCCGGGCGAGCGGCAGACGACGGCTTTCATGCTTCAATCCAGTCGGTTCATGGCACCGCCGGCCCTGCTGTCGCGAGGCCGGCGGTTGTTGGGAGGCAGTCTATTTGCCGCGGCGGCGCAGCCCGTCGAAATAGACGATGACGATGATCAGCACGCCGGTGATGATGCGCTGCCAGAAGGCGTTGACGTTGAGCAGATTGGCGCCGTTGTTGATGGTGGCAAGGATGAAGGCGCCGAGCAGCGGTCCGTGCACGGAGCCGACAGCGCCGAACAGCGAGGTGCCGCCGATCACCGAGGAGGCGATCGCCTGCAATTCCCAGCCCTCGGCCTGCGTCGGATTGCCGATGCCGATGCGCGAGGCAAGCAGCACGCCGACGAAGGCCGCACACAGCCCCGACAGCGTGTAGGCCATGTAGATGGTGCGCTGGACGTTGACGCCTGACAGGCGCGACGCCTCGGCGTTGGAGCCGACCGAGAACAGATAGCGGCCCCAGCGGCTGTGGTGCAGGAAGATGTAGGCTGGGATACCGACCAGGATCACCATCCAGAACAGATTGGGGACGCCGGCGAAGGAACTGCGCGAGAACGTCTGGAAGGCGTCGTTGTTGATCGAGATCGAGTTGCCGTTGGTCATCAACAGACCGATGCCGCGCAGCGAGGTCAGCGTCGCCAGGGTGATGATGAAGGGCGGCAGGCCCATCTTGACGATGCCGAACCCATGGAACATGCCGATGGCGACGCCGACCAGCAAGGTGATCAGGATGGCGAGGAAAACCGGTGTCCCGGCGTTGATCAGCATCGCGACGATGACAGTGGCGAAGCCGACCACGGCGCCGACGGAAAGATCGATGCCGCCGGTGATGATGACGAAGGTCTGGCCGACCGCCAGGATGGCGATCATCGACCCTTGCCGCAACAGGTTCGAGATGTTGTTGGCCGAGGCGAAGCTCGGCGTCGCCACCGACAGGATGATCCATAAAAGAACCAGCAGCGCCAGCAGTGTCAGCCCGAACAGGGCGTTGTAGTTGCGTTTCGGCCTTTCGGCAGCGATCGCCTCGGTGCTCATATCCGTCCTCCCGGTTTTTCTTGTTTCTCGGCCAGCGCCTGGGTGAGGATCTCCTCGTGGTCAGCGGTACGAAAGCCGTGCGTGGCCACCAGCTTGCCGCGCCGGAACACGTGCAGCGTGTCGGCGAGTTCATAAACCTCGGGCAGGTAGGACGAGATCAGGATGATGCCGGCTCCCTTGGACAACAGCGCGCCGAACAGGCGGTAGATCTCGGCCTTGGTGCCCACGTCGACGCCGACAGTCGGCTCGTCGAAGATGAATAGCTTGGCGCCATGGGCGAGCCATTTGCCGATGACGATCTTCTGCTGGTTACCGCCGGACAGGCTGGAGGCCAGCGCGCCGCGCGTCGGCGTCTTGATGCGCAGGTCGGCGATCTGGCGATCGGCTTGCGCCTTTTCCTGCGCGCGGGAGATCAGCAGATTGCTGGAGATGCGCTTGTAGATCGGCAGATTGAGGTTGAGTCCGACCGGCAGGTTGAGGCAGAGGCCCTGGTCGCGGCGGCTTTCCGGGGCCAGCGCCATGCCGAGCCTGATCGCGTCATGTTCGGAATTGACCTTGACCTCCTTGCCCTCCCAGAGGATCTGGCCGGCCGATTTGCGGTGGCGGCCATAGAGCGTGGTGACGAACTCGCTGCGCCCGGCGCCGATCAGGCCGTAGAGGCCGACGATCTCGCCGGCGCGGACGGACATCGAGACATTTTCGAAACCCTTGCCGGACAGGTTCCTGGTTTCGACGATGGTCGCGCCGGGGGTGAAATGCTCCTTGTGGTAGACCTGCTCGATCGAGCGGTTGATCATCATCTTGACCAGCTCGGCGTCATTGGTCTCGGCAATGTCCCTGGTGCCGACCAGCGTGCCGTCGCGCAGCACCGAGACGCGGTCGGCGAGCTCGAACACTTCTTCCATGCGATGGCTGATGTAGATGATGGTGACGCCTTCGCCCTTCAGCCGGCGGATCAGCGTGAACAGCTGGTCGGCCTCCTTGCGGGTAAGATAGGCGGTCGGCTCGTCGAAGATCAGGAATTTGGTGCCGCGCACTGTGGCGCGGGCGGCGGCGATCAACTGCTGCTGGCCTATGGTCAGGTCACCCAGCATGACATGGGCCGGCAGGTCGAAGCCGAGATCGTCGATGATCTTCTGCGCCTGCCTGACCATCGCCCGCTGCTGCAGGATGCCGAAGCGGGAATCCTCCTCGCCGAGGAACATGTTGGCGGCGACGGTGAGATGGCGGCACAGGACGACTTCCTGATGCACGGCATTGATGCCGAGCGCCATCGCCTCATGCGGCGTTGCCAATGCGGCAGGCTTGCCCTCCCAGATGACGTCGCCGGAGGTGCGCGGCATGACGCCGGTCAGAAGCTTGATCAGGGTGGATTTGCCGGCGCCGTTCTCGCCGACGATGGCGTGGATCTCGCCGGCCTTGAAGGCGAGATCGACCGGCTTCAGCGCATGGGTGCCGGGATAGCGCTTTTCCAGCCCGCGGAGTTCGAGGATGGTCCTGCCCGGTTCCAGCGTTGGGGCCGGATGGAGTTCCTGCGCCGTCGACATCATGACAATCCTCCCAGATTGGCCCCCAAAGATTGGCCTCGCGATTGGCACGAGTGGGATGCTTCCGGGGCGAAAAGGCCCCGGAAACAGTTCACCTGAGGCTATGCTCAGTCGAGCTTCGGGTTGAGCAGCGCGTCGATCTTCGGATCCTTCATGTTGGCCTTGGTGACCAAATTGGCGCCCGTGTCGACATTGGCCTCGACCTTCTCGCCCTTCGAGGCGGCGAGCGCCGTCTTGATGCCGTCATAGCCCATCCGGTACGGATCCTGGACGACGAGAGCCGAAATGACGCCGTCGTTGAGGAACTTGATCAGCTTCTCGTCGCTGTCGAAACCGACCAGCCCGACCTTGCCGGCAAGACTGTTCTCGGCGATCGCCTGGCCGACGCCCTGCGCCATGATCAGGTTGGAGGCGAAGATGCCCTTGAGGTTGGGGTTGGCGGTGATCAGGTCGGTGGCGATGTTGAGGCCGGTGGTGGCCTGGCCGTCGGCGTATTTGTCGGCGACCAGCTTGAGGCCCGGATATTTGGCAGCGAGCTGTTCCTTAAAACCCTGGGCGCGCTGTTCGAGCGAGCCGGCGCCCGGAAGAGCGGTGATCAGGGCGACGTCGCCCTCGACCTTGCCGCCATTGGCTTCGCCGATGGCTGCGGCAAGGCCGTCAGCGGCAACGCGGCCGCCCTGGATGTTGTCGGTGGTCAGGAACGAGGTGAAGGCCTTGGAGTCGGCGCCAGAGTCGATACCGATGATCTTGACCTTGGTGGCGGCCTCGTCGATCGGCTTGCCGAGCGCCTTGGCTTCGGTCGGCGCAATGACGACGGCCGCCGGGTTGCCGGCGACGGCATTTTCAAGGATCGAGATCTGGCCGTTGACGTCGGTCTCGGCCTGGGCGCCAAGCTCCGGCACGTTGACGCCGAGGTCCTTGCCGGCCTTGCGGGCTCCCGCCAGAACGATCTGCCAGTAGAAGGACGTGGTGTCCTTGACGATGATCGGAATGGTCGCGTCGGCCGCGGATGCCGGGGCCGAGTGCATCACGCCGGCAAGCATCGAGGCGGCTGCGAGTGCCACGAAGGCGCGGCGATTGAGAATGCTGGTCACGAATTTCATTAGGAGTCCTCCCTAAGTCGCCCGGTGAATGTTACGGAAGCTCCATTCGGATGGCGCGGCCCAAACGGAACTTTATCAATAAAAAACATTTACCGCATTTTGATAGTGCATCACCTCGGTCGGCGCAAGCGATGTTTGATGGCCGCTCGAATGGCTGGGCGGGAAAACTTGCTCCCTCGGAACTCCGCTGCCAATCTCCTCCAATATGTCACATGGAATATTAATTCCATCATACAGTCAATATGGAATGTTCATTCTTTTTCGGGGTGTACGAACTGTGACACCTGGCAATCACGTCAGGTGTTTGCGACCGGCTTAGAGCGTCGCTCCGAGGTGCCACGGCACGAACTCGTTGTCGCCGTAGCCGAACTCTTCGCTCTTGGTCTTGCGGCCCGAAGCCGTCTCGACGATCAGTTCGAAGATCTCGCGGCCCATGCCGGCGATGGTCTTTTCGCCCGAGGCAATGACGCCGCAATTCACGTCCATGTCCTCCTCCATCGTGTGATACATGGTCGAGTTGCTGGCGACCTTGATCGACGGCGTCGGCCGGCAGCCGAAGCAGGAGCCGCGGCCTGTGGTGAAGACGATGACGTTGGCGCCGCCCGCCACCTGGCCGGTGGCCGAGACCGGGTCGTAGCCGGGCGTGTCCATGAACACCAGCCCGTGCCCGGTGACCTTTTCGGCATAGCCGAAGACGCCGTTGAGCGGCGTCTGGCCGCCCTTGGCGACCGCGCCGAGCGACTTTTCCAGGATGGTGGTCAGGCCGCCGCGCTTGTTACCCGGTGAGGGATTGTTGTCGATCGATGCGCCATGCTTGGCGACGTGGTCTTCCCACCATTTCACATAACCGTCGAGCTTGGCGGCGATCTCGGGGGTTGCGGCGCGATAAGCGAGCAGGTGCTCGGCGCCGTAGATCTCCGTCGTCTCGGAGAGGATGCCGACACCGCCGACGCCGGCCAAAATGTCGACCGCGGCACCCAGCGCCGGATTGGCGGTGATGCCGGACATGCCGTCGGAGCCGCCGCATTGCAGGCCGACGACGATCTCGCTGACCGGGATCGGCTCACGCTGAAGCTTGCCGACCTCCTCGGCGATCTCGGCCAGCACGACCAGCGCCTTCTCGACCGATTTGCGCGAGCCGCCGGCTTCCTGGATGTTGAAATGACGTTTTCCCGCGGCAACGCCCTTCTGGCCGTAGAGGGTGAGCTGGTTGACCTCGCAGCCGAGCCCGACCATCAGCACACCACCAAAATTCGGATGACGGGCGTAGCCGGCCAGCGTGCGGTGTAGCACCATCATGCCGTCGCCGGTGGCGCTCATGCCGCAGCCCTGGCCGTGGACGATCGGGACGAAGCCGTCAATGCCGGGATATTGCGGCAAAAGCGTGCGGTTCGCCGCGTCGGCGATGGCGTGGCAGACGGTGGCCGAGCAATTGACGCTGGCGAGAATGCCAATGAAGTTGCGCGTGCCGGCGCGGCCGTCGGCGCGGCGGTAGCCCATGAAGGTGCGGGCGCGGTCGGCCTCGGTCGCATGCACTGCCTCGCTCGGCGGCACCACCGGCAAACGCCCGCTTTCGAAGACCAGATTGTGCGAATGGACATGCTCGCCGGGCGCGATGTCTTGCGTGGCGCGGCCGATCGCCTGGGCGTATTTGACCACGGCCTCGCCGGCCGCAATCGGCTTGATCGCCACTTTGTGGCCCGGCTCGATCACTGCGGCGGCGACGGCGCCGCCCGGCAGCACGGTGCCGATCTCGATGCGGCCATTGGCGACCGCGACATTGTCGGCGGGAGACAGAAGAATGCTGTTTGCGGCGTTCACGGGAGCTTCCTGGGTGTGTTCCTGGGTGCGCGAGCGGATTGACACGCGGCTCTTAACATATAATGTCTTTTATCGTGAAAAAACATTTTTGCGTCAATTGTTTTTTCGCCAGAGCGCGACGCGTCTTTGGATGCGAGAAGTAGGCTCTACAACCAAAACTAGCGTTGCGCATGATGTTTTCCGAAAAGGTACCGGTTTCATGCGCGAGAAACGCTTCACACTGGCCGCAAACGCCGATGCGCCACGGGGCAGGGGATGTCGAAGAGCAACAACGTTTACAAGGACGCCTATAATCGCGGTCTGAGGCTGCTCGACGAAACCAGGAGCCTGCCTTCGGAGCCGGAGCTGGGTACGCTGCTCGGCGTCAGCCGCACGACGGTCCGCACTATCCTTGCGCGCATGGAAGAAACCGGGCTGATCGATTGGAACAAGCGCAGCAAGACGGTCCTGCGCGAACCGCGACCGGACGATTTCTTCCCCGAGGAAGAAACCGACACGCTGGCCGAGATCATCGAGCGCTCCTTCATGCGGCGGCTGCTTGCCAGCGGTGCCGAAGCCGGCATGCAGATCAACGAGCTCGAACTGGCGCGTGAGATCGGCGTCGGCACCACCAGCGTGCGCGAATTCCTGATCCGCTTCTCGCGCTTCGGGCTGATCGAGAAGCGCCGCAACAGCCACTGGGTGCTGAAAGGCTTTACCCGCGCCTTCGCGCTGGAGTTGACCGAAATCCGCGAGATGTT
Source organism: Mesorhizobium sp. M1169 (assembly GCF_040318345.1). NCBI lineage: Bacteria > Pseudomonadati > Pseudomonadota > Alphaproteobacteria > Hyphomicrobiales > Phyllobacteriaceae > Mesorhizobium > Mesorhizobium sp. M1169. Next base: position 73,022 of record NZ_JAMYME010000021.1, on the reverse strand, counting down.
CGAACTGCGCTCGGCCGCAGCCTTTGCCGCTCTGCCCGAGGACAGCCCGGTGTGGGCCGACCTCGACCGCCTGGAAGACGAGCATCACCGGCTGAAGCGCGAGATCGCCGTGCGCTTCAACGAATTCTCCGAGCTTGACGAGCGCTTTCACCGGCTGATCCATCGGGCGTCGCACAACCGCTTCATCGTCGATTTCTACGACGTCATCGCCATGATCTTCCACTACCACTACCAGTGGAACAAGGCGCAGGAGCGCGAGCGCAACGAAGTCGCGGTCCAGGAGCATCTCGCCTATATCGCCGCGCTCAAATCGCGCGATCTCGCCAAGGTCGACGCCGCCTGCCGCAAGCACCTGAAATCGGCCCGCCACACGCTGCTGACGTCGATTCCCGAGGGCAGGCAGCCGCAACGCGCGTGATTGTGTTGCGTTGCCGCAGCAACGTTTTGGCGATTTTCCGGCCGCCGGCTCCGTGCTAGAGAGCTGACGTTGCTGCGTGAAGAGGCTGGTTCTTGACCATACGCCGGAGACGATGGAGCATGCCGGTCGCGTTCGCCGCGGCCTGGCTTTTCATGCTCCAGTCGATGTTCGGCGCGTTTGCGTCCGGCGTCGCGCCGAACGCCTCGCAATTCGATGCTTTCGGCAACACGATCTGCACCCATGACGGTGCGGCGCAACTCCCCGCCGGCGATCCGCATCAGCAGCACATGCCGGCTTGCTGCATGCTTGGCTGCAACCTCGTTTCGGCGGTCTACGCGCCACCCGATGCCGCCGGGAGCCTGGCTCGCAGCCTTTCCGTCGAAACCATCGCCTTTATCCTGCCGGCCTTCCGGCATCGCGATTTCGCCCGCGCCCGCACTCCATCCAATCCGCGTGCACCACCGGCGACGGCCTGATCCGTTCTGGTTCGCGCCGCGCAACGCTTTGCCGGCGCGTTTATTGACATCGTTCGCGACCGGCCATCGGCGCGATCCCCCTTAAAGTCCACGGAGCAATCATGTCTCACTCTTTTCGCGCTGCCGCATCCAGCCGCAGGCGCTTCGCACTGGGTCGTTTCGAGCAGCGTCTCGGCATCGCCCTTTGCGTTCTTGCCCTCCTGTTCGCCAGCGCCCAGACGGTGTTGGCACACGAGTTCAAGCTTGGCGATCTCGAGATCGGGCACCCCTGGTCGCGCGCCACGCCAGCCGGCGCCAAGGTGGCCGGCGGCTACTTCACCATCACCAACACCGGCAGTGCGGCGGATCGCCTGCTGTCGATCACCTCCGACATTTCGGCCAAGGCCGAACTGCACGAGATGGGCGTCAGCAATGGCGTCATGACCATGCGGCCGGTCACCGGCGGCCTCGAAATCCCGGCTGGCGGCAAGGTCGCGCTGGCGCCTAACGGCTATCATTTGATGTTCATGGATTTGAAGCGGCAGCCCAAGGAGGGCGAAACGTTCTCCGCCACGCTGACCTTCGAAAAAGCCGGGCCTCTGCAGATTGAATTCGCCGTGCAAGGCATCGGCAGCGCGGCGCCCCAGGACGACGACTGACTTGGCCGCTTCGAGAGGTACCGTCATGAAGAAATCTCTTTTGCCCGGCTGCGTGCTTCTTGTCCTCGGGACCAGCGCGGCCTTTGCCCACATCACGCTCGAAACGCCGGAGGCGGCGGTGGGCTCGACCTACAAGGCGGTTCTTCGGGTGCCGCATGGCTGCGAGGGCAAGGCGACGACCGCCGTGCGCGTGCAGATCCCGGAAGGGGTGCTTTCGGTCAAACCGATGCCGAAGCCGGGTTGGACGCTGCAGGTCAAGAACGGCAAATACGAGAAGTCCTACCAGCTCTACGGCCAGGCAGTGACCAACGGCGTCAAGGAGATCGACTGGAGCGCCGGCAGCCTGCCGGACGAGTTCTACGACGAATTCGTCTTTCGCGCGACGCTGGCGTCCGACCTGCCGGCAGGCCAGACGCTGCATTTCCCGGTGGTGCAGGAATGTGACGGCATTGCAGATCGCTGGATCGAAATTCCGGCGGCCGGGCAGGCTGAGGACTCGCTGGAATTTCCGGCGCCCGGCCTCAAGCTGCTGCCGAAGTGAGCTCCAGCGGCGCGCTTTGGCGGATGAGCGCGCCGCTGCTCTTGGCGGTGAGATGAGCGCGGCATCCTTCCTGCGGCAAGCTTGCATGGCCGGCAACTATTCTGGCCGGCTTGTGGCTGGGCTGCTGGCCGTCGTCGTGCTGCTCGCCGTAATTGCCATGCCTGATCCAGCCTTCGCCCACGCGGCGCTGATCAAGGCCGAGCCGGCTGACGGTGCGGTGCTGGCGCAGAGCCCGTCGCAGATGTCGCTGACCTTCAGCGAGCCGGTTTCGCCGCTGGTGCTGACACTGGTGCGGCCCGACGGGACGTCGATCCCGCTGAGCTCTTTCCGGCTCAGTGGCCAGACCGTCGAGATCGACAATCCGCAGGCGCTGACGTCGGGCACGCATGTGCTGAGCTGGCGGGTAATCTCCGCCGACGGCCATCCGGTCGGCGGCTCGGTGCTGTTCTCGGTCGGTGCGCCGAGTGCTGCGCCGGCCGCCTCCGAAGCTGTCGACCGGGCGCTTCGAACGGCGATCTGGATCGGCAAGGTTTTTCTATACATCGGCCTGTTTTTCGGTGTCGGCGGTGCCTTTGCGCTAGGCTGGCTGGCGCAAGGCGGCCGATCCGGCCAGAACATGATCGTCGCCGCGATCCTGTGCGGGCTGGCCGCCGCACTTTTGTCGCTCGGTTTCCAGGGGCTGGATGCACTCGGCGCCCCGCTTGCCCGGCTGGCGCAGCCGGTCATCTGGCAGACCGGGCTTGGCACCAGCTTCGGCTGGACGGTGCTGATCGCGCTGATGGCGCTCGGCCTGAGCCTATTATCGCTGGTCATGCCGCCCGCCGACGCAAAGCCGCTGGCCTTGGCCGGACTGGTTGGCGTTGGCGCAGCACTTGCCGCCAGCGGGCATGCCAGTGCCGCCGAGCCGCAATGGCTGACCCGGCCGATGGTGTTTCTGCACGCCACTGGTATCGCGATTTGGTCCGGGGCGCTGGCGCCGCTCGGTCTTGCCTTGAAACGGCAGCCGGACAAAGCCGGGCCGTTGCTGCGCCGGTTTTCACGAGCGATCCTGTTCGTCGTGGCGGTGCTTGCGGCAGCCGGCATCGTGCTCGCCGTCATCCAGGTGCAAACGCCGTCGGCGCTGGTCCATACCGCTTATGGCCGGCTGCTGCTGTTCAAGCTGGTGCTGCTCGTCTTTCTGTTCACGCTCGCCGCCGTCAATCGCTTCAAGCTTACGGCCCCGGCTGAGGCGGGCGAAACGGAAGTCCAGCGGCGGCTGGCCCGCTCGATCTTTATCGAGGTGCTGATCGTGCTGGCGATCTTCGGCGTTGCCGCCGGCTGGCGCTTCACGCCGCCGCCGCGCGCGCTGGCGATCGCCGCGGCACAGCCGGCGTCGGTGCATATCCACACGCTGCAAGCGATGGCCGATCTCAGCATTGCGCCCGGGCACACCGGACCTGTTGCCGCTTCGATCTTCATCATGACCGGCGATTTCGGCCCGCTCGACGCCAAGCAGGTAACGCTGGTCCTGTCAAAGCCTGATTCCGGTGTCGAGCCGATAAAACGCCCGGCGACGAGGCTTGGCGACGGCACCTGGCGCGTCGACGATCTCGTCATTCCGGTCTCCGGCCGGTGGACGGCCCGGCTCGATATCCTGGTCTCGGATTTCGAGATGGTGAAGATCGAAGCGCCGATCGATATCCGGCCATGAAGACAGCGCTGGTCCACGCAAGACAATTCGGCGAGGCGGTTGACGCGGCCGCGAACCCCCGTCAATCATCGCCATCAAGAATGGGCGTCCAACCCAATCGCGGGCTCAAACCAACAAGATCCGAAAGCAGGGAAGAAACGATGGAAAAAGCCGAAATAGGCCTGATCGGCCTTGGCACGATGGGCTCCAACCTGGCACTCAATATCGCCGAGAAGGGGCACCGCATAGCCGTCTTCAATCGCACCGCGGCGCGCACCGATGCCTTTGTCGAAAATGCCGGCGCGCTTCGGGATAGGGTGGTGCCCTGCTACAGCCTCGAAGAACTGGCCGCCGCGATCCGGCCGCCGCGGCCGATCATCATCATGGTGCTGGCCGGCAAGCCGGTCGACGAGCAGATCGCGGCATTGCGCGGCGTGCTGTCGGCCAACGACATCGTCATCGACGCCGGCAATGCCAATTTCCGCGATACGATGCGGCGCTTCTCCGAGCTTACCGATTCGGGCCTGACCTTCATCGGCATGGGCGTGTCCGGAGGCGAGGAGGGCGCACGCCACGGTCCCTCTATCATGGTCGGCGGCACCGAAGAGTCCTGGAAGCGCGTCGAAAAGGTGCTGACCGCGATCTCGGCCAAGTTCAAGGGCGAGCCTTGCGCGGCGTGGCTTGGCACCGACGGCGCCGGCCATTTCGTCAAGACCATCCACAACGGCATCGAATATGCCGACATGCAGATGATCGCCGAGATCTACGGCATCTTGCGCGACGGGCTCGGCATGGGGCCGAAAGAGATCGCTGAGGTGTTTTCCCAGTGGAACGCGGGCAGGCTCAATTCGTACCTGATCGAGATCACCGCCAAGGTGCTGGCCGCCGACGATCCCAAGACCGGCAAACCGGTGGTCGACATCATCCTCGACCGCGCCGGCCAGAAAGGCACCGGCAAATGGTCGGTGATCGAGGCGCAGCAGCTCGGCATCCCGGCCACCGCGATCGAGGCGGCTGTGGCGGCACGCGTACTGTCGTCGATCAAGGACGAGCGGCTGGCCGCCGAAAAGGTCTATGGCGGCGGCGTGAGCAAGATTTCCGGAGACAGGGACGCCCTGCTCGCCGATCTCGAGCTGGCGCTGTTTGCCGGCAAGATCGCCGCCTACGCGCAAGGCTTCGCGGTGATGAGCGGCGCGTCGAAGGAATTCAACTGGAACCTGCCGATGCCGGTCATCGCCAAGATCTGGCGGGCCGGCTGCATCATCCGCTCGCAATTGCTGGATACGATGGCGGAGGCCTTCGGCGGCGGCGGCGCAGCCACCAACCTGTTGATGGCGCCGGCTTTCGTCTCATTGATGCAGGAGGCACATCCGTCGCTTCGCCGTGTCGTCGCAAGGGCGGCCGAAGCCGGCTCGCCGGTGCCGGCCCTGTCATCTGCACTTGCCTATTTCGACAGTTACCGGCAGGGCCGCGGCACTTCGAACCTGATCCAGGCGCAGCGCGATTTCTTCGGCGCGCACGGCTTCGAGCGCATCGATGGGCAGGGCGCTTTCCATGGCCCGTGGGGGAGCGGAGCGGCGGGTTAGCGCCATGTCGGTCATCAAAGCAGCGTTGGCCGAGGTCCAAAGTGGACACTCTTGCGCGGGAGCCTTCACTGGCGACGCTTGGCTTTATTCCAACAACTGGGCGACATCGCGCAGGGCCTTTGGATCGGCCTCGCGCGTCCAGCATCGCCTAGATGCAGTGGGGCGCGAGCGGCGTCATCCGAAAGCAAGCATTATCCTCGACGATCCAGTCGGTATCTCGCGAGTTGTCAGGACCAGTTTCCGGCAAATGCTTGCTCAAGGGGCCGAATACGATCGGGCAGGCCCGCCCCCACGGTTGTGACGCCCAAAAACAGCGCCGCCCTAGTTGCACCAACGTAGAGAAACTTCTCAAACAGGTTGGGCTGAGACCGTTCGAGGCGATCAACTCCGACAAAAAACACTGCTTCGAACTCCAAGCCTTTGATGTGGCGGACGTCAAAAACGCGGATGTCACTGTCTTGGCCCGCGAGTTGTCCAAACGGACAAGGCACGACCCGGATGTTGGTATCGGCCAATTTGCGGTTGAGCGCATCGGCGAATGGGATGACTTCGTCTTCACTCGTCACGAGGATCGCAATCGGAGGAAACTCGTCGGCCAGCCGCTCAATCTCTCCAATCCGGTCTGCTAGCCAATCAACGGTATCGCCTATGCTGTTCATGCCGGTGCCCATGACGGGGCGGAAGCCTTCGTTGTTTACACGCTCCGGCAGCTGTGCCTCCTCCGCATCCGGATCGGAGATGTGGGCGATGTCTCGCGCCAGTTCGTTCAGCTGGCGACTGTGGCGGTATGAGATGGAGACGGACCGGATGTCGAAATCCGAGAACACCCACCGGAGATCATCGTTCCCTCGGCTGCCCCAGTCGGTTATCCGCTGGTTGAAGTCGCCGCAGGCGACGAAGGAGTCGGACGACGGGTCGCAGAGAGCGCCCATGCAGGCGAGTTGGATCGGCGAGAAATCGGTAGCCTCGTCGACGAGAACCTGAGTACGATAGAGCGACATCACTAGATTCAGCGTAGCGTACGAAGGCTCCTCCACGGCGCGTGCTATCCTCCGATCGGAAAGGAGATCGGCACCAGTCCGAAGAAGCGCCAACAGAATAACGTCCACTTCAAGCGGGTGCAGTTCGTGAGGCAGGAAGCCTTCAGCTGTGTACCAGCGCATCTCTCCCTGCCGCTCTCGGCGAAACCGCCGGTAGCGGGCCGACATTGCGTTGATAAGCCGCCGTACGGGGGAGAGGCATCGGCGAAGCGAAGTCTGAACTGCCAGATCCAGGCCGATCTTGCGCAACGCCTCACGATCAGGTCCTCGTTCACCGAACCAATCGACTATCCGTCCACTGCGGGAGCGTCGGCCAACCGTTCGGCCGCTCGATGTGGCGCGCGCTTTCGCCTTTAGAGCTTTGATCAATGCTTCTACGGCGGCGTCACGACCAACGCGAACGCGGCGGGGCTCCTCGTCCTCGTCCGTATCGAAGTCGTCATCATCGGGGTCATCAACAGCGTCGAGTGTAGCGACGAACGTCATCAGTCCCTCCAAAAGCGACGGCTCGCTTTGGAACGCTTTTGCGATAGCCGTCCGAACAGCCTTATCGGTGTCGGTCCGCAATTGGGTGATAAGAGCATATAGAGGCTCAGACAGATCATTCAGCGCGACGGTCGCCCGCGGATTAGCCCCGTTTGACGAAGAGGGAAGGACGGCCTGAACACGCAGTCCAAGCTGCCTGACGGGAGCCGCAGTATCGCGCGCGAGAATATCGGCGTGACTACGAAGGTCTTCCCAAAATAGGTTGATCTGGAAGTCAAAAAAGTCCTCGAACCACTGGCGCTGTCCCACGATGGTACCAGGCGCCAGCGATGCTAGCTCATCCCGCATCACCAACTGACCGTGGGATCCAGAGCGAAGGATCGTAAAATGGTTGCGAGCGAGGTCGCGACGATAGTCGTCCCAAGTCTGAATACGCTCATCGGAAGCCGCTACGCCTTGGCGGGCAAATGCCTCTTTAACGTATTGCTTGAGCAGTGCCGTGGGCGTGAACATTATCCAGCTGCCTTGATGACGAGCCGGCCCGGCGCTGGTGCGGGCGATAACGTCGCGCTCCTCTTCCGTGAGATTGGGGTAGTCAAGCTTCTGACCCAGCCGCTTGATCAGCGTCGTGGTCTTTCCGGTTCCGGGAGGGCCCAGAAGGACAAGGTGGGTATCGAGTGGTAGACGGAAGATTTCATCCTGATACTCGTCAAGGATGGCCAGATCTCGCAGTTCCATCTTGGCAATTGCGTCGCGCCTCAGCCCTTCCAGAACGAGGCCGGCGGCCTTGTCTTCGGCCAGCAGCGCATCCAGGGCATCCAGTTCGTCTGCGGGAACGCCTAGGCCTTTGAGCAGGGCAAGTAGAGAAGGGACAGTGAAAGGTCCGAACTGCTCGCCCTCCACCACCGACTTGTGAGAATCCCACTCGCCTCGGATTTCCCTAGGGGTCAGGAGAGTCTTTTCGATCACTGTCAGCGTGATCGGTCCATTTCGGGACGGAGCTTCGAGCTCGCCACCGATCTTGAGGGCGGCCAGTCGGCCGAGTGGCATCGCATTGTAGCTGACGGCATGACTTCCGTCCGACGGGGACCGGTGCGGTGTCGCACGCGATACGAAGTAAACGCGCCGATTGCCATCCTCATCCTCGGCCACGACACGGGCGACGGCTGGCTCCGACAGGAGAGAGCGAAGCTCTCGAACGCGAGAACCTGTTACCTCACCCATTTTGTTGATCACTGCGTCGTCCGTGGCGGCGTTGAAGGACGCGAACGCATTAGCCATGTCCGGACGCGGCTCGGCCAACGCCTGTCGTACCCGTTCCGCTGTTTCCGCAAAGTGGCGAAGCGTCTGATCCGCTATCGATGCGATCCGGTCATGCGTCGTGTCGTTCAAAAGGCTTCTCCCTCTTATTCGTCCGGAGTAACCAGCACGAACACTGACTTGTTTTATTCCGCCGTCGGGTGACGCCGCCAATCATCCGCCAGGAGCCACCCGCCCTGATCGTCTCGAAAGTGCCAGTCATTCCAGCCGTTGCGATGCGTCCGCGTGATAAATCGGGATGCTGCGGAAAGCGATCCGAACTGCCGATCAACGCCGTCGACGACAAGTACGCCGTTCTCGATCCGACCTTCATATCGGCGGCCGGTGTAGGTGAACCGGCAAGCAGTGCCGTCCGCCGGAAGGCCCGCTGCGCCGGAGGTTCTCTCGTTTTCTAGATCGACCTGCAGTGCGGGGGCCATCCAGATGCGGCTGGCGTTCTCGAAAAGAGATAGCCCGCGCGCGGTGATGGATTCCTCATCCCAGCTGTCGAACTGGTTAAGATCGCGATTCAGTGCGAGGCTGGAGTGGGATCGTACCGCAGCCATCTTCACCGACTAGGGGCCGTTCGACACCGCCGAATTCAGCGCGCCCGTGAGCAGCGTTAAGTTGCCGAGCCTATCGATGACCGAATCGCGTTCCGCCTGCCGGGCAAGATATTCGATGTCGGTATCGTCATCGTCGAGTTGATCGAACCCTGGGACTGGCCACGTTTCCCGCCAGCGTTGGGGCATGATGTGCTCGATCGTCAGCGCAGACTTGATCTCAATGGCCTCGTTCAATGCCGACCGCTTGGCCATCTCGATCGCTTCAAAGAGGTATCTCAGTCGAGACTGTCGAGCCCCCTTATATTGATTGCGGCCGAGCCATGCGTTTCGCCACTCCTCGTCTGTCGGCCATCGGTCAATGTCCGATCGACGACTGGAAAGGTATGTCAACATCTCATCAATCTTGTCGCCGTCGGCCTCGCGGAGACGATCGATCAGGCCAACGAACAGCCTGTTGTAGTTCTTGTTCGTCAGGCCGCAGATGTCGCGGCGGAGGATATAGGTTTCGAGAATCTCTAGGGCCCGGTCGATCTCGGGTGCCACGCTCGGCTCGGTGGCAAGGAAGATGACCAATGGCATGACAGTCGACACGTCAAACGCGTCGGCGAAGCGCCCAAAGTTGCCGATCGGGTCGTTCACGCCCCGATCGAAAAGACGCTTTTCGATAGCGGCGGTGGCCGAGATGGACTCCAGTTCCGCCGTGACGTTCAGGAACGGCCGATCGGTGAGAATCCATCGGCGATAGCTCTCGAAGAGCCCCTCGATCGACACAAGGTTGCCGATATGCATTGCAAGGTGGTCAGAAAGCATCCAGTCAAGGCGGGTGCGGGTTTGTCGGCCTCGGGATGCAGGTTGGCTCCAGAAAGCCTTGTCGAGCGGAAGCCAGTGCTTCACGTAGAGCTTGTCTACCACGAGGGAATGGTCGGTTTGGCCGAGACCCTTTGCCCGCTGGAAAATGAAGTTGCGCATCAAGTCGCCCGGGTTGAGGTCCACACCCCGGCTGTTGAGTGTCTCGAAGATGGTCTGGGGATCGTCTCCGCTTTCCAGTTCGATCGATACGGCGGCCAATCCTTCCTTCAATGCCTCGAACAGGATTTCTAGGCGGTGCTCCTCGAATTCGCCGTCCTCGGTCACCTGCTGTTCGATGCGATCTTTGAAGTACACGTGAGCGGCTACGGATCGCCTGACCACACCGTCTTCGTCATTCGGCCGCGGAGCGATTGCGTCCAGGTCGGTCGCGGGGTCGACTATAGAGACGAACGACCGCCTGTCCGTGATCGACGGCCAGAGCTTGAACCGCTCGACGTGGGGGCTCTCCATCACGCCATCGTTCAGGAGGTACTTCTGGACCTCGGCCTCGTATCTGGAGCCATGGGACTTAGCGACGTCTCGAAGTGCCGCGAGGAGCAGCTGGAAAGTAGTCAGCCGCTGTTGTCCGTCGATAATCTCGAAGGCCTGAACCTGTTTCCCAAAGGTCTTTATCTGGGCGATGACGATGGCACCCATGAAATGCGGAGTGAGGGTGGAGCGGTCCTCCATAAGCCTGGAGACCGCGCGCTCGATATCTTCCCACAGCAGATCAAGCTGAGGAGTGGCTTTCCAGGCATACTGACGCTGATAGAGCGGGATCAGAAATCGCTTCTTGCCATCGAATAGTTCGATAATCGACCGTGTGTAAGGCTTCATACTTCCCCCATCGTATTGCCCGAAATACCGGTAGTTGAGTTTGGGTGGACTATGCAAGCCCGCTCGTTCCGTTCACGGCGATGAAGTCATGTGAATGGTCCCTCACCACAATATCGTGTCTCACGCATGAAGGGTGTCGGCAAGGGAACGGGAGCTTATTGCCAATGTCCAACGAATACGGGACCGTTCTGCTTCCGGCCCCAAGGCTGCCAGTCGGCAGCGCGCATTTTGCAGCCAAGTGGAATCATTTGGCGTCGCAGAAATGTGGCTAAGACAAATAGATGGAGCCCAGTTTCAATTTGAACATGTCCCGCTCTAGTCGGGACGGCGATAGGCCTGCACTTCGCCCGGCTCGCTCAGGCTTTGCAGGGTGCCGGGTGCGGCGCCGCCGATCCAGCCCAGCACCGAGCGGGCGAGCTCGGCGCCGGCCAGCCGGAAGTTCTCGTTCACGACCAGCAATTCGCTGCGAAACAGGTGCAGAAGCTCCGACGATTGTTTGGACACCACATCGACATCGCGGCCAAGCTTGAGGCCGGCGTCTTCGATGCCGGCGACGATGGCGAGCGTCGCGGCGGCGGCGCTGCTGATGAAACCGTCCGGGCGGCTTTCGCGGCGCATCAGCTGCGCGGTCCGCATTCTGATCTGCTCGATCGAATGATCGATCGAAACGGTGTTGAACGGAATCTCGCTGGCGCCGACCTCGCTCAGCGCATCGGCAAAGCCTGCGAGCGTGTGGCCGTGATAGGTCAGCTCGACCGGCGGCGCCAACAGAGCCAGTCGGCGGCGGCCGAGGCCGGCCAGATGGCGCACTGCCTCGGCTGCGAAAGCGTAATTGTCGAAATCATGGTAGGGATGGATCAGCCCCATATCGGTGCGGCCATGCGTGGCAAAGGGGATGCCGCGCTCCAGCATATAACGGGCCCTCGGATCGTTCGGCTGCGTGCGCGAAATGATGACGCCGTCGGCTGAACCGGTTTCCACGAGGTAGCGGATCGGGTCGAGCGGATCCTGCGAGCGCGAGTAGGGTGTCACGATCAAATGGTAGGGCGTGTCGGCAATGACTTCGGAAACGCCGTAGATGATATCCGAGACAAAGCTCATGATCTCGTGCTCGGTGTTGAGCACCAGGCTGATGACATTGGTCTTGCCGGTGCGCAGGCGGACGCCGGCACGGTTGGGCCGATAACCGATCTGCTTGGCGACAAGCTGGACGCGCCGCCTGGTCTCGGCGCCGATCTCGGGCGCATCCTTCAGCGCGCGCGACACGGTGGTGACGCCCAGCCCGGTCATGAAGGCGAGCGTCTTCAGTGTCGGCCGGCCCCGGCCCGACGCTTCGTCGGCCTTCTCTTTTTGATGCCTGTTCATTCATCCCGCCCCGTCAGGCGCATAGCAGTTGCCGGGCAGGCCGGCAATCGGCGGGCCGCGGGTACGCCGCGGGCCTTCACCGAATGAGACCGCTATATACTGAAACGTTACAGATTGTCACTGCCGTGGCGATATCACTGGTGACAGGCGCAAAACGAGCGGCACTCCGGTCGGCGCAAAAAAGAGCGACAGAAGGAGCTTTTCCGGTTTTCTGGCGTCGCAGCATTGCATTTTGCAGTGCAACCCCTCTTGTTGCGATGCGGTAGGCCGACGAGCCGCCCGATTTTATTCGCGCTTCGAAAAAACTTGATGCCACCTTCGCCTGAGGGGTTGCGCGCCTTAAGCAATTGCCGTATCGAAAATCTGTAACGTTTCAGATTCTGGGAGGAACGAAATGCGATACCAACTCATGACTGCTGCGCTGGCTACGACGGTCGCGCTGCAATTTGCCGGCCCGGCGGCCGCGACGGATCTGGAAGTCACCCATTGGTGGACCTCCGGCGGCGAGGCGGCAGCGGTCGCCGAACTCGCCAAGGCTTTCGACGCAACCGGCAATCACTGGGTTGACGGCGCCATCGCCGGCTCCGGCGGCACGGCGCGGCCAATCATGATCAGCCGCATCACCGGCGGCGACCCGATGGGCGCGACCCAGTTCAATCACGGCCGGCAGGCGGAAGAATTGGTGCAGGCCGGGCTGATGCGCGACCTCACCGATCTCGCCACCAAGGAAAAGTGGACGGAAATCGTGCAGCCGAAGAGCCTGCTCGATGGCTGTACCCTCGACGGCAAGATCTATTGCGTGCCCGTCAATATCCACTCCTGGCAGTGGCTGTGGCTGTCGAATGCGGCCTTCAAAAAGGCCGGCGTGCCGGTGCCGAAGAACTGGAATGAATATGTCGCTGCGGCGCCCGCGCTTGAAAAAGCAGGCATCCAGCCGCTCGCGGTCGGCGGCCAGCCCTGGCAGGCCTCCGGCGCTTTCGACGTGCTGCTTGCGGCGGTCGGCGGCACCGACGCCTTCCTCAAGGTCTACAAGGACAAGGACGCGGAATTCGCCGCCGGGCCCGAGGTCGCCAAGGTCTTCAAGGCCGCGGACGATGCCCGCAAGATGGCCAAGAACACCAATGTGCAGGACTGGAACCAGGCCACCAATCTGGTCATCACCGGCAAGGCGGGCGGCCAGATCATGGGTGACTGGGCGCAGGGCGAGTTCCAGGTTGCCGGTCAGGTCGCCGGCAAGGACTATACTTGCCTTCCGGGCCTCGGTCTCAACGAGATGATCGCCACCGGCGGCGACGCTTTCTACTTCCCGCTGCTGAAGGATCCCGAAAAATCGAAGGCACAGGAAGTGCTGGCCCACACGCTGCTCGATCCCAAGACGCAGGTCGCCTTCAATCTCAAGAAAGGCTCGCTGCCGGTGCGCGGCGACGTCGACCTCAAGGCGGCGAACGACTGCATGAAGAAGGGGCTCGAAATTCTCGCCAAGGGCAATATCATGCCCTGGACCGACCAGCTGCTTTCGCAGGATACCCAGAAGCAGAAGGAGGATCTTTTCTCCGAGTTCTTCGCCAAGCAGGACATGACCGTGGAAGATGCGCAGAAGCGCTTCGCCGCCATTGTCGGTTCGGCCGATTGAGCGATCGACCGACCGCCTCACTCCCGCCCCTGCAAACGCAGGGTCGGGAGCTCGGGTCAAGGCCTCTTGACCCTCCGGCCCTTACCCGATCCAAAGCGGCTGTGCAGATGAGCAAGAGCGAACGCCCTAGCCAACTCTTTCGCAACCTCAATGCGAAAATCGCCTCGATCCCAATGATCCTCACCGCGCTGGTGATCTTTGTCGGCGGCAGCGCGTGGACGGTGCTTTATTCCTTCACCAGTTCGAAGCTCCTGCCACGGCTGCATTTCGTCGGGCTCGACCAGTACTACCGGCTGTGGTCGGTGCCGCGCTGGCTGGTCTCGATCGAGAACCTGCTGATCTACGGCGTGCTGTCGCTGCTGTTCTCGCTGGTGATCGGCTTCCTGCTTGCCGCCCTGCTCGACCAGAAGATCCGGTTCGAGGACACGTTCCGGACCATTTTCCTCTATCCCTTCGCCCTCTCCTTCATCGTCACCGGCCTCGTCTGGCAGTGGTTGCTCAACCCCGAGTTCGGGATCCAGGGAGTGGTGCGCAGCCTCGGCTGGACGAGCTTCAGCTTCAATCCGCTCTATGATTCCAGCATCGTCATCTACGGCATATTGATCGCCGCTCTCTGGCAGGGCACCGGGCTCATCATGTGCCTGATGCTGGCCGGCCTGCGCGGGATCGACGAGGATATCTGGAAGGCAGCGCGGGTCGACGGGATACCGACCTGGAAGACCTATCTGTTCATCATCATACCGATGATGCGGCCGGTCTTCATCACCACGCTTGTCATCATCGCTGCCGGTATCGTCAAGATCTATGACCTGGTTGTCGCCCAGACCAGCGGCGGGCCCGGCATCGCCTCCGAAGTCCCGGCCAAATATGTCTATGACTACATGTTCTTCGCCCAGAACCTCGGTCAGGGGTTCGCCGCCTCGACGATGATGCTGCTGTCGGTGATCATCGTCATCGTGCCGTGGGCCTATCTCGAGTTTGGAGGCAAGAAGCGTGTCTGACCAAGCCGTTTCATTGCCCGCCATTGCCGGCGCCGGCGGGCTCGAAGCCTACGGGCCGAGCGGGCCGAAGCCGCGCCACACATTCTCGCGCCGCAACATCTTCCTCTACGGCACGCTGATCGTGGTGGCGCTCTACTATCTTTTGCCGCTCTATGTGATGGTGGTGACGTCGCTCAAAGGCATGCCCGAGATACGCCTCGGCAACATCTTCTCGCCGCCGATGGAGATCACCTTCGAGCCATGGGTCAAGGCCTGGTCGAGCGCCTGCACCGGGCTCAACTGCGACGGGCTGTCGCGTGGCTTCTGGAATTCCGTGCGCATCACGATCCCGTCGGTGATCCTGTCGATCGCGCTCGCCTCGGTGAACGGCTATGCGCTTGCCAACTGGCGCTTCAAAGGTGCCGACACCTTCTTCATCATCCTGATCGTCGGCGCCTTCATCCCCTATCAGGTGATGATCTATCCGATCGTCATCATCCTGCGCGAAGTCGGCCTTTACGGCAGCCTCAGCGGCCTGGTGATCGTCCATTCCATCTTCGGCATGCCGATCCTCACACTGTTGTTCCGCAACTACTTTACCTCCATGCCGGAGGAGCTGTTCCGGGCAGCGCGTGTCGACGGCGCCGGCTTCTGGGGCATTTATTTCCGCATCATGCTGCCGATGTCGCTGCCGATCTTCGTCGTCGCCATCATCCTGCAGGTGACCGGCATCTGGAACGACTTCCTGTTCGGCGTCGTCTACACCCGCCCCGACACCTATCCGATGACGGTGCAGCTCAACAACATCGTCAACTCGGTGCAAGGCGTGAAGGAATACAACGTCAACATGGCAGCCACCATCCTGACCGGCCTGGTGCCGCTGATCGTCTATTTCCTGTCCGGAAAATTGTTTGTGCGCGGCATCGCCGCCGGCGCGGTGAAAGGATGATGGCGATGAACGCAAACGGCAGCATTGCGGCAAACGGCACCAGCGTCTCGATCCAGAACCTGTCGCTGAATTTCGGTGCGATATCGGTGCTGCAGACGCTCAACCTCGATGTTGCCGAAGGCGAATTCATCGTGCTGCTCGGCCCGTCCGGCTGCGGCAAGTCGACCTTGCTAAACTGCATTGCCGGGCTGCTCGACGTTTCCGAAGGCCGCATCTTCATCAAGGGCAAGAACGTCACCTGGGAAGAGCCCAAGGATCGCGGCATCGGCATGGTGTTCCAGTCCTACGCGCTCTATCCGCAGATGACGGTGGAGAAGAACCTGTCGTTCGGGCTGCGCGTTGCCGGCCTCGCCAAGGACGAGATCGCCAAGCGCATCGCCCGGGCTGCCGAGATCCTGCAGATCGAACCGCTTTTGCATCGCAAGCCGGCGGCGCTGTCCGGCGGCCAGCGCCAGCGCGTGGCGATCGGGCGCGCACTTGTGCGTGACGTCGATGTCTTTCTGTTCGACGAACCGCTCTCCAACCTCGACGCCAAGCTGCGCGCGGAATTGCGCGTCGAAATCAAGCTGCTGCATCGCAAGCTCGAGAACACCATGATCTACGTCACCCACGACCAGATCGAGGCGATGACGCTGGCCGACCGTATCGCGGTGATGAAGGGCGGCGTCATCCAGCAGCTCGATGCGCCGCAGACCATCTATAACCGGCCGGTCAACCGGTTTGTCGCCGGCTTCCTCGGTTCGCCGGCAATGAACTTCCTCGACGGCAGACTGGAGCAAGCGGCAGGCGACTGGCACTTCGTCGCCGAGGATGTGCGGATACCGCTTGCCACCTATGCTTTCGAGAAGGACCCGGTGCCAGGGCCGGCCGTGTTCGGCATCCGCCCCGAGCACGTGGCGTTCAACAGCGGCACGGGATGGCCGTTCGCAGCCACGGCAAATGTCGAGGTCGTCGAGCCCATGGGTTCCGACACGCTGGTCTGGCTGAAGCTCGCCGGCCAGAATTTCACGGTGCGGGTGACAGCCGAGCGCACGCCAAACAACGCCGAGGCGGTCGGCATCGGTTTTGACCCGATGCGCGCCTCGCTTTTCGACGCCGTCACAGGCAACCGCCTCTAGAGCATGATTTAGCCTCCCAAGACTCTTCCATTCCCCCAAGACTCATCCCCCCAAAACTAACCATCCACAAGAAAACGGACAGAGACGATGAACTGGTCATTCCAACTTTACAGCGCCCGCAATTTCCAGCCCTGGGAGGGCGTGCTCAAGATGCTGGGGGAGCTTGGTTACAGCCAAGTCGAAGGGTTCGGCGGCGTCTATAACGATCCCAAGGCGTTCCGTGCCGAGCTCGACAAGAACGGGCTCGCCATGCCGACCGGGCATTTCTCGATCGACGCGCTCGAGAAGGATTTCGACGGCGTGCGCAGGACGGCCGACGCGCTCGGCATCACGCTGCTCATCTGCCCGTTCCTGAACGCCGAGTTCAGGCCGGCCGACACAGCCGGCTGGCGCGGTTTCGGCGAACGCCTGGCCAAGGTCGGCGAGACGGCCAGGAAAGCCGGCTATGGCTTTGCCTGGCACAACCATGATTTCGAGTTCAAGGCGCTTGCCGACGGCTCGGTGCCGCAGGACCATATCCTGTCCTCCGCGCCCGACATCGGCTGGGAGATGGACGTCGCCTGGGTGGTGCGCGGCGGCGTCGATCCGCTGCCCTGGATCGAGAAGCACGGCAAGCGCATCGTCGCCGTCCATGTCAAGGACTTGGCCAAGCCGGGCGAGGGCCTCGACGAGGACGGCTGGTCCGACGTCGGCCACGGCACCATCGACTGGCCCGGCCTGATCAAGGCGCTACGCGCCAAAAGCGCCGCAAAATACTACGTCATGGAACAGGACAATCCCAACGATATCGAGCGCTTCGCCCGCCGCTCGATCGCAGCCGCCAAGACCTATTAGGAGCACATCAGCATGGCAACAAAACTTGGCATCGGCGTCATCGGCTGCGGCAACATCTCGAAGGCGTATTTCTCGCTGGCGCCGCTGTTTCGCGGCATCGAGATGCGCGCCTGCGCCGACATCAACATGGAAGCGGCGAAAGCGCGGGCAAAAGAGTTCAAGCTGCGCGCCGAGACCGTCGTGGGGCTGCTCAAGGCCGACGATATCGACATCATCGTCAACCTGACCATTCCGGCGGTGCATTACGAGGTGTCGAAGCAGATCCTCGACGCCGGCAAGCACGTCTATTCGGAGAAGCCCTTCGTGCTGTCGGTCAAGGAAGGGCTCGACCTGAAAAAACGGGCGGAAAGCAAGGGGCTGCGCATCGGTTCGGCGCCCGACACCTTCCTCGGCGGCGCGCACCAGCTTGTCCGCGACCTGATCGACACCGGCAGGCTCGGCAGGATCACCAGCGGCACCTGTCATGTGATGAGCCATGGCATGGAGCATTGGCACCCCAATCCGGACTTCTTCTTCCAGCCGGGCGCCGGGCCGGTGCTCGATATCGGACCGTATTACATCACCAACCTGATCCAGCTGATCGGGCCGGTGAAGCAGGTCGCCGCCTTCGCTTCGATCCCGATGACGGAACGCATCATCAGCTCGAAGCCGCGCGCCGGCGAAAAGATCCCGGTCTCCACGCCGACGACGATCCATGGCGTGCTGGAATTCGAGAACGGTGCCGTGGTGACGCTCAACACCAGCTGGGACGTCTGGAGCCACGGCCACGCGCCGATGGAACTCTATGGCGAGGCGGGCACGGTGTTCGTGCCGGATCCGAATTTCTTCGGCGGCGACGTGCGTTTCACCGAGGCCGCCAAGCCGGTGAAGAAGCTGCCGAAATGGCCGCATCCGTTCGGCGTGCCCAACGAGATGCATTCGCAAGGCATGATGGCCAACTACCGCACCGCCGGTTTGGCCGACATGGCGATCGCGATCAGGGAAGGTCGGCCGCACCGCTGCTCGATGGAACTGGCGCTGCATGCCGTCGACGTCATGACCGGACTGTTGCGTTCGGGCGAGACCGGAAAGTTCGTCGCCATGCAGACCAGCTGCGAGCGGCCCGCGGCACTCGGCGTCAAGGCGGCGAAGGAGCTGCTGGCGAAGAAGAAAACCAAGTAGGCGGCGCGCCTCCCAAGCACCGCAAAAAGCCTCTCCCCGTTTGCGCGGGGAGAGGCTAAGGGTGGCAAGCTCGACTGCCCCACTGTCGCGGCGGCAGCCGTCGGGCTCGTTTCGATTTGAGGATTTCCCATGCCGTATGTCCCCGCCGAAAACCGCTATGACAAGATGGTCTACAATCGCTGCGGGCGGTCCGGCCTGAAGCTGCCGGCGATCTCGCTTGGGCTGTGGCACAATTTCGGCGACGACACGTCGCATAGAACCAAGCAGGCGATCACGCGCAGGGCGTTCGATCTCGGCATCACGCATTTCGACCTCGCCAACAATTACGGCCCGCCGCCCGGCTCGGCGGAGCGGGCGTTCGGCGAGATCCTGCGGACGGACTTTGCCGGTTATCGCGACGAGCTGATCATCTCGACCAAGGCCGGCTACGAAATGTGGGCAGGGCCTTATGGCGAGTGGGGCGGCCGCAAATATGTGCTGGCCAGCCTCGACCAGAGCCTGAAGCGGATGGGGCTCGACTATGTCGACATCTTCTATTCGCACCGCTTCGACCCCGACACCCCGCTGGAGGAAACGATGGGCGCGCTCGATCACGCGGTGCGCTCGGGCAAGGCGCTCTATGCCGGCATTTCCTCCTATAATTCGCAGCGCACCCGCGAGGCCGCCGACATATTGAAGCAGCTCGGCACGCCTTGCGTGATCCATCAGCCGAGCTATTCGATGCTCAACCGCTGGGTCGAGGATGATGGCCTGCTCGATACGCTGGAGGGGCTTGGTGTCGGCTCGATCGTGTTCTCGCCGCTGGCGCAAGGCATGCTGACCGACAAATATCTCGGCGGCATCCCCGATGGCAGCCGCGCCAGCCAGGGCAAGTCGCTGCGCCCGGCATTCATCAACGACAAATCGATCGCCAATATCGAGGCGCTGAACGTCATCGCCCGTCGCCGCGGCCAGACGCTGGCGCAGATGGCGCTGGCCTGGGTGCTGCGCCGAGGCAGGGTCACATCGGCGCTGATCGGCGCCAGCCGGCCGGAACAGGTCGAGGATTGCGTCGGCGCGCTGAAGGCGCTCGACTTCAGCGATGCCGAACTCGCCGAGATCGACAGCTTTGCCCGCGAGTCGGACATCAATCTCTGGGCGGCATCGGCCGAGCGCAAGGGGCCGCCGAGGAAGCAGGCGATGACGGCATCCACGACTCAGACCGGGAACGACGATGCGAGCATTTGAGCCACGCGGTCAATCTACACAACGACAGCCGGGCGAACATAGTAAAGAGTGCACTGTCACCGTAATTTCTGCCGGGCTTCAGGGAAGGTGTTCGAGTGTATCTGGCTTTGTGCGGCGAAAGCTAACTTGCTCCAACTTTCCAATTTCTAGTTCGACAGAGATGCGTACGCCGTCGTTGAGCTCTATTTCGAGGGCGTCTTGATCGAATTTTACGGAAACTATGCTCATACCTATTAATTTCCAAAGAATTGGAAGTGATCCGTTGTGTTTTACGACATCGTACTTTGAGAGCTCATCTGAAATATAGATTTTAAAATCGCTATTTATATCTATCGATATCCTATCTCCCATGTCTAAGGACAAAGCTTCAATCACAACCGAATACAATTCGATTCTAATCAAAGTTACTTCGGTATTCTCAATCCACGATATCCGATTACTCATTACGGAAACCTCAATGAATTGAATGGATTTACAGCATAGTAGGCAAGATCGCTATCATTCAGTACAGTCCGCCCGGTAACTGGTGAAATTTAATTACGGTGACGGTACACCTTTTTGAGCCGCGACATCCGTGTCGAGCAAATCGAACAGCCCGTCGACGATGGCAGCCGGTCCTTCATCGGTCTCAGATCCACAACGCCGTCGAGTTGATCCGTCAGATGCGCCCGGGCGCTTGACCAGGCCAATCGGCCGCCTGCCTCACCAGTCCCGCGCGCACAGGGTCCAACCCGACATCGCGCACTGCCGACAAGAGGTGGACGGTACCTCAATACATCTTCCTCTACTCTCCAGTACATCTGCAATCCTTATCAAAATTTATTTCGGCATCATAGGCCAGCGTCCTGGCGCCGACCGCGGTCGGCGCATGCGGACGCGGCGATGATGCCGTGGGATACAATAAGTCCGGCAACTCGCGTGCGCGGGGTCAGATTTGCCACTTCAGTTGGCAGCCGTCTTCGACCTCGACAGCCAGCGGCTAGCTTTCGGCTGCCTTGAGGTTCCGCGCGGCTTCCTCCAGCGTCGCCCTGTCGTTGCCAAGCCTGTCGATCAGCTCTTGCGCCTGATCACCGGTTATCCCGGTGCGCATCGCCAGTGCCTCGACCGTCAGAACGTCGGAACTGGCGATCGTTCCCGCCGCAACGCGGTCCGCGTCGTCGAGACCAAGCTCATGTTTTGCCTGCTGCCAATGACGCTCATGTTCGCCGTGCGGACGCCCCTCGCGCACCCAGATTTCATAGGCTCGCTGCCGAATTTTTTCATGCCGATCGTCATCCATGGCGGTTCCTCCCTTGTGGCGTTTTCACCAACGCGGGGAGCGCCGGAACGATCCGATGTTGATGCCGAATTCGCAGACATGCCGGACAAAAGCCGGTTTCTCACCGAACAAACACCGGACATACGCGTTTTGCGGAGGAACCTGCACAGTGGGCCGGCCGTTGAGCCGAGCCTGAGCAAAGGAGATTACCATGGCCGACGAACCGAACGAATCCGCAGCACCGAAGATGACTCAACGTGAAGCTCAGGAAGCCCTGGAGAAGCAGGTCGCGCAGCTGAGGCGCGAGATCAACAAGATCAACCGAACCTTGGCGGAACGCGCGGAAGAGGCGATCGAGGACGCCGGCGATTGGTATGGCAACGCTGCTGAGCGCGCCTCCCGGACGGCACAAGCCCTGCGCAACAGGGCACAGACGGTGTCCGGGGTGGTCCAGGAGAATCCTGGCACAATATCGTCCGCCTTCATACTCGGAGCGGCCGTAGGGGCGCTACTGGGCCTCGCCTTGGCCGCCACAGACCAGCGCCGCGATCGCTGGTTTTAGTCCCAACCTAAGGTTCCGGGCAGAAACGGCGGGATTGCTCCCGCTGTTCATTGGTTCAGCAAATGACACCGGTCAGGGCGTGGCGGGCTTCTGCGCCGTGCCGAGGGCTTTGGGCGCTGCGGGCGCCGCCGTCTTCATCTTCTCCTCGATCCAGCCGGTGTAATTGGCCAGCCGCGTGTAGATGCCGTAGGCGTTCTTGTGGCCGCAGGCGGTGCCGCCGTCGGCCGGACCTTCGCCCCAGCTGACGACGCCGACCTGCACCGGACCATCGGCGCCGGTCACGAACAGCGGTCCGCCGCTGTCGCCATTGCAGGCGTCGCGCTCGCCGCTGGCCGTGCCGGCGCAGATCATGTTGCCGGTAAGCGGATCGGCCATATCGGCTGCAATCGCGTTGGCGGCCGCCTCGATGCCCCTTTCCGAATAACGCATGCGGCGGGCGAGCTCGCCGAGCGCTGCCTTCAAATCATGCGCATAAATCGCCTTGATGCCGCTGTTGCAGGTTGCGTTCGGCTGGAGGTCCAGGTCGGCGACCATCAGCGCGGTGGGAAACGTTCCGTCCTGCATCTTGCCCCAACCGGTGACCGTCGTCTTGCCGGCGTCCGGTGTCGGCTCACGGGCAATTTTGATGGTCGGGGCATCGGCCGGCGCGGCCAGCCGGATCAAGCCGAGATCGTTGTCCAGCGTCTGCTCGCTGTAGCCCTCGTTGACGATGATCTCCACCGCCTTGTAGCGCTTGCCCTCGCTCAGATCGGTGGCGCCGGTGAGCACGGTGACCATATCAGGCGAAATCGGCTCGCCGTCGTCATTGAGGCAGTGCGCCGCCGTCAGCACCCATTGCGGCGCGATCAGGCTGCCGCCGCAGAACTGCGCATTCGCCTGCGAGGCCGGGCTTTTGTCCAGTTTGCCGGCGGTCAGCAATGCCACCTGGAACGGGTAAGCGCCCTTCTCGGCCTCTTTGCCGCCGTAGACGCGATCGGCGCCGTCGGGGTTCTCCGCCCTGGCCTTGGCCCTGGCCTCGGCCACGCGTTTCATCGGCGAGATCGCCGCCTCCGGCCGAGCGGCCGCGTCCGTGGCATGAACGGATTTGACGGCCGGCAAGGCCGCCGCGATGCCGAGCAGCGCGGCGGCGGCAATCGGTCTGAACCTATGGATGATCTTCACCTCGAACCCCCTGAGACGATGTTCCCGACAGGTCAGTCGCCGACGCATGGTCCACTGAAATGGAACCGGCCGGTGAGATCATGCTCCACGGCGAAGCACGATCCGTCACAAAGCCGAGCACCATTTCTGCTAGTCGTGCTGTCGAGCCAACCCGCCCAAAATCCTATAGCCCCCCACGGGCTATGTGGAAGCAATTTGTCGTTGCCAATGTTGGATTATTTTAGGCAGTATACCGTTGCAGGCATTTTTGGCGGGGACCTAAACTGGCTGCACTGAATAATGGCCCGGTAAAGGCACCGGTAACCAATTTCATTTTTTTGCGCCACCACGATCTCGACAATATTTCTGTATCTTGATCCAGTCCTTGCTGACTTTTGGGAGAGTCTCACCATGACAAAACTGACACATAGCATTATTGCGTCCGCGTTGCTTTCCACCGCAATGTGGGCGGTTCCTGCCTTGGCTGCCGATCCAGGTTCCGCCAATGCCGGCAACGGCGAAAGCATGCGGGATGTAACATCGGGCGATTACAAGCCCGGCCGGGCGAAACCAATCGCCCCGCCGAAACTGACCGACGACGAGGCCAACCGCGCCGCGCCGCTCACCGACGAAGCAACGGCCGTCAAATCCTATGGCATCGTCGGCCGCTCCGCCGATGGCAAGGACATCAAGATTGACCCGAACGAGACGCTGAAGGACCTTGTCATCAAGGACATGAACGCGCCCGCCGACGGGCAGAAGTCCGACAATTCCGGACTGAGCGGAGGCGAAGAGGCTGGCCGTCAGGTGTTCGGCACGGACGACCGCGAGCAGATCAAGAATACTAAAACCTACCCATTCACCGCGATCGGCTATCTCGAAGGCAAATCGAAGAGCGGCAGCTATGGCAGCTGCTCGGCGACGCTGATCGGCCCGCGCACGGTGCTCACCGCGGCGCACTGCCTCTACAGCCACGAGGACAAGGCCTGGCTCGACGATATCCTGTTCGTGCCGGCTCTCAACGGCAAGACTGCCGACGACGCGCCGTTCGGCGCCTTCACCTATGAAAGCGCTTATGTCATCCAGGGCTTCATCGACAATTACCAGGGCTTTTACGGCTCGGTCGTGCCGTGGGATCTCGGCATCGTCACCCTGAAGCAGGATGTCGGCACCAACCTCGGCTGGCTCGGCTATGCCAATTATGACGACCTCGGCGATTTCACCGCCAACATCATCGGCTATCCCGGCGACAAGCCGATGGGCACGATGTGGAAGGCGACCTGCGAAGTGCATGCCGAAAACATCGCCACCGAGTATTTCCAGTACGACTGCGACACCTATCCCGGGTCGAGCGGCAGCTCGGTCTATGCCTATGACAATGGCTCCAAGCAGCGCGTCATCACCGGCGTGAACGTGGCCGAGAGCCCGGATGCCAATACCGCCGTGCGTCTGAACGCCATCAACGTCCAGTGGATCAACAGCCTGTACAAATAGGCCTGCAGAGTTTCCGCCGCGATCGTCGCGGAAAACCGGCCGGCGGCGGAGCATTTCCGTCGCCGGCTTTCGCATTTTCGGGAATTATCTGGACTGGGCCGAGGGTGGCGCCTGGCGCACATAGTTCTCGATCGGCTGGGCGAAAGTCGGTGAACCGGCCTTGCGCTCCTTATCGATATAGCCGGCAAAATAGCTCCAGAAGGAAGCGGCATAGTCGCGGAAATAGGAGTCGGCGACGTCGCGCGAGCACAGCCTGCCTTCGACGCAGAAGGAAAGGCGGTTGAGGAAATAGACGACGCGGTCGAAATTGTCGCTGAAGTCGGCAAGCGGCATGTCGCCGCCGGTAGCGCTCATCGCTTCGATGCCGATGCGCTGTCTGAACACCTGTTCCTCGGTCGGCGTCGGATTGGCACTGAGCAGATTGCCGTATTTGGCGTTGAGCGCCGCCAGGCGTTGCTTGAGGGCCCGTTGCGCCTGCTGGTAATCCTTGCTTTCCCAGAGCTCGACCAGCGACATCGTCTGCTCGATGCGCTTCTGCTCCTGGTTCGCCAGGAACTGGTAGACCGAAAAGATCAAGGTGAAGATGATCGCCAGGCGCACCAGCAATCCGGACCAGGCATAGACGAGCATGCGCCAGTCGCGATCGGTGAATGGGTTCGCCTCCTTCTTGACCTCGTGATTGCTCACCCACGGCAGGCCTTCGACGGTTTCCGGCAGCGACACCGGCTTCTTTTGCGGTACCGGCGCCGTCACTGCCTGCTGCGTTGCGTTGCCCCCCGCTTTCGTCATCCGCAGCTGTCCAATTCTATGGTGGCGGACGGGTCGAGCACGATGCCCGGCGTCTCCAGCTTCTTCTTCAGGCAATCCAGCTGCGTGCGCGAAACGATGAACTGCACGTCAGGCTCCACCTGCGCCTTGCCCGGCGACGGCAACGGCTCGACCACGCCGCGCGAGGCGCAGCTGCTGAGATCGACGACAACGGCGGTGTTGCCGGTTTTGGCGATCCGGTCGTACTGGTCGAGAAAGCAGCTCGCCAGTTCGGAATTGATGACGACCTCCTTGGCGCAGAGGCCGCAAGCCTCGTCCGCCGAAGCATTGGCGGCCAGCAACAGCCCGGCGACAAGGCCGGCGGTTGTTGCGCGCCACGAAAATACGATCCTGTTCACGAACGCCCTCACCCGTTCCGTTCGGCCGCCGACAGCGGTGGTCGAAGAATGTTCATTATCAGCCGATTAGGCAAGAGGCCCGGCCGGGCACCTGACCGCGCCTCAGGCGCGCGGCACGGTCTCCATCGGAAAAATCATCACGGCGCCCTTCGACCCCTTGTCGTCGGTCAGCCGCATGGCCGACCGTGTCGCCGGCGCCATGCCGATATCGGCCAGCATGTCGGCGAAGCTTGGCTGTCCCAGTCCGCGCGTTACCGAGACAACGCCCTCTTGCGCCAGGAAGCTCAGATCCTGCTTCTCGCTCTGCGGCGGTGCTTCGGTCAAGACGGCGATCATCCGCTCCATGCCGAAGCTGGTGTCGGTGAATTTGAACAGGCCTTCCTCGAGCACGGCGCCTTCGGTCAGGCGCTCGGCAAGAAAATGCTGGATGGAATAGTCGGAGCCGACGTAGAGCACGTTGATGTCGACCAGGTTGGTCGAACCGTTCCTGGCCAGTACGTGGACCTGATCGTCGGGCGAAACACGCGGCACAGTCGACGCTTCGATCGGCTGCAGCGTGTCGCTGTCAAAACGCTTGATCCGGAACTCGACGCTGACCTCTTCCGGCCGATAATCGGAGGCGGCGGCCAGCCTCGACAGGCCAATGGCGCGGAAGATTTTCGTCAGATTCCCTGCGGCGGCCTCGATCAACTTTTCGCGGCCGTCCGGATGAATGACGATCAACGGCGGCTTGCTGCCGCCCTTGAGCGTCATGTCGCCCGAAGCCGGCAGGAACCACAGCGCCGGCGCGTCGGTGGCATCTTCTGCGGCGCCGGCAATGGCGTTCTCGCGCAGCACTGCGAGACGCAGATCTGCGCTCTTGCCCGGCTCGACCAGCGCGATGTGAAACCCTGAGCTCTTCCTGGCCGCCAGTTCGTCGAGAACCGAGTTCGCCAGCGCGGCCTCTTTCTCGAGGCCTTTGGCCGCAGCCGGCCGCGCGACCACGAGCTTGTAGTCGACGGCGAGCTCGGCCAGCCGTGCATAGGCATTGGCGGGGATATCGGCCAGCTTGAGCGCCGGCTTGCCGCCGAACTCGACCGGCTTGACCCGGCTTTCCAGGTTTTTCGTCGACTGAACCTGGAGATAGCCAAGCGCCTCGGACAGCGGCGACAGCGCCGACGGCAATATTGCGAGCCTGCTGCCGGGGGTGAGGCGTTGCAGCAACCCGGCGCCGATCGTGGCTTTGTCGTTCTCGATGACGATCGGCCATTGCATGACCGCGTCTGTCTTGTCGGTGCCGAAGACGCGTGCGTCGAGTTCCCCTTCGAACAGCGGCGTCGGCCGGGTGCGGCCGTCCGCCGAATATTGCTGCAGCACGGCCTGGCCGAGCTGGCGATAGGTGATGTTGGGGTTCTCGGCCAGTTTCGACAGGATGGTGAAGGTGAACAGGCCGAAACGCGGTGCATCGGCCGTGCCCTTGGGCAGCGGCATCTCGGGCGTCGTCTCCACCGTCTGCGCCGCGTAGAAGGCGACCAATTTGCCCTTGGTGGTCGGCTCGGCGCCGGTCGGCGTCAGCTTGAAGGCCGGCTTGCGCTGCCCGTCCTCGTCAAAGCCGCGTGACGCGGCCGACGCAATCTCGTCATAGGCTCTCACCGCAGCCGCCCTGGCAGCGTCGTCGCCGCCGACCAGATCGGCGAACTCGACCTTGCGTTCCAGCTCGTCGTCGACCTCGGCGGCGCGCGTCGCCGTGCCGGAATGGCAGCAGTCGAACACGGCCCAGACAAAGGCGCCCTTGTCGCGGATAACGTCGAGAGCGGTGCCGATCTCGTTGTCGACCAGCGCATTGGGCACGCCCTTTTCGCGGTTCACCCATTTGTCGATGTCGGACGGCAAGAAAATCTCGTCGAGGCCGTCCGTCTCGTCGCCCTTGTTCGCTGCCGGCTGCTGCGCGCCGTGACCGGACAAATGCAGGTAGACGAAATCGTCGCGCTGGACCTTGACGGCAAGATCGGCCAACGCCGCCTTGATCGCCGCATGTGTCGGCGGTCCGTTGGCGCCTTCGACATCCTTGGCGAGCAGCGTGACGTTTTCGGCCAGGAATTTTACCGGCGCGGGCGTGTTCCCCAGGAGGTAATCGCGCACCAGGCCGGCATCGTTTTTCGGTCCGATCAGCCAGTTTTTCTTCGGCAGGTTCGGGTAATCGGTGCAGGCAACAAGCAGCGCATGGTAGGTGCGCGCCGCTGCGAATGCCCGAAACGGCACCAGGCCGGCAGCGGCCAGCGCGGACGTGCCGGCAAGCAGCGTCCGCCGCGTCACTTTGATCATGATTGCTTCCCCAAGCCCGATCGAATTTCCAAGCACGGCCAGCCTGGCCGAGGATTTTGTCAGTATTTTGAATATGGCGTCGCCGGCCAGCCGACCACCGGCTGCGAATAGAAACAGTAGCAAAAAAGGCAGTTCGTCGCTATCTCAGTGGAAGAGGCCGGATTGCATGCCTAATGGCAGCGATCGGCACGGAGCGGCTTGGAACGGGATCATGGCGGCAAGGGATGTACTGACGAAGAACCAGCTTTGCGTGCTCGAGAAACTCGAGGCCGCCAGCGGCCCGCTCAGCGCCTATACGTTGCTCGACCAATTGCGCGAGCGCGGTTTTCGCGCGCCGCTGCAGGTCTACCGGGCGCTCGACACGCTGGTGAAATCCGGCTTCGTGCACAGGCTCGAAAGCCTCAATTCCTTCGTCGCCTGTGCCGAGCCGCACGACCACAGCCATTCGATGACGGCGTTTGCCATCTGCGACACCTGCGGCCAGGTGACCGAGTTCTCCGACCATGATGTCGGCCACCGGCTCGACGAATGGGTGCGCTCGACCGGCTTCGCCGCCAAGAAGGCGGTGATCGAGTTTCGTGGGACATGTGCGAAGTGTTTGGCCGAGGCGGCTTGAGGCCGGAGCAACGCGGCGAAGGCGGAGCAAGGTTTTCCGAGCCCTCGCCGGGTGTTCCCGGATCGGCTCAGTAGGGAAAGGGTCTCCTTGAGGTATGCCGGATGTGCAGGATCTCAATTGCGTCGGCACGGGCACGATAGAAGACCTTATAAGGGTAGCGGCCTATGAAGAGGACGCGAACGCCAGGGATGTCGGTCGCGTGACCGCTTTCGGGAAATTCGGCAAGTCGCGAAATCCCAGCGTGGATCCGAGAAATGACTGAAAGGGCGCCCTGAGGCGCCCGCTCTTCGAGGTAGTTGAAAATCGCCTCGCGTTCGGCAAAGGCTTGCCGCGTAAATCGGACCTTCATAGCCTGCGGCGGGTGTCGGCCGCGCGAACGGTATCCTCATCTACGAAAGTGCCGTGATCGGCCTCTGCTAGGCCCGCTGTGACCGCGCTGCGCTCTGATTCCGACATCGCATACACGCCAGTCCGCCGCGCCTCGATGACGCGGGCGTAATCAGCAAGCTCCTCCTGGTCTTCGCGAGGCCAAGCTTCCGCATGCCTTACCAGATTCTCAAGTGCCTTGGTGATCATACGGGCACTATAGCATACCGCTGCTGCTCGTGAACCTTGAACCGAACATGGCTCTGTGGCCCGCCTTAATGCGCCTCTTCCCAGTTGTTGGCGGCGCGGGCGTCGACGTGCAGCGGCACCGACATCGACACCGCCGGCATGGCGGCGTTCTCCATGACGTGGCAGACGACCGGGATCGTCGCCTCGACCTCGGCTTCGACCGTCTCGAAGACCAGTTCGTCATGCACCTGCAGCAGCATGCGGGCGGAAAGCCTGGCTTTTTCCAGCGCCTCGTCCATACGGATCATGGCGCGGCGGATGATGTCGGCGGCGGTGCCCTGCAGGCGTGCGTTGATCGAGGCGCGCTCGTTGAACGCCCGGACCGAAGGATTTGACGATCTGATTTCCGGATAGTGGATGCGGCGGCCGAAAATGGTCTCGACGAAGCCGTGCTCGCGGGCATAGGCCTTGGTCGCATCGATATAGTCGCGGATGCCGGGAAAGCGCTCGAAATATTTCTTGATGTAGTCGCCGGCTTCCTCGCGCGCGATCGACAGCTGGTTGGCGAGGCCAAAGGCCGAAATGCCGTAGATGATGCCGAAATTGATCGCCTTGGCACGGCGGCGCACTTCCGAAGGCATGCCCTCGACCGGCACGTTGAACATTTCAGACGCGGTGATGGCGTGGATGTCGGCGCCATCGGCGAAGGCCTGCTTGAGCTGCGGGATTTCGGCGACGTGGGCGAGCACGCGCAATTCGATCTGGCTGTAGTCGGCGGAAACCAGCTTGTTGCCCTTGTCGGCGATGAAGGCCGTCCTGATCTTTCGACCCTCGACGGTGCGCACCGGAATGTTCTGCAGATTGGGATCCGAGGACGACAGCCGCCCGGTCGTCGTCGCGGCAAGCGCGTAGGAGGTGTGGACGCGCTTGGTGTCGGGATGGATGAAGCCGGGCAGCGCATCGGTATAGGTCGATTTCAGCTTGGTCAGCTGGCGCCAGTCGACGATCTTGCGCGGCAATTCGTGGCCTTCGGCGGCGAGGTCTTCGAGAAGCTGCGCCGAGGTCGACCACTGGCCGGTCTTGGTTTTTGAACCGCCGGGCAGACCCATCCTGCCGAACAGGATGTCGCCGAGCTGTTTTGGCGAGCCGATGTTGATGCGTTCGCCGACCAGCTGGTAGATCTCGTCCTCGAGCCGTGCGGCACCCTGTGCCAGTTCGCCGGAGAGCCGCGACAGGATCTGCCGGTCGACGGAGATGCCGCGCTGCTCCATCCGTGCCAGGACCGGCACCAACGGCCGTTCAAGCCGTTCATAGACCGAGACCAGGCCCTTGGCGGCAAGCCGTGGCTTCAGCACTTGCCAGAGCCTGAGCGCGACGTCGGCGTGCTCGGCCCCGTAAGCCGTCGCCTTGCCGAGGTCGGCCTGATCGAGGCCGACGAAGCTTCTTCCCGAACCGGCCAGTTCCTTCAGCGGAATGGTCGCGTGGCCGAGCCATTTATCGGCCAGCGCCTCCAGGCCGTGGCCACCGTGGGTTCCGGCCTCGAGCACGTAGGAGATCAGCATGGTGTCGTCATAGGGGCCGATCTCGATGCCGTGACGGCTCATGACGACAAGGCGGTATTTCATGTCGTGCACGATCTTGAGGACGGATTTGTCCTCGAGCAGCGGCTTGAGCAACGCCAGCGCGTCGCGGATCGGGACCTGGTTTTCGACCGCGCCGCCGCCGAGCAGGTCGCCATTGCCGTTTTTGTGGGCAAGCGGCACATAGGCGGCGTGGCCGGGCGCGACGGCCATGGCAAGGCCGATCAGTTCGGCCCGCATCGGATCGGGCGAGGACGTCTTAACGTCGAAGGCGACGATGCCTCTCTCCATCGCCTCGGCGATCCAGGCCTTCAGCGTCGCGGCGTCGCGGATGCAGGTGTAGGCGCCGGTGTCGATCTTGCGGGCGGTGGCAGCCTCCAGGCGAAGCGCCGAAAGCAGGGATGGGGTGTCGCCTTGCTTGGCTGCGGCCGGAGCTTCGAGTGCCGCTTCGTCCGACGGCGGTGCGCTCTCGGCGGCCGCGGGCACGCCAAAACCCATATCGGGGCCATGCGCGGTATCGGCACGCTCTATGGTGACGGGGGTGGCTGGAACGTCGCCGGCGTCGGTTCCGGTCGCTTCGGCCACGCGGCGGGTCAGCGTCGAGAATTCCATGGTCTTGAGGAAGCCGATCAGCCTGGGGCCGTCCGGCGCATGCAATACGAATTCGTCAAGCCCTTCGGTCACCGGCACGTCGTTCTTCAGCCTCACCAGGTCACGCGAAATGCGTGCCTTGTCGGCATTGGCGATGATCGATTCGCGCCGCTTGTCCTGCTTGATCTCGCCGGCGCGGGCGAGCAGCGTGTCGAGGTCGCCGA
The DNA here is from genome assembly GCF_040318345.1 of Mesorhizobium sp. M1169. Lineage (NCBI taxonomy): Bacteria > Pseudomonadati > Pseudomonadota > Alphaproteobacteria > Hyphomicrobiales > Phyllobacteriaceae > Mesorhizobium > Mesorhizobium sp. M1169. Next base: position 41,860 of record NZ_JAMYME010000021.1, on the reverse strand, counting down.
ACTGTTCGAGCAATTGCGCTGCCGTCTTCGGCCCGATGCCGGGCACGCCCGGCACATTGTCGACCGAATCGCCAGTCAGCGCCTGCAGGTCGATCATTTTCTGTGGCGGCACGCCCCATTTCTCGATCACCTCGGGAACACCGATCTGGCGGTCCTTCATCGGGTCGTACATGGCAACCGTTGGGCCGACCAGTTGCATCAGATCCTTGTCGGAAGAGATGATGGTGGTGTCGGCGCCGGCTTCGCAGGCAAGCCGGCAATAGGTGGCGATCAAATCGTCGGCCTCGTAGCCTTCCGTCTCAAGGCACGGCAGGTTGAAGGCCCTGGTCGCCTGGCGGATCAGGCCGAATTGCGGGATCAAATCTTCCGGCGGCGCCGAGCGGTTGGCCTTGTATTCGGGGTAGAGGTCGTTGCGGAAGGTCTTCGACGAATAGTCGAAAATCACGGCGAAATGCGTCGGCACGATGCCGACATCGGTGTTGCGGGCGTCCTGCGTCAGCTTCCAGACCATGTTGCAGAAGCCGAGCACGGCACTGGTCGGCAGCCCGTCGGACTTGCGGGACAGCGGCGGCAGCGCGTGATAGGCACGGAAGATGTAGCCGGAGCCGTCGACAAGGAAGAGATGATCGCCTTTTTTCATGGCACGAGGGAATAGCGCGGCGCAGCGCCGCGGTCCATGCCAAAGGCGGCTTCTGCCAAGGGTTCCGGCAACACCCTGACAAATGGCGTGCGAGCCTGGCCTGCCATGCGGCCTGGCCGGAGCTTTGTTCGCTCACGGCTATGTTACAAAAGTGTAATTTTTGTGCCCTTGAATCGCCACGTTCGCAGACACAGATAAACGCCATCGGCAGTTTTCGCCGAAGTCCGGAGCAAGGCCCGTCCCCCGCCTATCCCGGACACTTGCGGCAGCCTATCCCCCCTCTCCGGGCTGCCGCATCGTTTCGAGTAGAGGCCGCCGTGGTTCCCTCCACCACGGCGGCATTTTTTTGCCTTTGGACAGGAAGCTGTGGCCCAACGGTCGCGGGCTTTCCGTTTCGCAACATGGGCTCTAGATTCGCCGCCAGAATCGAAAGGCCCGCCAGATGTCCGCAGTTTCCCCTGTTCTCGACCGCCTCGACAAGAACTTCGACCAGAGCCTGGAACGCCTGTTCGGCCTGCTCGGCATCAAGTCGATCTCCACCGATCCGGACTACGCCGCCGACTGCCGCAAGGCCGCCGAATGGCTGGTCGCCGAGCTCAAGCTGATCGGCTTCGACGCCAGCGTGCGCGACACACCAGGCCATCCGATGGTGGTCGCGCATCACGATGGGCCGGCGGGCGCGCCGCATTTGCTGTTTTACGGCCATTACGACGTCCAGCCGGTCGATCCGATCGAGCTGTGGGAAAGCGACCCGTTCGCGCCGGCGGTCAAGGAGATCGAGCCCGGCCACAAGGTGATCACCGGCCGCGGCGCGGCCGACGACAAGGGCCAGCTGATGACCTTCGTCGAGGCCTGCCGCGCGTGGAAGCAGGTGCATGGCGGATTGCCGTGCCGAATCACAATCCTGTTCGAGGGCGAGGAGGAGTCCGGATCGCCGTCGCTGAAGCCGTTTCTCGAGGCGAATGCGGATGAGCTCAAGGCCGATTTCGCGCTGGTCTGCGACACCGGCATGTGGGACCGCGATACGCCGTCGATCTGCGTCTCGCTGCGCGGGCTGGTCGGCGAGGAGATCACGGTGACTGCCGCCGACCGCGACCTGCATTCCGGGCTCTATGGCGGTGCGGCCGCCAATCCGATCCGCATCCTGGCAAAAATTCTGGCCGACATCCACGATGCGGATGGTCACGTCACCATTCCGGGTTTTTATGACGGCGTCGAGGAAACGCCGTCGCAGATATTGCAGTCGTGGCTGTCGCTCGGTGAGACGGCCGAGACCTTCCTCGGCCCGATCGGCCTGTCGATCCCGTCCGGCGAAAAGGGCCGCTCGGTGCTCGAACTGACCTGGGCGCGGCCGACGGCCGAGTTCAACGGCATTATCGGCGGCTATACCGGCAAGGGCTTCAAGACGGTGATCGCCGCGCAAGCCTCGGCAAAAATCTCCTTCCGCCTGGTCCACAAACAGGATCCGGAAAAAATCCGCGCCGCCTTCCAGGCATTCGTCAGGCAGCGGGTTCCGGCCGACTGCTCGGTCGAATTCCACCCGCATGGCGGCTCGCCGGCGATCCAGCTTTCCTACGACTCGCCCTTCCTCGCCAAGGCCAAGCAGGCGCTGTCCGACGAATGGCCGAAGCCGGCGGTGGTGACCGGCAGCGGCGGCTCGATCCCGGTGGTCGGCGATTTCCAGACCTATCTCGGCATGGAATCGCTGCTGGTCGGTTTCGGCCTCGACGACGACCGCATCCACTCGCCGAACGAGAAGTACGAGATGAGCTCCTTCCACAAGGGCCAGCGCTCCTGGGCGCGCATTCTCGAGGCGCTGACACGCTGAAATTGCGCCAGACTCAAGTTTTTGTTGATTTTTCGCCGGATCGCGGCAAGGACGGGCACGGTCTGTCGCGCATCGCTGCACGGGGCCGCGACCGGAGAAGACGATGAGCGACATACGTTTCCACAAAAACGATCTGCCCGGCCTGCTGCATTACGATGTCGGGGCGGTCGCCATCGACACCGAGACGCTGGGGCTGAACCCGCATCGCGACCGGCTCTGCGTCGTGCAGATCTCGCCGGGCGACGGCTCGGCCGACGTCATCCAGATCGCGCCCGGCCAGAAGAAGGCGCCGAACCTCGTCAGCCTGCTCAAGAACCGCAGCATCACCAAGCTGTTCCATTACGGCCGCTTCGATCTCGCCGTTCTCTACAATGCCTTCGGCGTCATGCCGGGGCCGGTGTTCTGCACCAAGATCGCGTCGCGGCTGACGCGCACCTACACCGACCGGCACGGGCTGAAGGACATCTGCTTCGAGCTTCTCGGGATCGGCCTGTCGAAGGCGCAGCAATCATCGGACTGGGCCGCCGAGACGCTGTCGCCCGAGCAACTCGAATATGCCGCCTCCGACGTGCTCTATTTGCACCGGCTGCGCGACGTACTGAGCGCGCGTCTGGCGCGCGACAACCGGACCAGGGAGGCCGATGCGTGCTTCCGCTTCCTGCCGACGCGTGCGAAACTCGACCTGATGGGCTGGGATGAGGAGGATATCTTCGCCCACAGCTAATGGCCTTCATGATAATTCTACTCCGGCGGCCATCTGGCGCAGTTTTCTCCGCTTCCGGTGCTCACGGACCCAAATGTCCGCTGCGCTCCGGTTCTCGAAAACCACGCCATATGTCTCGCCGGAGCGAATTCTCCTAAAGGCCATCGGCCAGGAACCAGACGCTTGTCCCGGCGTTCCGTTCGCTTCACCGGGAGAAATGAAAATGGCTGCCCGAAAATCAATCGAAACGGCACCGAAGGACGGCTCCAAGGTCACCGTCTACTGGCAGGACAGCGACGGCGTGATAAACGAGAGCATCGCGCAATACCGTTCGCTCGACCGGCTGAAGGCGGCAGGCGGCGACTGGGACGAAAGCGACGCTGGCTGGTGGGCCTATACGGACGGCCATACGCAAAGGAAGATCGAGCCGATCAGCTGGCGGCCGGCCTCCGACGATGCGGATGCCGACGACTGAGGGTTGTCGCAGCCGCCGAACTGAAGTGATTATTCTGAGGCAACGCGCATTTTGTTCTTGCTTTGTGCCGGCAGCTATGCTACTAATTTCGCTATGGTGCTCAGTGGCTCCAACGACCCGCCCGCCGAGGCGGGTTTTTCATTTCCGGCTTTGGCGCTGTCGCGGGCCGCAGCCGTTCGGCAAGCGACTGAATACAGTTTATTTCGATTTTTCCCGACTTAACCCGCCTTTAAACCGCCGCATCTAGTCTTCAACCCCAACGCCATAGGCATGGGGAAGACAGCACAGCGCATGGCGAACCGGAAAGACAGCCGCATCGAGCCCAGCTTCGAGGCATCGCCGGGGGCGAGATCCTCGGCCGGTTTTTCGGTAAGCGAGGAGGACCGCGTCGTGCCGAGCAACCGAAAAGCCGCTGCAAAGCGCAAATCGTCCAAGGCCAAGCCGCCGCGCGGCGGGCGCGGCAAAAGCCGGCGCGGCGTGTTCGGCGTGCTTGCCCGGCTGTTCTACTGGTGCTTCGTGCTGGCCATCTGGGGCGGCATCGCCACTGCCGGCATCGTCGTCTATTACGGCGCGAAAATGCCGGCGGCCACCACTTGGGCTATTCCCGACCGCGCCCCCAACATCAAGATCGTCTCGGTCGACGGCCAGCTGCTTGGCAATCGCGGCATGAGCGGCGGCGAGGCCGTCGGCCTGCACGAAATGTCGCCCTATATTCCCGAAGCCGTCATCGCCATCGAAGACCGCCGCTTCTATTCGCATTTCGGCATCGATCCGATCGGCCTTTCCCGGGCCATGGTGACCAATGTTCTGGGCGGGCATTTTTCGCAGGGCGGCTCGACGCTGACCCAGCAGCTGGCCAAGAACCTGTTCCTGACGCCGGACCGCACGCTGGAACGCAAGGTGCAGGAAGTGCTTTTGGCGCTGTGGCTGGAGCACAAGCATACGAAGGACCAGATCCTCGAAATGTACCTCAACCGGGTTTATTTCGGCTCTGGCGCCTATGGTGTCGAAGCGGCCTCGCGCCGCTATTTCGGCAAGAGCGCGCGTGACGTCACGCTGTCGGAGGCCGCCCTTCTCGCCGGTCTGCTCAAGGCGCCGTCGCGGCTGTCGCCGGCGCGCGACCCGAAGGCGGCCGAGCAGCGCTCGCAGCTGGTGCTCGCCGCGATGCGCGACGAGGGCAAGATCAGCGCCAAGGAGCAGACCACGGCAATGAGCGCGCCGGCGACACGCGCGCCGTCCTACTGGACCGGCTCGGAAAACTACGTCGCCGATACGATCATGGAAGAACTGCCCGACCTGATCGGCGACGTGCGCCGCGATATCGTCGTCGACACGACCGTCGACCTGACGCTGCAGAAACTCGCCGAGCAATCGATCCGCCGGCTGATCGACCAGAGCGGCAAGAAGCTCAATGTCAGCCAGGGCGCGCTGGTGTCGATCGACAATTCCGGCGCGGTGCGTGCGATGGTCGGCGGTTACGACTATTCGACCAGCCAGTTCGACCGCGCCTCGGAGGCGCGCCGCCAGCCGGGCTCGGCGTTCAAGCCGTTCGTCTACATGGCGGCGCTGGAATCCGGCCGCACGCCCGACAGCGTGCGCAACGACGCGCCGATCAGGATCGGCAACTGGACGCCCGACAATTACGGCGGCAAATATTTCGGCAAGGTGACGCTGGCGACGGCGCTGGCAAAATCGCTGAATTCGGTTGCCGCGCAGCTGACCATGGAAGTCGGGCCGAATGCGGTGGTCGAGGCGGCGCACCGCATGGGCGTCCAGTCCGAGCTGACGGCCAACACCTCGATCGCGCTCGGCACCTCGGAAGTGACGCCGCTGGAACTGACCTCGGCCTATGTTCCCTTCGCCAATGGCGGTTACAAGCCGGACATCCATTTCATCCGCCGCGTCACGACGAGCGACGGCAAGGTGCTCTACGAAAACAATGGCGGCGGTGCGCCGCGGGTCGTCAATCCCGATGTTGTCGGCATGATGAACTCGATGATGACCGGCACGGTCGAGATCGGCACGGCCAGGAAGGCGGCGTTCGCCTGGCCGGCGGCCGGCAAGACCGGCACCAGCCAGAATTCGCGCGACGCGTGGTTCATCGGCTATACCGCCAATCTGACCACCGGCGTCTGGTTCGGCAATGATGACGGCAGCGCGATGAAGAAGGTCACCGGCGGCGCATTGCCGGCGCAGGCCTGGCACGAGTTCATGGTCGCCGCGCATGAGGGCGTGCCGGTGCGGCCGCTGCCTGGAACCTGGAAGTCGACGCCGCCCGACACCATCGTCCCGGACGACATACCGTCCGACACGGCGCCGCCGGCGCCGGTCGCTTCCGTCGGCCAATCGGCGCCGCCTGTGGCAGCTACCCAGTCGGCTTCGCGTCCCGTGCGTCCTGCCGAGACGGTCGATGCCGGCGGCCTGGCCATGCCGGGCGTCGACAGCGCCACCGGATCGATCAAGCATCCGGTGCCGCCCGGCAATGTCGGCGGCCCGGTCAAGAAGCGGCAGACCTCGATATTGGACATTCTGACAGGCGGCTGAGCGACGGGCCCCTCGCCACCGCTGCCGCGTTCCGCTACATCTCCCGTTTGGAGACCGCGAATGGCAGAGACCGACACCAGAAAAACCATCGTGCTGACCGGCGCCAGCCGTGGCATCGGCCATGCCACTGTCAAGCGCTTTTCACGCGAAGGCTGGCGCGTCATCACCTGCTCGCGCCAGGCCTTTGCCGAGGACTGCCCGTGGCCGGCCGGACCTGAAGACCACATCAAGGTCGACCTCGCCGACCAGGAGGATGTCGGCATCGCCATCTCGGAAATCCGCCACCGGCTGGAGGCGCATGGCGGGCAGTTGCATGCGCTGGTCAACAATGCCGGCATCTCGCCCAAGCTCAAGGACGGCAACAGCCGCATGAACTCGATCGACACGCCGATGCATGTCTGGCGCGACGTCTTCCAGGTGAATTTCTTTGCGCCGATCATGCTGGCGCGCGGACTGTTCAAGGAATTGGCATCGGCCAAGGGCTCGATCGTCAACGTCACCTCGATCGCCGGCACCCGGGTGCACCCCTTCGCCGGTACCGCTTATGCGACGTCGAAGGCAGCACTCGGCTCGCTGACACGCGAGATGGCGCATGATTTCGGCCCGCACGGCATTCGCGTCAACGCCATTGCGCCGGGCGAGATCGACACCGCGATCCTGTCGCCGGGCACCGAAAAAATCGTCGAGACCATCCCGCTGAGGCGGCTGGGCACCACGGCAGAAGTCGCCGACATCATCTTCTTCCTGTGCTCGCAGCAGGCGTCCTACGTGACCGGCTCGGAAATCCATATCAATGGCGGCCAGCACGTTTGAGCGAGCAGACCGATCGATATGCGCGTTTCACCGAAACTAACGTGGTTGGATCGCTTATTATCTACGAATGGGCCGCCAGTTTAGATATTTCCGGCGCGCGCGACATACTGGATCGCATAGTCGAGGTCCTCGGCTGTGAGCCTGATATCGCCACGGTCACCGACGAAAAGACGGGCAAGGATTATCTCTACCGAAACTTTGCGAAACGCGACGTCATAACCAAGAAAGATTGGCAGTCGGTCGGGTACTTGTGGAAGAGAAGTCCGGATGTGCTATCGGATTTTTCCATAGACATTGGTTGCTCTGTCGATCGTTTCAGGCTCTTCGAGATTCACATCGATCGAGCTGCTAACGCAGACGCGAAAAAAACCTTCGAAAGAATCATCAAACTGCTCGTTCAAGAGCTTCAGCCGATCTATGGCATAGGATTGTCCATGCCATATTTCTGGGGCCCAAGAGCGTTTGCGCATGGCTCAACGTCTTCCCGCTTCGCGACCGTCGACAAAACGTTCTATGGCCCGCCAGAACAGCTACGGGCCCAATCCTTTGTTTTCGGCCGGACCTTTCATGCGCGAAGTGATGAACGGCACCTCGACGTAAATCTCCGTGATGTGTTCCCATTCAACTTGCTGTCCCAGGGGCATTTGGAACGTCGGATCGACCGCAAGCGGTTGCAGAATTGGATTCAAGACAACGCCTATGGTGTCTTGCGGCAACTGTCGCCTGTGTCATGGCGGTGGGATGTTCCGCCCGAAGACATTCAAAAAATCAGAAAATTTCTGATCGATGCAGGAATCACGATTGTGAAAGAGTAGCCGTCGTAGCGGTGTCGTTAGCCAAAGCCGGCTCGATCCTGCTCGCCGTCACCACCTCGACGATGCCGCGGGCGATCTCGCGTTCGCCCATGATGACGGTGTCGGCACCAAGGTTTTTGAGGTGCTCGACCTCGGCATCGGAATGGGCGCGGGCGATGATTTCGATTGTCGGATTGGCGGCCCGGGCGCGCAGAACGACCTGCCTGGCCTCGAAGGCGTTGGGAATGGCCAGGATCAGCCGCTTCGCCCCCTCGGGATTGGATGCGGCGAACACGTCGCCACTCGCCGCGTTGCCGGGTACGGTTTCGACCCCTTCGGCCTTGAGCTTCGCCAGCGTCTTGTCGGCATCCTCGATGACGAGGAAGGGCAGGGCGGCCTGCTTCAGCGATGTACCGACGAGGCTGCCGACGCGGCCGTAGCCGATCAGGATGGTGTGGCCGGTCAGCCTCGTCCTGGGCGGTGGGCCATCCTCGTTCGCAGGCGCCGCGACCGAAGCCACCTGGCCGGGCTCGGTCGCCGGGCCGATCGGCCTTGCTTCGCCGGACGGCGCCGTCCTGCCGGCGCGTGCTTCCAGCCAGGGTTTCATCCGGTCGACGGCAAGAAACATCAGCGGATTGAGGACGATCGACAGGATGGCGCCGGCGAGGATGAGGTCGCGGCCTTGTTCGGGCAGCAGTTTCAGCCCGACGCCGAGTTCAGCCAGGATGAACGAGAATTCGCCGATCTGGGCTAGGCTTGCCGAAATCATCAATGCGGTTGCGACCGGATAGCGGAAGACGACGACGATGACGAAGGCTGCCAGCGACTTGCCGACAACGATGATGGCCAGCGTCGCCAGGATCGGCCAGCCATTGCTGATCACGCTGAACGGGTCGAACAGCATGCCGACCGAAACGAAGAACAGCACGGAAAAGGCGTCGCGCAGCGGCAGCGATTCCTCGGCCGCCCGGTGGCTGAGCTCGGATTCGCTCATGATCATGCCGGCGAAGAAAGCGCCGAGAGCCAGCGACACGCCGAACAGCTTGGCCGCGCCGAAGGCGACGCCAAGCGCAATCGCAAGCACCGCCAACCGGAACAGTTCGCGCGATCCGGTATGGGCGACGTAGTGCAGGATCCAGGGGATAAGCCGGCGGCCGCCCACCAGCATGACCACGACAAAGGCCGCGACCTTGGCCAGTGTGACGGCGACGACGCCCCAGACGCCGTAGCTCGCCGGCAGCGACAGCAGGCCGCTGGAGTGCACCTCCACCTGCTCTTGGCCGCCGAGCACGCCGGCCAACGCCGGCAAAAGCACCAGCGCCAGCACCATCGCCAGATCCTCGACGATCAGCCAGCCGACGGCGATGCGGCCGCGCTCGGTCTCGATCAGCCGCCGCTCCTGCAGGGCGCGCAACAGCACCACGGTCGAGGCCACGGAAAGCGCCAGGCCGAAGACCAGTCCCGCGCCGATCGACCAGCCGAGCATCCAGGCAAGGCCGGCGCCGAGGGCTGTCGCGAAGCCGATCTGCACAATGGCGCCGGGCACGGCGATGGCGCGGACCGACAACAGGTCCTTCAGCGAGAAATGCAGGCCGACGCCGAACATCAGCAGGATGACGCCGATCTCGGCAAGTTCATTGGCGAGGCCGGCATCGGCAACGAAACCCGGCGTGTTCGGTCCAACCAGAACGCCGGCGATGAGATAGCCTACCAGCGGCGGCACGCGAAAACGGTTGGCAAGTGCGCCGAAGACGAAAGCCAGCCCCAGACCGGCGACGATGGTGGCGATAAGGGGCGTGTCATGCGGCATTGTCTATGGAGCGCCTTCAGGAATCGCGATGTCGGATATGCGCCGTCCAAAAGCCGCCGCCTTGGCAGTATGGAGGCTGGGACAGTCGCGAAACAACCCGCAATCCCCATGAAATCGATGGCAAGGCGGCAAAAAGGCGTTGAGCCGGCAAGCGTTGCCACCCGGCGCGGCCTGCTCCAGCCAGGCTATTGCTACGGAAACGAAAGTTGCGCGCCGCCGATGCCCGATCAGGTCGCCTGCAGCAGGCTCTCGATATCGGGTATGCTGTGGTTGGTCAGCGTCTTTGGAATTTCGGCCGTTATCTTGTCGGTGACCTCCTTGTGCAGTTTCCTGCGCATGTCGCCCAGCACCGGCGGCGGCGCGATCAGCACGATCTCCTTGAAGCTGCCGCGGTGCGCGAGCTTGTAGAGCCTGTCGGCAATCTCTTCGGCAAAACGCTCCTTGCCGAGACGGTGCCAGTCGGTGTCCTCGACCGCACTGCGGTGGACGGAAGGGCCGTCGCTGTAGCGGCCGGGGCGGTCCGTGCCTTGTTCTCGGGTTGCCGGATTTTCCTGCTCCATCTCGTGCACGACCTGAAGGTCGGGATATTGGACGTCTCCACGGTTCTCGAGGAACAGCGCCTTTTCGCCATCTGCCACCACGATCCACAGTCCGCGTTTCAGTCTGACGTTGCTCATGGGGCGCTCCTTTTTTGATTTTTCGAACCCATCGCCGGGCCTTTGCCGCAGGGGTGTGACCGGGCCTGGGTCCATAGGGCAAACGCGTGCCGAGGCGGGAATGTTCCGGCACTCGGACCCGGTGCTCCGACAGGGGTCGGCGAGAGTGCGCGGCTGCCGTCGATCGCTCGGTCAGCATCCGGCGGCTTAATCTACTAAATTGATAGAATTTAGAAAAATCTGTTTTGTGGTTAGCTCCTCCGGCCGCTAAAAAGGCAGCGGATCAAGGGCTGCAACAGCAGCTTCAATCTGCCCCGCATTTGAATGTGGAATATTTTTCTCTTGGCCTTCATGCTTGCAGAAAAGAGATTGCCTGCTACGAAGCGATGCGCGAGTGGGTGCCTTCTGGTTTTTCGCGCCTCCGCGTAGAACTGACAAACGGTTCCAGGATTCCGCTCGTCATGCCGCAAGCCACACCCAAGCTCAATGCCTTTCCCGTCTTCATGCGGGTCGAGGGCGAAGCCATAGCCATCGTCGGCGGCGCAGAGGAAGCGCTGGCCAAGGCGCGGCTGCTCGCGCAGTCGAGCGCTGTGCTGCGCATCGTCAGCGATGAAACAAGCCCGGAGCTGCTGGCCTTTATCGCCGAGACGGGGGCCGCCCACATCGCCGACGTCTATGATGCAGCACATCTCAATGGTGCGGTGATGGTGTTTGCCGCCAGCGGCGACGAGGCGCTCGATCGCCGCGTTGCCGGGGATGCGCGCCGGCTGGGCATTCCGGTCAATGCCGTCGACCGGCCGGAGCTATGCGATTTCTTCACGCCGGCACTGGTCAACCGCGCGCCGGTCGCCATTGCCATCGGCACGGAAGGTGCTGGCCCGGTGCTGGCGCAGATGCTGCGCAGCCGCATCGACCGCATGCTGGCGCCCTCGCTCGGGCCGCTCGCGGCGCTCGCCGCATCTTTTCGCGACACCGCCGAAAGACTGCTGCCGAAGGGCAATGCCCGCCGCCGCTTCTGGAGCGATTTCTTTGGCGGCGCGCCGGCCCGCGCTGTCGAGGCAGGCGAGCTTTCGCAGGCGCATGATGCGGCCGTCGGCTTGCTGCTTTCGACAGAACCGGCATCGGGCCATATCGCGCTTGTAGGCGCCGGTCCAGGCGCCGAGGACCTTTTGACGCTGCGCGCCCATCGCCTGCTGATGGAAGCCGACGTGATCGTCCATGACGCGCTGGTGCCGGAGGCGATCGTCGCAATGGGCCGTCGCGATGCCGAGCGCCTGCCGGTCGGCAAGCGCAAGGGCTGCCATTCCAAGAGCCAGGCCGAGATCAATGCGCTGCTGGTCGAGCTTGGCCACGCCGGCAAGCGTGTCGTGCGGCTGAAGTCCGGCGACCCGCTGGTGTTCGGCCGGGCCGGCGAGGAGATGGCGGCACTTCGCGATGCCGGCGTCGCCTACGAAGTGGTTCCGGGCGTCACCGCGGCCTTCGCCGCCGCCGCCGATTTCGAACTGCCGCTGACGCTGCGCGGCGTGTCGTCGTCGATGGTGTTCACCACCGGCCATGACCTCAAGGGAAATTCGCTGCCCGACTGGGCAAAGCTCGCCATTTCCGGCGCGACGGTCGCCGTCTATATGGGCCGCTCGGTCGCCGCCGAGGTCGCCGGCCGGCTGATCGAAGCCGGCCTGTCGCCGGATACGGCCGTCGCCGTGGTCGAGAATGCCAGCCTTGCCAACCGCCGCCGTTTCCACGGCACGCTCGCCGACCTGCCGTCGCTGGAGGCGCGCGCCGACCTCAGCGGCCCGGTGATGACCATCATCGGCGACGCGGTCGCCGGGGCCAATTTCGAACGGTCCGAGCCGCTGGCGGCACACAGGCAGGAAAGCGTGGCGAGTGCTGCCGCGCAAGGAGTGAGCCAATGAAAGTCCTGACCGCGAACCGCCTCGCCGACGGCATAGCCGTCTGGTACGCCAATGGCGGCTGGGCCGAGATCATCGACCATGCCGACATCGCCCATGACAAGGCGGCCGAGGACCGGCTGGAGGCAATCGGCGCCAAGGCCTCCGCCAACAACGAAGTGGTCGACGTCAACCTGATAGACGTGACCGTGGCCAACGGCACGGTCGAAGCGGTCCGGCTGCGTGAAAAGATCCGTGCCGCCGGCCCGACCACCCGCAACGACCTGGGCAAGCAGGCCCGTCCGCAAGCCGCACGCGCGGCATAGATGACACAAGCATGATCCCGATCATGCTCGAACGAAGAAAATAACGGGCGGACGCGCCCGGAAAGACCTGAATATGTACCGTTACGATGAGTTCGACCACGATTTCGTCAAGGCCCGCGTCGCCGAGTTCAGCGACCAGGTCGCGCGGCGCCTTGCCGGCGAGATCACCGAGGACCAGTTCCGGCCGCTGCGGCTGATGAACGGCGTCTATCTGCAGCTGCATGCCTATATGCTGCGCATCGCGGTGCCCTACGGCACGCTGAACAGCAAGCAGCTGCGCATGCTCGGCCACATCGCCCGCAAATACGACAAAGGTTACGGCCATTTCACGACGCGCCAGAACATCCAGTTCAACTGGCCGGCGCTGTCGGACATCCCGGCGATCCTGGCTGATCTGGCAAGCGTCGAGATGCACGCCATCCAGACCAGCGGCAATTGCATCCGCAACGTCACCGCCGACCACTTCGCCGGCGCCGCCGCTGACGAGGTTGCCGATCCGCGCCCCTATGCCGAAATCCTGCGGCAATGGTCCTCGGTGCATCCGGAGTTCTCGTTCCTGCCGCGAAAATTCAAGATCGCGGTGACCGGCGCCGAGCGCGACCGCGCCGCCATCCAGACGCACGACATCGGCTTGCATCTGAAGAAGAACGCCGCCGGCGAGCTCGGTTTCGCCGTCTATGTCGGCGGCGGCCAGGGCCGCACGCCAATGGTCGCCAAGAAGATCCGCGATTTCCTGCCCGAAGCGGATCTGTTGTCCTACTGCACGGCGATCCTGCGCGTTTACAACCTCTATGGCCGGCGCGACAACAAGTTCAAGGCGCGCATCAAGATCCTGGTCCATGAGACCGGCGTCGAGGAGATCACCCGCCAGGTCGAGGCCGAATGGCAGGAGTTGAAGGACGCCGAGCTGAGGCTGCCGGAAGAAGACATCCGCGCCATCGATGCCTATTTCGCGCCGCCTCCGCTTGTCGACCGGCCGGAAGGCGACGAGGCGGTCAAGCTTGCCCGCCTCGACTCCAAGAGCTTTTCCGAATGGCTGGATCAGAATGTGGTCACCCATCGCCATCCGGACTACGCGGCGGTGACCATCTCGCTCAAGGGCATCGGCGAGACGCCGGGCGATGCCTCCGACAGCCAGATGGAAGCGGTCGCCGACATTGCCGAAAAATATTCATTCGACGAGCTGCGCGTCAGTCACGAGCAGAACCTGATCCTGCCGCATGTCGCGCGGGCCGACCTCAAGGCGGTCTATGACGCGCTTGTCGATATCGGGCTGGCGACGGCCAATTCCAACCTGATCAGCGACATCATCTCCTGCCCCGGCCTTGACTATTGCGCGCTGGCAACGGCGCGTTCCATTCCCGTGGCGCAGGAAATCTCGCGGCGCTTTGCTTCGCTGGAGCGCCAGCGCGACATCGGCGAATTGAAGCTGAAGATTTCCGGCTGCATCAATGCCTGCGGCCATCACCATGTCGGCCATATAGGCATCCTGGGCGTCGAGAAGAAAGGCGCCGAGCTTTACCAGGTGACGCTCGGCGGCTCGGCCGACGAGAACACCTCGGTCGGCGAGATCATCGGCCGCGGCTTCAGTTCGGAAGAGATCACCGATGCCATCGAGCAGATCGTCGAGACCTATCTCGGGCTTCGGCTGGACAGAAACGAAAGATTCATCGACGCCTACCGCCGAGTCGGTCCCGCGCCGTTCAAGGAGGCGCTCTATGCTGGCGAAGCCAAGGCCGCTTGACCGTATCGTCGACGTGGAGGCCGGCATCGCCGCCCAAGCGGCGGGTCTCGACGCGCTCTACGGCCATCTGAAGCCGCTGGAGATCATCGAGCGGTCGACCCGGGAGTTCTTTCACGGCGAAATCGCCGCCGTCTCGTCCTTCGGCGCGGATTCGGCGGTGCTGCTGCACATGATCGCCGAGATCGACCGCACGCTGCCGGTGATCTTTCTCGACACCGGCAAGCATTTCGAGGAAACGCTCGGCTATCGTGACGCGCTGGCCGCCGATTTCGGGCTGAGCGATATCCGGGTGATCAGGCCCGACGATGCGGCGCTGGCAAGGATCGACCCGACCGGCAATCTGAACGAGACGGACACCGACGCCTGCTGCGACGTGCGCAAGGTCGAGCCGCTGGCGCGCGGCGTTGAGCCGTTCCGCGCCTGGTTCACCGGCCGCAAGCGCTTCCAGGCGGCGACCCGGGCAGCGCTCCCAGTGTTCGAGGCGGTCGGCTCGCGCATCCGCATCAATCCGCTGGCGCACTGGACGACATCGGACCAGGCCCGCTACATGCGCGCGCATGCGCTGCGTGAAAACCCGCTGGTCGCCTATGGCTATCTGTCGATCGGCTGTTTCCCATGCACGCAGCCGGTGCAACCGGGCGACGATGCGCGCAGCGGCCGCTGGGCCGGGCACGCCAAGACCGAATGCGGCATCCACTTGTCGGGGCTGGAAAGGTCGCTGACCGACGCATCACTTTAGGGTATATTGATATTCAGCCGGCCTTCAAACGGCGGCTTCCTGCGCTTCCGGCGCTCACGTACCCAAAGTACGCTCCGCTCCGGTTCTCGGAAGCCACGCAGTTTGGTCGCTTCGCGCCCGCCTTCGGCTCCGGCTCGGCCTGACCTGAATCTCAACGCACCCTGAGGTGTTTTGCACTTAGAATCTTTGGACTTGGGAATTTTCTTGATGAGCGACTTGATAGCCGAAAACGCCATGCGGCTGTGGACACCGGATGGGTTCCGCGAGGACGAGTGGGTTCATGCCGAAAGCGCCGAGGCGCTGGTCGGCAATGGCCGTTTCATCCTGCCGTTGCAGGCGTTTCTGGGCCTCGATCCGGAGGTGCGGCGGTCGGCGAAGGAGCGCATCGGTGTGCTGCTGCAGCCCGGCGATCAGCTTGAGAAGATCGCAGGCCTGCTCGATCAGCTGTCGCTGGTTGCGCTGGCGTTTCCGGCGTTCAATGACGGCCGCTCGTTCTCCAAGGGCGAATTGCTGCGCAGCCGTTATCATTTTGCAGGCGCTATGCGCGCCACCGGGCAGGTGCTGATCGATCAGCTGCCGCATATGCTGCGCGTCGGCTTCGATGAATTCGAGGTATCGCACCCGGTGCTGCTGAAGCGGCTCGAGCAAGGCCGCACCGGCGGACTGCCGCTGTTCTATCAGCCGGCGGTGAAGCCGGAGGCCAAAGGCCCGAAATATTCCTGGCGGCGGGTGCGCGCCGGCTGATCCGCTCCAGAGGGCCAGAAGCCCTGTCTGGTCGGACCACATTCCCGATTCAGCCTTTTATTTTGCGCCTCTCCGCCTTAGGATAGGCCCATTATTTCGCGATCCGAATAAATGTGGCCACAAGGGAGGAACCGGGTATGGCTGGCAAGAAGATATTGATGCTCGTTGGCGAGTTCAGCGAGGAGTACGAGATTTTCGTCTTTGAACAGGCCATGCATGCGGTGGGCCACACCGTCCATGTCGTTTGCCCCGACAAGAAGGCCGGCGATATCCTGAAGACCTCCCTGCACGACTTCGAGGGCCACCAGACCTATACGGAAAAGCTCGGCCACGACTACATCCTCAACAAGACGTTTTCCGAGGTCAATCCGGCCGACTACGATGCCGTCTACGCGGCGGGCGGGCGCGGGCCGGAATATATCCGCATCGACAAGCGCGTGCAGGCGCTGGTGCGGCATTTCCATGAGACGGGAAAACCGATCTTCACCATCTGCCACGGCGTGCAGATCCTGATCGCGGTCGACGGCGTGGTGCGCGGCAGGGAAGTCGCGGCGCTGCAATATTGCGAGCCGGAAGTCACGCTGGCCGGCGGCATCTATATCGATGTTGCGCCGACCGGCGCCCATGTCGACGGCAATTTGGTGTCGGCCAAGGGCTGGCCGGGCCTTGCCGCCTTCATGCGCGAATGCCTGAAAGTGCTGGGCACCGAGATCCGCCAGGGCGAGATCCTGATGCGCGACCAGCGCCGGGCGGCTTAAGCTCGGAATGTGGAGCCCGCCGCACCCCTAACGCATGTCGCGCAAAAGTGTCAGCGGTTTTGCGATAACGGCATGCATAAACAACAACCTAAAGCGCGTCGCGTGAGGCCGGTCGAGCGCGACGCGCTTTAGGTGCGGCGGTATGCTTTACACGGCCATCCGCGCTTCGCGGAACGATACCAGCTTGCTGCGACTCTCGTCCCACAGCGCCAGCTTGACGCAGCGCAGGCTGTCGAGGAGTGTGACGCGGCCGATCTCACGCAGCTCCGGATAGTCCCTCAACACTTCCGGAAGCCGGTAGCATGGCACCTTGGCCGAGAGGTGATGCACGTGGTGGACGCCGATATTGCCGGTGATCCAGTTCAGCACCGGCGGCAGGTCGTAATAGGACGAACCGTGCAGGGCAGCGTGCTGGAATTCCCACTCGGAGTCCTTTGTCCACTCCGTCTCCTCGAACTGATGCTGGACATAAAACAGCCAGATGCCGGCCGATCCGGCGAGGATGACGATCGGCAAATGCACGACCAGGAACGCGCCGGGGCCAACGAACCAGATGAGCAGCGCGGCGATGACCGCGATGGCGAGATTGGTCGACATCGACGACACCCAGGGGGTGAAACCGCCCCGCATCATGCCCAAGGGCAGTCTCTGCTCGAAAATGAAGATCCATATCGGGCCAAGGCCAAACATCACCAGCGGATGACGATAGAGGCGATAGGCGAGCCGGCCCCGCCATGACAGTTGCCGATATTCAGCGACCGTCAGTGTCTTGATGTCGCCGGTGCCGCGCTCGTCGAGATTGCCGGCGCTGGCGTGATGGGTTGCGTGGGCGCGGCGCCAGCAATCGTAGGGCGTCAGCGTCAACACGCCAAGCACGCGGCCGATCCAGTCGTCGGCATAGCGGTTGGCAAAGAAGGAGCCGTGGCCGCAATCGTGCTGGATCATGAAGATACGCACCAGAAAGCCGGCTGCCGGAAGGATGAGGACCAGACCCCACCAATGGCCATAGGCATAAGCGGCCGAGGACAGTGCCCACAGCGTGGCGAAGGGGATGAGGGTGATGGCGAGTTCGACGGCGCTGCGACGCCTGTCGGGCTTTTTATAGCGCGACAGGATCTTCAACCAGGCGCGCTTGCTGTTTGCCACAGCTTCGGGGGAAATCATGTTCATCATGAAACATAGGCGGAGCGGCGCGCTGCCGCAAGGCGGAGATCACGCAAAGTTACTGCGGGTAAATGTCGCGCGATGGCGAGGAATTGCGGCCGCAATCGCAGGTCGCGTTGCTGGCGACGGTGTCTACCGACGGCGCCCGCCTGCGACCACCTTGGCTTCGACGCCGTCCAGGCGGTCGAGCAATTCCTTCAGACGGTCGGGAATATCGGACTCCGTGCGGAAGGCCGGTAAGGTGCGCAGAAAGCGCTTGGTCGCCTCGGTGCCGAGCTGGCGCCGGATATCGGCGGCGAGCCCGTCGCGTTTTTCGCCATTCCTGCGGGGCATCATCCAAAATCCTGTGTCGGCTTCGAAACTCTTCCAAGGGAGGAATGGTTCCCGCATTGTAGTGTCCCGGCAAGCAAAGCCGTCGGGTACGGTAAAGTTTGAATTAAAATCGAAAGGTCTGCGCCGTCCGCCATCAAGCAGCGACAGCGGCTGCAGTATCGCTTGCCCCTTGATTTTTGGCCGCTAAACCTCGATATCGGGCGCAAATCCACACCATTCGAAAATGACGGGAAACGGCGATGAGCGACCAGGCAAAAGACGAACGCGCGCCCGATGAAGCCGAGAAGACCGAGGCTGCCGCGGAGCCAAGGGAAGGTGGCGTCGACGGCGACTATGAGGCGCTTGTGCGGCTTCTGAAGGAAAACGAAGAGCTGAAGGATCGCGCGCTGCGCGTCGCGGCCGACATGGAGAATTTGCGCCGCCGTACCGCGCGGGACGTCCACGATGCGCGCGCCTATGCGGTTGCCAATTTTGCCCGCGACATGCTTTCGGTGTCAGACAATCTGCGCCGTGCGCTGGATGCCATCCCGGAGGAGGCCAAGGCGTCGGGCGATGCCGGCTTCAAGGCGCTGATCGACGGCGTCGAGATCACCGAGCGCGCCATGCTGTCGGCGCTGGAACGCCACGGCGTGAAGAAGCTTGAGCCCGAGGGCGAGAAATTCGATCCGAATTTCCACCAGGCGATGTTCGAGGTGCCCAATCCCGACGTACCGGCCAACACGGTCGTGCAGGTCGTGCAGCCCGGCTATTCGATCGGCGAGCGTGTTCTGCGGCCGGCCATGGTCGGCGTCGCCAAGGGCGGCCCCAAGCATGTCGCAAGCGAAGCGCCAGTGGAGCCGGGGCCGGTCAACGAGCAGGCTGAGAAAGATGCGTAAGTTAGGGGAGTAGGGGAATAGGGCAGTACGGGAGTAGGGAATAGCGCTACGTCGGGTAAAGTAGCAATTGCCTACTCGCGCCCTTGCCTTCTCTCCGCCTACTCCCTTATTCAGGCCGCAAACCGCTGCGCTTCTCCGCCATAATAATTGACGTAGCGGGCACCGATCTCCTTGACCGGCATCACCACGAACACGTCGACCGTCGAGAATTCACGATCGATGACGCAACCGTCGCCGATGCGTGCGCCGACGCGCAGATAGCCCTTGACCAGCGGCGGCATCGCGGCGATCGCCGCCTTGGTGTTGACGGCCTCGATCGGCATCAGATCCATGGAACAATAGCGCCCGGCGACGGCGCGCACGTCCCAGGATGAATTCGTCCGGCAGTGGTGGGCAAGATAGGTCAGCGCCTCGGCATGTGCCGCAGGCACGGTGCCGTGGAACGACGCGCAGCCGGTCATCACGCCGATGCCGTAATGGTTGATGTAGGCCCAGATGCCTTGCCACAGCGCCTCGATGGTGCGCTTCGAGCGGTATTCCGGCAGAACGCAGGAGCGGCCGAGCTCGAGGAAGCGCTGGCCGGGATGCCGCGCGATGAGCTTGGTCAGCTCGAATTCACCTTCGGAATAGAAGCCGCCGGCGGCCGCGGCAATCTCCTGCCGCAGCAGGCGGTAGGTGCCGACGATGCGGCGATGCTCGGGGCCGGAAAGCGAAGTATCGAAGACCAGCAGATGATCGCAGAGGGGATCGAAGCGATCGGCATCGCGGCGGTCCTGCATCTGGAACAGGTCCTTCCTGGCACCAAGCTCGTCGTAGAACACCCGGTAGCGCACTTCCTGCGCGGCAGCGATCTCGGCCTCGTTGCGGGCGAGCCGCACTTCGAGATTGCCGATGCGGCCGAGCGATGCGCCTTCTATGACGGCATCGGCGTTCCGGCCGACGAGCAAAGGCCCGCTGGCGTTCGGCCGAGCATCACATTCCGGCATGACTGTATGCACGAGTGATTCTCCTTCGAGCCATCCCTCTTGGCACGGGGATACGGTGTAGGTGCAACAGGATTGTGACAGTACCGTGATACGGCTCTGCGGGCAATACTTCGTCGGCTGGGCAATCTATCAACCGTCTATGTTGTGCCTCAGGCGGCCGCTTGCCCTTCGACCGCATGAACCAGGGCATCGGGGTCGAGCGGCTTGGTGACGAAGCCGCTGGCACCGTGAGCGAGCACGGCGTGGCGGGTCTTTTCCTGGCTGTCGGCCGACAGCACCATGATCGGCACTGGCGGCACCGCGGTCTCCTCCTCATGGCGGCGGATGGCGGCGATGGCGTCCAGGCCGTCCATGACAGGCATATGCAAGTCCATCAGCACCACGTCGTAACGGTGCTTGTGGCCGGTGCTGATGACCGCCTCGACGGCGGCCTTGCCGTTGCCGACCACTTTCACGCGATGCCCGGCCTTCAGCAGCGTGGCGCGGGCCAGCATGGCGTTGATGTCGTTGTCCTCGGCGATCAGCACCGACAGGCCCTGCTGGCGGGCGCCAATGGCGTGCCCCGCCTGCGCGCCGCGCCTTTGCAGTTGCGGCTCGGCGATGACCGGCGCGTGGCTGGTCAAAAGCACGCGCAGCAATGTCTCGCCGCGCACCGGCCTCGCAAGGAAGGTGGCGTAACCATTGGCACGGAACTCGCCAAGCATGCCACGGTCGGTCGGTGCAATCAGCGTCACTGCCTCGCAATCGGCAAATCCGCTCTGGCGCAGGCGCCTGAGCAGCCTGCCGTCGCTTTGCTCCATGGCAGCATCGATCAGCAGCACGTCGCAGCTCTCGGCGAAAGGGGTGGCCTGGGCGGCGGCGGTGGCCAGATCGACCGTGCCGCCATTGGCGCGAATGGTGCGGGCGAGGGCTTCGGCCTCGACCAGGTTCTTCGACACGATCACGGCATGCCGGCCCGACAGCGCGTCCTGGCGGATCTGCGGCGCCTCGACGGCGGAAATAGCGGGAATCTCGAAGACGAATTCGGACCCCTGGCCAAGCCGGCTTGACACAGAGATAGTGCCGCCCATGGCGGTCACCAGGCGCTTGGAAATGGCGAGACCGAGGCCGGCACCGCCATGCGCACGGGTCGAGGTGCCGTCAGCCTGTTCGAAGTCCTCGAATATGCGCTCCATGTCCTCCTCGCGCAGACCGGGGCCGGTGTCGGTGATGGTGAAGCGGATGCGGTCGGTGGTTTCGGTGCGGACGCGGGCGATGCTTGCCAGGACGCCGCCGCTGTCGGTGAACTTGACGGCGTTGCCGATGAGATTGAGCAGCACCTGCCTGACCCTGCCGGGGTCGGCGGTGATCAGCTGCGGCACGTCGGGTTCGACATGACAGCCGAGGCCGATATCCTTGGCAAAAGCCCGCGCCGCCAAAAGCTCGATGACATTGTCGGCGATCTCGCGCACCGACATCGGTTGCGGTTCGGGATCGAAGCGGCCGGCCTCGATCTTGGAGTAGTCGAGCAGGTCCTCGATCAGCGCCAGCAGCGCGCTGGCCGAGGTCGAGATGGCGCCGACATAGGTCCGCTGCTCGGGCGAAAGGCTGGTGTCGGCGAGAAGCCGGGCCATGCCCATGATGCCGTTCATCGGCGTGCGGATCTCATGGCTGACGGTGGCGAGGAAGCGCGATTTGGCCTGGCTCGCATATTCGGCCCGCTCGCGGGCGGTGATCAGCGAGGATTCGGCGCGCTTGCGAGCGGTGATGTCGCGGGCGATGGCGCGATGCGAAACGGCGCCGCTGTCCTTGTCGCGCACCGACAGCTCGATCCAAGAGAACCAGCGTGGGCCATCCGGCGTGCGAATGGCGACGTCGGTGGAACTCAGGCATTCATGGTCGGAAAACGCGGCGTCGGGGACGATGCCGACATCGATGCCTAGTTCGGCCAGGGTCTTGCCGGCAAGGTCGCGCTGGTCGGTTTCGACAAGGTCGGCGAAAACCTTGTTGGCGTAGACAATGTGGCCGTCGCGGTCACGATGGACGACGAGATCGCCGAGTGCATCGATCAGCCCGCGAAAGCGCTCCTCGCTCTCCTGCATCTCCCACATGCGGTCGGCCAGCGTCTCGATTTCGGCGCGGCTGCGGGCGGTCGTGGCATCGAGCAGGGCAACCGCGCGGCGCTCGGTGCGCCTGTTGCGCAGATGCATGGCGAGCCCGGCGATGGCTGTCGCCAAAAGGCCGATGGTGATGAAGACCGGCGCCCCGGTCAGATGCGAAAAGCCTGCCAGCACGACGATGGCGACGAGCGTCAGGAAGGGCAGGCCTTCGCGGTTGGAGGCCGGCAGTTCCGGCGCCAGCGGTGGCGCGGCGACAAGCTGCCGTCCTGGCGCCGCGGGGGCCGTCCCGTCGGCCCGTTCGGCTGGTTCCGCCTCTCTGATGCCGGGTTCCGCAATCATACGGAAATCCTGCCAGAGAGAGCTTATCGAAGGTTGTGGTTGATCGCTCGAATTTTAGCGGTCGCGCTCTTTTTTATCCCTTGGGGGCTCACATATCCACCACCACGCGGCCGCGGATCTTACCCTCGACGATGTCATGCGCGGCGCCGATGATGCCGTCGAAGCCGATGCTCGTCGACAGGCTGGCAAGCTTTGCGTGGTCGAGATCGGCGCTGATGCGGCGCCAGGCCTCGAGGCGGACCGCCTTCGGCGCCATCACCGAATCGATGCCGAGCAGCGAGACGCCGCGCAGGATGAAGGGGGCGACGCTGGCCGGCAGGCCCATGCCGCCGGCGAGGCCGCAAGCGGCAACGGCGCCGCCATAGGAGGTCATCGACAGAACGTTGGCCAGCGTGTGACTGCCGACCGCATCGACGCCGCCGGCCCAGCGTTCCTTGGCGAGCGGTTTTGCCGGCTGGGCGAGCTCGTCGCGTGAAATCACTTCCGCGGCACCGAGGTCGATCAGATAGGGGCTTTCGGCAGCGCGGCCGGTCGAGGCGATGACGTGATAGCCGAGGCTGGACAGGATCGAGACCGCGATCGAGCCGACGCCACCGGCAGCGCCGGTCACCACCACCGGGCCGCGATCGGGCACGATGCCGTGCCGCTCCAGCGCGATGACGCAAAGCATGGCGGTGTAGCCGGCGGTGCCGACCGCCATCGCATCATGCGGGCTCATGCCGTCCGGCAGCGGCACCAGCCAGTCGCCCTTGACGCGGGCGCGCCCTGCAAAGGCGCCGAAATGCGTCTCGCCGACGCCCCAGCCGTTCAATATGACCTTGTCACCCTTGCGCCAGCCAGGATTGGAAGACGAGATGATGGTGCCGGCGAAATCGATGCCCGGCACCAGCGGCCAGCGGCGGATTACCGGCGCCTTGCCGGTAATTGCAAGACCGTCCTTGTAGTTCACCGTCGTCGCCTCGACCGCGACGGTGACGTCGCCCTCCATCAGGTCTGCCTCGGTAAGCTCGGTCACCGCGACCGACTGGTTTTTCTCGGCGTCGCGCGAAACGAGGATGGCTTTGAAGGTTTCGGGCATTTTTTCTCCTCGGGCTTGCAGATCAGAATGTGCGGCGCCAGGCGAGTGAGGTCAATCGCTCGACGCTCCGCGCCGCCAGCCAATGAGTTCGTCGAAGACGACCAGCACCGCACCAACCGAAATGAAGGCGTCGGCGAGGTTGAAGATCGCGAAGGACCAGACCGGCGTATGGAACAGGACATAGTCGATGACATGACCGTAGATTGCGCGATCGATCAGGTTGCCGAGCGCGCCGCCGACGATCAGCGCGAAGCCGATGCGGGCAAGCAGGTGGCCCGGCGGCGTGCGGGCCGCAAGATAGAGCACGAAAGCGACCACCAGAACCGCGACGACCACCAGGCCGGTGTCGCCGAAGGACGAAAACAGCGAGAACGCGATGCCGGTGTTGTAGGTGCGGTACAGCGCCAGGAACGGAAGCAGGTCGAGCCGTTCCTGAAAGGCAAGACCGGTTTCGACTAGGTATTTCACCCACTGGTCGAGCGCTATCGCGGCGACGACCAGAAGAGCATACGGCCTCCAGGACTTCATGGTTTGCAGTTTCACGGTTTGAGATGTCACGATCTGGCGTCCTCCGGGCCGAGATCCAGCGCGCCGCGCCGGATCTCGAACAGCATGACGCCGGTGGCCACTGCAAGGTTGAGCGAATCGGCGCGGCCGGCCTGCGGTATCCGCAGCAGTTTGTCGCAGCTTGCGGCAAGCTCGTCAGGCAGGCCTTGCTGCTCGTTACCCATCATCAAAAGCACCGGGCCCTTTGAAAAATCGACCGAGCGGTAGTCGACCGCACCCTTCAGATGGGTGCCGGCGACGAGGCCGGGGAAGCTCGTTCGCCAGGCGAGAAAAGCTTCGGGCGACGCCTTGGCGACCGGCACGGCGAAAATCGAGCCCATGGTGGCGCGCACCGTTTCGACCGAAAAGGGATCGGTGGTCTCGCCGACCAAGATGACGCCCCTGGCCCCGACAGCGTCGACCGTGCGGATGACGGTGCCGAGATTGCCGGGGTCGCGGACGCGGTCGAGCGCCACCCAGACGTCGCCGTCACGGGCGCGGATGTCCTTCAACGGCAGGTATTTCTGCGAGAACACGCCGACGACCATTTGCGGATTGTCGCGGCGGGTGATGGCGACCAGCACTTTTTCCGAAACTTCAAGGACGGTGCCGCCGGCGGCGACCGTGCGCGCCGCGACCTTTTCAACCGCCGTATTGCCACGTCCGGCCTTGGCGAAGACCAGTGTCCTGATCGACCAGCCGAGATCGAGCGCGTCGATGACCAGCTTCAGGCCTTCGGCCATGAAGGCATTCTGCTGGTCACGGAATTTCTTCAGCGCGAGCGCCTTGATGTCCTTGACCAGCGGGTTGGCGAGGCTGGTGACTTCCTTCACCTGCCCTGGCGCGCCCGCGTGCCGTTCGTACGCACTCATTCAGGCCACCCAGCGCGAGAACAGCGAGGTCGAAAGCGCCCGACCGGCAGATTTCTCGCGGATGATCAATTCACCCGACTCGACCGTGCCGCCCATGCCGGCGAAGGTGTCGCGCATCAGGGCATGGATGGCGAAAAAAGAGGCGCGGATCGAATAGGCGGTCAGTACCACGGCGAGCGGCTTCGGCGTCAGGATCGTGCGGCAGATATCGGTCAGCGCCGGCAGGTCCTCGAACAGCTGCCAGACCTCGCCTTTCGGTCCGCGGCCATAGGCGGGCGGGTCGAACAGGATGATGTCGTAGCGGCTGCCGCGGCGCTCCTCGCGTTCGGCGAATTTCACGGCATCGTCGACGATCCAGCGGATCGGCTTTTGCGACAAGCCCGCCATTTGCTGGTTTTCGCGCGCCCAGCCGATCGCCTTCTTGGAAGCATCGACGTGGGTGACCTCGGCGCCGGCACGCGCCGCCACCAAGGAGGCAAGGCCGGTGTAACCGAACAGGTTCAACACCTTCACCGGCCGTTTTGCCGCCGCGATCAGTCCGGCCATGTGGTCCCAGTGCGAGGCCTGCTCGGGAAAGACGCCGACATGGCGAAACGAAGTGAAGCGGCCGAGATAATCTATGCCGTCATGCTTCATCGGCCAGGTCTCGCCGAGCGGCGTCTTGGGGAAGCGCCAGCGGCCGATGCCTTCCTCGTCGGTATCGCCGGTGAAAATGGCGTCGGCGCGCTCCCAGTCCCTGGCCGGCAAAGCCTTTTGCCAGATCGCCTGGCCCTCCGGCCGAACGATGCGGTAGGGGCCGTATTGCTCGAGTTTTTCTCCGGCGCCGCTGTCGAGCAACGCGTAGTCCTGATTGGGGCCGACCTCGAGGATCAGCGGCAGATGTTCGGCAGGCAGCGCGCCATCGCGGCGGGATAGAGGGCGCGGCGCGGCTTTCGGCTCGGACCGGTCCTGCAGTTTAGGCTCCGAACCGGCGGTCAGGCCGGCGTCGCGCCGCCGCGGCTGCTCCGCCCCGCCCTTCGGGGGCGGGCGGCTGTCGCGGCGTTTGTCGCGAAAAGGTTTCAAGAAGGCGCATCTCCGGACGGCGGCTCGCCGCTTCTGCCACAGCACATTGACCGGCGCAACAAAAGGGCTGCCGACGTGTGAAACCGGATCAGCCGCGCCTGATCGACAGCAGGCCGACTGCGAGCGCTATGAAACCAACGGCCTTGAAGCCGGTGACGACCATATGGCCGGTTTCCCAACTGCTCCGGATACTTTCGAAATTGTCCGGGATCGGTCCAGGCACCCAGGTGGCCAGGACATCGTTTGCCGGTTTGACCAGGGTAAACCACGCCACGAGGGCCATCAGATAAAGCACGGTGGCGGCCAAAATCCACCAGAACGCCGGGCGGTCGCTGCGCAGCATCCAGGCGAGAAGCCCCGGACAGGCGATCGCGGCCACGTCCAGCGGTGCGCCGACAATCGCGAAGAATTGGAACTGAGCGTTGAAGACAGTGGTTTCACGCCAGAGCGAAGGCGGCCAACTGGTCAGCCGCGGCACCGATTCCAGCACATGGGCGAAGGATGGTCCGAGGCTGAGCGCAGCGACGATGGCGGTCAAAACCGACCAGAACAACAGGAACCCGCGCATATCCATAGTGGCCAGACAACGGCGTCAGGACGCAGACGTTCCCGTCCGCCACCCATGTCGCTTGCCGCCGAAAGCGCTGGGGCTCTATCGTGATTGAAACCAGGTCATGATTCATGTCCCGTGCTGAACGCCTGCTCGACCTGATCCAGATCCTGCGCCGGCATCGCCGGCCGGTCAGCGGCCGCAGCCTTGCGGGCGAAATGGGTGTGTCGATCCGCACGCTCTATCGCGATATCGCCACGCTGCAGGGGCAGGGCGCGCCGATCGAGGGTGAGGCGGGGTTGGGTTACGTGCTCAGGCCCGGTTTCATGCTGCCGCCCTTGATGTTCACCGATGAGGAGATCGAGGCGATCGTGCTCGGTTCGCGCTGGGTGGCCAAGCAGCCGGACTGGCGGCTTGCGAACGCCGCCACCGACGCGCTGGCCAAGATCGCGGCGGTGCTGCCGGACGATTTGCGCGAAGAGCTCGACGCCTCGACGCTGCTGGTCGGGTCGCGCACCGAGGTCACCGAAGGCATCGATCTCGGCGTGGTGCGGCAGGCCATCCGCGAGGAGCGCAAGCTGAGCTTTGTCTATCGCGACGCCGGCGGCGCTGCCTCCGAGCGCACTGTCTGGCCGTTCGCACTCGGCTTCTTCGACAAGGTGCGCGTCGTCGCGGCCTGGTGCGAGATGCGCCAGGATTTCAGGCACTTTCGCGCCGACCGGATATCCGGCCTCAATGCCACCGAGATGCGCTATCCGCGCCGCCGTCAGGTGCTGCTCAAAGAATGGCGGGCGACGCTCGACACGCCAAGCTAAGGCTGCTGCTCAGTTGAGACTGCTGCCAGAATCTGGCAGTGGCGTACGGTATGCTCCTCCAGTCGAAACGATCTGGAGAGCAATTCATGACACCGCCCAATTTCGTCATCCTTTATGTCGACAAGCCTGAGCAAAGCGGCGCCTTCTATAGCGCGCTGCTTGGGCGGCAGCCGGTCGAGACCTCGCCGACCTTCGTGCTGTTCGTGCTCGACAACGGCTTCAAGCTCGGCCTCTGGTCGCGTCACACCGTGGAACCGGCCGCCGCGGCAGCAGGCGGTGGCGCCGAGATCGTCTTTGCGCTGGACACGCCGGAGGCGGTCGATGCCACCTACACCGATTGGGCCGGACGGGGTCTGAAAATCCTGCAGAGCCCGACCGACATGGATTTCGGCCGGACCTTCGTCGCGCTCGATCCCGACAATCATCGGCTGCGGGTTTATTGGCAAAGGGAGTAAGGCAGTAGGGGAGTACGTGACAGGAAATATAGCTGGCGCGGCGCCGCACGATCAGTGCGGTTTCCTACTGCCCTACTGCCCTACGCTTGCGCGATACACGCCAATGCCGGCGGCGAGGTCCTCGAGGGCTGCGCCGACCGACTTGAACAGCGTGATCTCGTCGTCGTTCTGCCGGCCTTTTTTCTGGCCGCGCGTGAGTTCATAAAGGTCGGCGACGATGGCTTCCGGCTTCAACACGCCGGAGGCCAGCGGCTGGACGATGTCACCGGCTTCCTTGGTGGCGCCGGCGCGGGTGTCGACATAGACGCGGGCCCGCGCAACCGTGTCGTCGTCGCTTTCGCGCATCGCCGGAGTGAAGCCGCCGACGAGGTCGACATGCGTTCCGGGTCGCAACAAGGCGCCCTTGACCAGCGGCTCGGTGGTGATTGTCGCCGAGGAAATGATGTCGGCCTGGCCGAGTTCGGCGTCGAGATCGCCTGCGGCTTCGGCCGCAAAACCTTCCGCACGCAATCTTGCAGCGACCTTTTCGGCATTGGCCGGCGTGCGGTTCCAGATGCGGATGCTGGTGATCGGCCGCACAGCCGAATGCGCCTTCGCTAGGAACGGCGACAGCGCGCCGGCGCCTACCACGAGCAGCCGCGAGGCGTCCTCGCGGGCCAGGTAGGAGGCGGCCAGCGCCGAGGCGCAGGCCGTGCGCCACTGCGTCAGCCGCTGGCCGTCGATCATGGCCTGCGGCTCGCCGGTGGCGCCGTCGAGCAAGAGGTAAAGGCCCATCACCGCGGGTTTTCCGACAGCGTTGTTGTCGGGCGACACGGTGACGATCTTGATGCCGATGTGACCGCCGGCGGAGGTGCCAGCCGCGTTGAAGTCGGTCCAGGCCGGCATCAAAAGCAGCGTTGAAGCGGCGCCGTCGGGCCGCTCTATCGTATGATGGTGCCTGACCGGCTGTATGGCGCCATCGCGAAAGGCGGCGCGCAGCGTCTCGATCAGTCCGGGAAAGGTCAGCGCGCTGTCGACCTCGGCGGCCGAAATGGTCAGCATGAAAGGCTCCGCGAAAGATATGTCAGCGACGCTTCAGTTTGTCGCCTTCGGCAAAGCCTGGCCCCGAGGCGCGGCAGGCGCGCGGCTTACCGCCTGGCGCAGATTCTCGGCCTCGGCACCGCGCTGGCGCGCCAGCTTGCGATAGCGCCCTTGCTTGATCCAGGTCGCCAGGCTGCCGACGATCATGCCGATGGCAAGGGCAAGGAACAGGAATATGAACAGCGGCAAGGTCAGCGTCAGCGCCGGGTTGCCCGGATTGAACGGGTCGAGCGTGAAGGCGACCGGTTCGCGGTTGGCAACGGCCAGCGCGATCAGGATGATGGCCAGCGGCACGAAGACCACGATGAGGATTAAGCGATTGAACATGTTTTTCCGTAGGGACTGCTATCGGAGCGGGACGGCGGGCGCGACGCCTACTTGCCTCCGTTCAGCCTTTCACGCAATTCCTTGCCGGTCTTGAAGAACGGTACCCATTTCTCCTCGACCTCTACGGATTCGCCGGTGCGCGGGTTGCGGCCGGTGCGGGCAGGGCGATTTTTCACCGAAAACGCGCCGAAGCCGCGCAACTCGACCCGGTTGCCCTCGGCAAGCGCGTCGGTGATTTCATCGAAGATGGCGCTGACAATGTTTTCGACGTCGCGCAGGAAAAGATGCGGATTACGCGTGGCGATGATCTGCACAAGTTCGGATTTGATCATGAAAAGGCTCCCCGTAAAAGCAGTGCCGCCGAAATTATCAGAATGATTTTATTTGGTTTTTCACTCGTCCCAAGCGGTTCCTCAAGGGTGCCAGACGGAAACGAGACCGTCAAGAAACAAGCGGTCCGCTCCAATTTCGTGAAGGACGTCGCCGTCATGGCCGGCCAGGCCAAGCGCAGCACCGACGGTCTGCGCCATCGCTTTGGAGAACAGGAAACCGCCGCGTTTTTCCGTGTCCTTCCATTCCACCACCTTGAGCTTGGCATCGACACCCTTGCCTGCAAGCCAGTCGATTGCTTCGGCCTCGCCGCCGACCGCGTCGATCAATCTGTTGGTGACCGCCTGCCGGCCGGTGAAGATCGACCCGTCTGCGAGCGCCAGCACCTCCGGCTTGGTCATGTTGCGGCGCTCGGCGACGATGCCGACGAACCAGTCGTAGCTGTCGAGGATGAGCTTGCGGACCATGGCGCGCTCATCGTCATTGGTCGGCTTGAAGGGAGAAGGCGAGGCCTTCAAGGGCGAGGATTTCACCTCCTCCAGCTTGACGCCGAGCTTGTCCATGAGGCCGCTGACGTCCGGGTACTGAATCAGCACGCCGATCGAGCCGACGATCGAGGATTTGCGTGCGACAATATGGTCGGCCGCGGTGGCGATCATATAGCCCGCCGAAGCCGCGAGCGTGCCGACCTCGGCCACCACCGGCTTTTCGGCGGCAAGCTTGCGCACTGCCTCATAGATCGATTCGCCACCGACGGTGGTGCCGCCGGGTGAATCGATCGACAGGATCACAGCCTTGACGCGCGGCGACTGACGGATTGCCTCCAGCCGCTTGATCAGTTCTTCGTCTTCGGTGATGGTACCTTCGATCTTGACCTTGGCGATGTGGTCGACAGCCGCGCCGGTGAAGTCGTCACCATAGATCCATGCCGAGAAGGCGATCAGTCCGGCTGCTGCGACGATAATCGCCGCAACACGCCAGAATGTCAGCTTGCGGCGCAAGCGGCGGCGGTCGATCAGGTCGTCGGCTCTCAATACCATGGTCAGCCTCGTAGTCGGTGGGAGCAGATGCTTTTAAAGCAACCATTCGCGCCCGGCTACCGTTTCCTGACGGCCTTGCGCCAAAGGCCGTTAGGCATTCGCGGCAAGCCTCAACCTGTCACGTTCCACAGGCTCTAACACTGTGCGCCCATATCTGGTATGAGGTACAGGCTGCGCTGGGGCCATTTTCATTGTACAGGGGCGGCTGTCACATTTTTGCGGTTTTCCTCGGCTTGTGCTTGCTTGAGGGCGCCGGCACCCCACCTATAGGGCGGCCTGGCGGGCAGGGGTTTAGAAGAAGCAGTCATGTTAGCGGGACCAATCGAACCGACCAACACCGAGACGGAGTTGGCTCCCAAGGCCGCAGGCCGGGCGCGGGTCGACGCGTTTGACGTTGCGCAGCGTCATTCGCGCCGGGTCCGTGTCCTCAAGCTGGCCGTGCCGCTGGTCGCTGCCGTGATTGCGGTCGCGTTTCCCGTCTATTCCTATCTCATGGCTCCCGCTGCAATCGAGGTGCAGGCCGACGGCGGCGCCTTTGCCGATGGCAAGCTGGTGATGGCGAACCCCAAGCTCAACGGCTTCACCAAACAGAACCTGCCCTATTCGATGACAGCCCTGCGCGCCATACAGGATGTCAGCAAACAAGGCATCATCGATCTGGAGGGCATCAAGGCCAAGCTGCCGATTGCGACCGACAACACGGCCGCCATCGATGCCACGCACGGCACCTATGATCGCGACGGCAACACGCTCAGCCTGACCAGCGATGTGACCGTGTCGACCACGGATGGTGTGGTGGCAAAATTCAAATCAGTCTATCTCGACATGGGCGAAGGCACTATGAAGACAAGCGAGCCCGTCGATGTCAGCCGCGGCGGGTCGCGGATCAGGGCGGATTCGATGTCGGTCCAGGACAATGGCAAGGTCCTGGTTTTCGAGAACAAGGTGCGCGTCGACATCGATCCCGCCAGTTTGAAGGCGGCAGAGGCAAAGAGCGGAGAGACCAATGCGGTTCAGTAGTTCGGCACGGCGCCTCGCCGCGATTTCGGCGTTGACGCTCGGGTTGCCCTTGGGGCTGACCTTCGGGACGGCGCCGTCGCTGGCGCAATCCAGTGCCACCAGCCAAATGTCCGGCCTCAGGCTGTCGGGCGACAAGCCTATCCAGATCGAAAGCGACAAGCTCGAGGTGCGCCAGGCGGAAAGCGTCGCCGTCTTCACCGGCAACGTCAACGTCGTCCAGGGTCCAACCGTGCTCAAGGCCGGCAAAATGACGGTCTATTACGTCAGGGATGCAGGCGCCGCTAAAGGCGCCCAGCCCGCGGGTGCCGCGGCGATGACCGGATCCGCCAACATCGACCATCTCGAGGTCGACGATAAGGTCTACATCAAATCGGACAATCAGGTTGCCACCGGCGACCGCGGCACCTTCGACATGAAGACCGAAGTGCTGGTGCTTTCGGGCAGCAAGGTCGTGCTCTCGCAAGGCGATAACGTGCTTGTCGGCTGCAAGCTTACCGTGCAGATGAAGAGCGGCCTTGCCCAGGTCGACGCTTGCGGCGGCCGCGTCATGATGTCGATCACGCCGCCGGCGAAGTCTGGAGCAGCGAAACCCTGATGACCGGCATATCGTCGCTGCTGGCGCGTCTTCCAGGGCGCGCCGCCAGCAAACTTGCGGCACCGGCCAGGGTCACCGTCGAAGCGGCAAAGTTCAAGGGAACCTTGATCGCCAAGGGGCTGACCAAAAGCTACAAGGGCCGCAAAGTCGTCAGCGGCGTGACGCTGGGCGTGCGCGCCGGCGAGGCGGTTGGGCTGCTCGGCCCCAACGGCGCCGGCAAGACGACCTGTTTCTACATGGTAACCGGCCTGGTGCCGGTCGATGAAGGCACGATCGAAATCGACGGTTTCGACGTCACGTCGATGCCGATGTATCGCCGCGCCCGTCTCGGCATCGGCTATCTGCCGCAGGAAGCGTCGATTTTTCGCGGCCTGAATGTCGAGCAAAACATCCGGGCCGTGCTCGAGGTCGTCGAAAAGAGCCGCAAGGAGCGTGAGCGCCTGCTCGACGAATTGCTCGAGGAATTTCACATCAGCCATCTGCGCAAGGCTCCGTCGCTGTCGCTCTCCGGCGGTGAGCGGCGACGCCTCGAAATTGCCCGCGCCTTGGCAACCCGCCCCGCCTATATGCTGCTCGACGAACCTTTCGCCGGCATCGATCCGATCGCCGTCGCCGACATCCAGCAACTCGTGCGCCACTTGACGGCACGTGGCATCGGCGTTCTGATCACCGACCACAATGTCCGCGAGACACTTGGCCTGATCGACCGCGCCTACATCATCCATGCCGGCCAGGTGCTGACCCATGGTCGAGCCGACGAAGTGGTCGCAAATGCCGACGTGCGGCGGCTTTATCTCGGCGAGGGATTTACACTCTA
The DNA here is from genome assembly GCF_040318345.1 of Mesorhizobium sp. M1169. Taxonomy (NCBI): domain Bacteria; kingdom Pseudomonadati; phylum Pseudomonadota; class Alphaproteobacteria; order Hyphomicrobiales; family Phyllobacteriaceae; genus Mesorhizobium; species Mesorhizobium sp. M1169. The sequence continues at coordinate 9,014 of NZ_JAMYME010000021.1, read as the reverse complement.
AATGCGAAATTCCGGCTCGAGCGGGATTTCCGGCGTAGTCCAGCAGCTTTTCTTCAATTTTCTGCCTGAAAACGTGCCGGCAGGCGAGTTTTGCCGCTCCTCGCCTTGACAAGCAAAAGCCGGGCCAGTTTCTATGCTGGCCTGGAAAATTCCTTCCAGCAGTGCGGGTGCGTAGACGGAGCGTTTGAAACCGAACCATGGCGTTGGCGGCAAAACTACAGCTACGACAGTCGCAGTCGCTGGTGATGACGCCGCAGCTGATGCAGTCGATCCGCCTGCTGCAGTTCACCCATCTCGAGCTGGAACGCTTCATCGACGACGAGATCGAACGCAATCCCCTGCTGGAACGCGCCGAACCGCAGGAGGACGCCGCCAGCGACCAGGCGCAGAAGGGCGACGCTGCATCGGAACCGGCTGCCGACGGCGACTGGTTCGAGGCGGAAACGGCGTGGAGCGCCGAGGCGATCTCGGAAAAGCTCGATACATCGCTGGAAAACCTGTTTCCCGACGATCCTGGTACGAGCGAGCGGCTCGGGCCCGACCTGACGGCACAATGGAAATCGGCGTCCGGCAACGGTTCCACCTCTTCCTCCGACGGCTTCGACGTCGCGGATATGGCGGCGGCGGCCATCACGCTGCGCGACCATGTCGGCGAGCAGGTGGCGCTCGCCTTTGCCGATCCGGCGGCGCGCCTGATCGCAGGCGAGCTTGCCGACGGCCTCGACGAGGCCGGCTACATGCGTGCCGACATGGCCGAGATCGCCGCCCGCCTCGGCACGGACGCCACGGCGGTGGCAACGGTCCTGGCGGTCTGCCAGACATTCGAGCCCGCCGGCATATTCGCCCGCGACCTCGCCGAATGCCTGTTGCTGCAGCTGGCCGTGCGCGACCGGCTCGATCCGGCGATGAAGGCGCTGATCGCCAATCTCGAACTCCTGGCACGGCGCGATTTCCAGACGCTGAAGCGGATTTGCGGCGTCGACGAAGAGGATCTGCTCGACATGCTGGCCGAGATCCGGGCGCTCGACCCACGGCCGGGAATGGCGTTTTCGCGCGGTGCCAGCGATGCGATCGTGGCCGACATCGAGGTGCGTGCAGCCAATGACGGCAGCTGGACGGTCGAGCTCAATGCCGAGACGCTGCCGCGCGTGCTGGTCGATCACATCTATTTCGCCCAGGTCACGCCACATGCGAAAAACCAGGCGGAAAAGGATTTCCTTGCCGAATGCCTGCAGAACGCCAACTGGCTCACGCGCAGCCTCGACCAGCGGGCGAAGACCATTCTCAAGGTGGCCTCTGAGATCGTGCGCCAGCAGGACGCTTTTCTCGTCCACGGCGTGCGGCACCTGAAGCCGCTCAACCTGCGCACGGTGGCGGACGCCATCGGCATGCACGAATCAACGGTCAGCCGGGTCACGGCAAACAAATACATGCTGACGCCGCGCGGCGTGTTCGAGCTGCGCTATTTCTTCACCGCCTCGATCGCTTCGTCAGGTGGCGGCGATGCGCATTCGTCGGAAGCGGTGCGCGACCGCATAAAGCAGCTGATCGACGAGGAGAAAGCCATCGATGTGCTTTCCGACGATGCCATCGTGGACATGCTGCGGGAAAGCGGCGTCGACATCGCCAGGCGCACGGTGGCCAAATACCGGGAAGGCATGAACATACCCTCTTCGGTGCAGCGGCGGCGTGAAAAACGCGCTTTGGCCAGCGCCGGCCGTTGATCTCCGGCGGAATTTCCACAGCTTTCGCCCTTCATTGACAAGCGGCGACGAAGTGGCTAGAAGCCCGCCCGCATGGGACGGGCTGGCGAGTGGATTTGAGTTCGCCGATGCCCGCACGAGAGATGGTCCGTCACGATGTAGGCCACGGGACGGCCAAGAAGGCGGCTTGTGATCAACCGGAAAGTTCGGATCTAAAATCGGCGCAAGTGACGCCGCAAAAGCTTGTGCGCGCGGACCACGAGTATAAACTCGGGACAGTTTGAAGCCTGAGCAAGGAAGGTCAGTTTTCAGATGACACTGCGCATATCGGGAAAACACATGGATATCGGCGATGCGTTCCGTACGCGCATCAACGACCGTGTCGGGGAAGTGATCGGGAAATATTTCGATCGGGGCTTTTCAGGGCAAATCGTGGTCGTCAAATCGGGGTCGCGCTACACGGCCGATTGCATGATCCGGCTGGACTCCGGTGCTTCGCTGCAGGCGACCGGCGATGCCCAGGATCCAACGCTTGCCTTCGATACCGCGGCGGACCGTCTGGAAACACGCCTCAGGCGCTACAAGCGCCGGCTGAAGTCGCACAATTCAGGCAATAGCAACGGCGAGCTCACCGACGTCGCCTATACGGTGATGGCGCCGCTTGCCGACGACGAGGAGGACATACCGGAGAATTTCGCGCCGGCCATCGTCGCCGAATCGACCATGACGCTGCGGACCATGTCGGTGGCGTCAGCGGTGATCGAACTCGACACCAAGGACAGCCCGGTCCTGGTCTTCCGCAATGCCGGAAACGACCATCTCAACATCGTCTATCGCCGGCCGGACGGGAATATTGGCTGGATCGACCCGTCCACGGCCAAGGTCGCGCAGGGGTAAAAACCAGCCGCACGCGAGCGTGGGGACTGGCGACGGCAGGCGAACAAGGGATTTCAAGCATGGATCTGAGCGATCTCGTCAGCGTTCCGGCAATCATGCCGGCGTTGAAGGCGAACTCCAAAAAGCAGCTGCTGCAATTGCTGTCCGAAAGGGCGGCGGCGATTTCCGGCATTCCGGAGCGAGAGGTGTTCGACACCATCCTGCAGCGCGAGCGGCTCGGCTCCACCGGCGTCGGCAACGGCATCGCCATTCCGCACGGCAAGCTGGCCGGGGTGAAGCGGATCGCCGGCGTTTTTGCCCGGCTGGAGACACCGGTGGACTTCGAGGCCCTCGATGATCAGCCGGTCGACCTGGTGTTTCTGCTTTTGGCTCCCGAAGGCGCCGGCGCCGACCACCTCAAGGCGCTGTCGCGCATTGCGCGGGTGCTGCGCGACGCCGACACGGTTGCCAAGATCAGGGGCACGCGCGACGCCGTAGCCATCCACGCGCTGCTGTCGGACACACAGGCCTCGCACGCCGCCTGAGGTTTTGATTAAATCCGTTGAAGGGCCGCCGTGAGCGGCCCTGTCCGTTTCCAACCAGATCGCTGCGCCGTATTTGTCAGTGGATAACGACGTTAGTGGATAGCGACCGGGGTCAGATCGTTTTCCAGCGCGCCAGCCAGTGCCCGGTCGCGAGCGTCCGAAAGCAGGATCGGCTGGCCATTGGCGGCAAACAGGGCCCACAGTTCCAGCCCGGGCGCGATTTCGCCGAGGCCCGGGAAACGGCCGCGCAGATCGTCGCTCGACACTTTCCTGAGATAGGCGACAGAACCTTCGCCGAGATGGGCGAATTCGCCGCTGGTCATGATGATATTTTCGTTAGTTCTGGTCATTTCAAGCCTCCTTGCCGCGAGATGCCGCTCAAGGCCATCCCGCATGAGAGCTATCGGCAAAAATCAGTCTTTCACCGATATGTTTATTTTTCGTACCAGCCGTTCGGATTCCGGCCGATCGAGATCGATCGACAGAAGGCCGTTCTTCAATTCCGCCGCAATCACCCGCATGCCGTCGGCCAGCACGAAACAGCGCTGAAACTGGCGCGCGGCGATGCCGCGGTGGAGGAATTCGCGCTCGGTGTCGTCGTTCTGACGGCCGCGCACGACCAACTGGTTCTCCTCCGTTGTGACATCGAGATCGCTTTCCGCGAAACCGGCGACGGCGAGCGTGATACGCAGCCTTTCGGTTTTGCCGTCGGCACCGCTGAGGCGCTCGATGTTGTAGGGAGGATAGCTGTCACCGGACTTTGCCAACCGCTCCAGCGTCTTTTCCATGGAATCGAAACCGAGGAGAAGCGGGCTGGAAAAAGGCGTCATTCGGCTCATGTTACAGTGTCCTCTCAAGAGCGACATAAAGTGGAAAAACCCGGATGGCATTTTTCCCGATGGTCTTGATATGGTCCGCCGCCCGGCAGACTTCAAGCCGTCACACGTCCCGCCCAAAAAGACTTGCCAAAACAAGGAATTGAAATGCCCCAATCCCGCAGGATCATCATCGACACTGACCCCGGCCAGGACGATGCCGTCGCCATATTGCTGGCGCTGGGCAGCGCCGAGCTGGAGATCGTCGGCATCACCGCGGTGGCCGGCAACGTGCCGCTGAAACTTACCGAAAAAAACGCCCGCAAGATCTGCGAGCTGGCCGGCCGGCCGGACGTCAAGGTCTATGCAGGCGCCATCCGGCCGCTGGCGCGCGAACTCGTCACCGCCGAGGAAGTGCATGGCAAGACCGGCCTCAACGGGCCGCAACTGCCCGAACCAAAGATGAAACTGCAGGACGAGTATGCGGTTGATTTCATCGTTGAGACGCTGATGAACGAGGAGAGCGGCACGATCACGCTGTGCGCGCTCGGGCCGCTCACCAACGTTGCGCTGGCGCTGATCCGCGAGCCGAAAATCGCGCCGCGCATCAAGGAAATCGTGCTGATGGGCGGCGGCTTCTTCGAGGGCGGCAACGTCACGCCGACCGCCGAGTTCAACATCTATGTCGATCCGCATGCTGCCGATGTCGTGTTCAAATCCGGCATTCCGATCGTGATGATGCCGCTCGACGTCACCCACAAGGCGCTGACCACCGCCAAGCGTACGAAGGCCTTCCGCAAGCTCGGCACCAGGGTCGGCACGGCCACCGCGGACATGCTGGAATTCTTCGAACGTTTCGACGAGGAGAAATACGGTACCGACGGCGGCCCGCTGCACGATCCTTGCGTGATCGCGTATCTGCTGAAGCCGAAGCTGTTCAAGGGGCGCAACTGCAATGTCAGCGTGGAAACCGCCTCGGAGCTCACCATGGGCATGACGGTGATCGACTGGTGGGGGGTGACCAAGCGGCCGAAGAACGCCATGGTGATGCGCGACATCGACCATGATGCGTTTTTCGCGCTGTTGCTGGAACGGCTGGGGCGGCTTTAGGGCTGCTCAGTAGTTGAGCAGGCGGTAGGTGGTGGTACCGTCCTGGCGTTGTTGTTCTTCGATCGAGACTTCCGATCCAATCATGTGGGGTGTTTCCACCTCACCATCGACAAATATCCGAGCGTTGCCCTCATAGAGGCGGACTTCATATCTATAATAAAGTCCATGTCCGACGGAACCCCTCGGATTTAGAGGCATCGTCGCAACATCTTCGACGGTGCCTCCTACGAGTTGTGTGCCAGTGATCGGACTGTTCTGCCTGGTTACAATCGGCACAGCGATCGCGAGAGCGAGCGCACACAAGATTGTGATGCCAACAACTCTGTCGCGAAACTCTTCCCGAAGCAAAAGAATGCGGGTTCTAAGAGAAAGATTTGCCGGCCCCATACCTTAGAGTTGAGTAGCATAGGGGCTTTGTTCAAGAGCGATTCCCCGAAAAAGCCATGTCACTCGCGTCACCTTTGAAAACAGCTTATCGATCGATCGTCGTTCAATTTGCAAACCGGTAAAAGACGAAGCCATTGTCGCGCGTGACGCGCTCGATGCCTACGCGCGAGCCGATCAGATGCGGGAGGTCGTCGTAAACGAGGACCGTCGAACCGTTCTCAAGGACCAGCAGATATTGGATATTGCGCCCTTTACCCTGTCCACTTTTGATCGTCGCATCGACCGGGTCGACCGATCGGATCGGACTTGCGTCATTCGCCCATTTGTTCAGAGCCGACGGAACCATCGCCGCGAACAAAGCGATGAACAGGATCACGCCAAACGCGTTCCTTTTCAAATCCGCGTAACTCCACGGCATAGACATGAATCCCCAACTGTTGATCCATGTGGTGGCCTGAAGGCCGACTTTCAATCGGCTTTCCTATTCCAGGATGTTGCTGTTGGCGTCGCCGGGCTCGCGGCCGTTACTTCGCCTTGGAAAAGGCCAGCCACAGGCCGCCGCCGACCAGGAAGCTGCCGCTGATCCTCGACAAGAGCTTGAGGCGGCCGGCCGACAGCAGGCGTCCGGCGCGGCCGGCGGCCAGCGCGTAGGTCGAATCCGAGACTGCGGCGAAGATCATCGCGGTGAGACCCATGACGCCGATCTGTAGTGCGTAATTGCCTTCGGGAGCGATGAACTGCGGAAAGAAGGCGCCGAAGAACACTAGCGTCTTTGGATTGCTGATCGCCACCAGCAGGCCCTGCAGGAAGAAGCCGCCACGTGGCCTTTTTGCCGTTCCGTCGGCGTTCAGCTTGCCTTTCGAGCGGAACATCTGCACGCCCATCCAGATCAGGTAGGCGGCGCCGATCAGCCGGACCCACTCGAACCAGTGGCCCATGCCCGCGATCAGCGAAGTCAATCCGATGCCGACGATGGCGATCATGATGGCTAGCCCGGCCTGGGTGCCGGCGACATTGGCGAGCCCTGCGCGCGAGCCGTGGCGGATGCTGTTGGCAATGATCAGCGTCACCGTCGGCCCCGGCACCAGGATGATGACGATGCAGGCGACGACATAGGTGGCGTAGAGTTCCAACGACATTTTTTCCCTCCACAGATGCCGCTCGTGCGGCGCGCTGTCGCGATCAATGCATGGCGATGAGTTGCGTGCAAGCCGGCGAGGCGCCGACAATGCGGAGTTGATTTCAGCAGGCGCCGGCCTGCCATGGCAGCGTTGTCTCATAGGCGGCAGCCGCCCTCAGCACGGAGAGGTCACCGCGCGGCCGCCCGATCAATTGCATGCCCATTGGCCTGCCCCTGGCGTCGAAGCCCGCCGGCACATTGATAGCCGGGCAGCCGCCCAGCGTGGCGAACGCTGAAACCTGCATCCAGCGATGATAGCTGTCCATGGCACGCCCGGCCACTTGCCTTGGCCAGTGGGTGACGACATCGAAGGGAAAGACCTGTGCGGCTGGCAGCGCAATCAGGTCGAAACGCTCGAAGAGCGATAGCAGCATTCGGTGCCAGGACGAGCGCCTCACCGTGGCGGCGTGGATCTGCGGCGCGGTGAGGCGCAGTGCATGTTCCACCTCCCACACGGCCTCCGGCTTCAGCAGGCTGCGTTTCGAGGGATCGTCGTAATGCGCCTTGAGCGCACAACCGCTGCTCGCCTGGCGAAGCGTTACAAAGGCTTGCCACAGCGCTTCGAAGTCGAATTTCGGCATCAGCGGCTCGGCCTCGAAGGATACATCCGCGAACCGGCCGAGTGCTGCCTCGCAAAGCTGTAGAATGCCTGCTTCAACCGGCAGATGGCCGTCGAGATCGCCGAGCCAGGCGATGCGCCCGCCGGCCGCCGGTGCGTCCAGCCCTTCGAGGAACGAGCCTGGCTTATCATGCGACAGCGGCGCGCGAGGATGATAGCCGGCCTGAACGTCGAGCAGCAACGCCATGTCACGCACGTTACGCCCCATCGGCCCTTCGACGCCCATTTGCGCAAGAAACACATCAAGGTCTGGGCCGGCCGGCACCAATCCCTGCGATGGACGGAAGCCATAGACATTGTTGTAGGCAGCGGGATTGCGCAGGGAACCGCCAAAATCGCTGCCATCGGCAACGGGAACCATGTCGAGCGCCAGCGCGACCGCCGCACCGCCGCTCGAGCCGCCGGCGGTCAGCGCCGGGTCAAATGCGTTGAGCGTCTGTCCGAACACGGTGTTGTAGGTGTTGGAGCCGAGCCCGAATTCGGGAACATTGGTCTTGCCGATGATGATCGCGCCGGCCTTGCGGACGCGCTCGACGAAGAAGTCGTCTTCCTCAGGCACAAAATCGGCGAAGATCGGCGAGCCGAAGGCGGTTCTCAGGCCTTTTGTCAGCGCAAGATCCTTGATCGCGATCGGCAGGCCGAACAGCGATCCGGTATCTCCACCTCGCGCCAGATGAGCGTCAGCGCTGTCGGCCTCGCGCAGGATGTCGGCACGCTCACGCAATGAAACGATAGCGTTGACCAGCGGGTTCACCGCCTCGATCCTGTCGAGGAATGCCGCGACCACTTCGCGCACCGAAAGCTGCCGGCGCCTGATCTTCCCGGCAAGCGCCACGGCAGACAGGCGGCAGATGTCGCCGGCGGGCGGCACCGCGTGCTTCGTCGTCGGGCGCATGGCTGTCATCCCGCTTTAGCCTGCAGATTTCTGCAGGGCGGCATCGACGTCCCTGGCCAGCGGGATGGCCGGCTGTGCACCGGCTTTCAGGCAGGCCAGCGAACCGGCTGCGGCAGCGCGGGCTAGCGCCTGGTCGAGCGGCAGGCCGGCTGCCAGCCCGGCTGCAAAATAGCCGCAGAACGTGTCGCCGGCACCGACCGTGTCGAGCGGGGTGATCTTCAGCGCCGGAACCATCAGGAGATCGTCCGGCGTTGCCGCCAGAACGCCGTCCGAGCCAAGCGTGACGACGATGGTGCGGCCGGTTCTCGCGGCATAGTCGCGCATCCGTGCCGGGCGGTCGCGGCCATTCAACGACAGCGCCTCGCCATAGAGGTCGAACTCGGTTTCGTTGGCGACGAGATAGTCGGCCTTGCCGAGGAAGCCGGCCGCGTCGCCATGGAAAGGTGCGGTGTTGAGCACGGTGATCGCGGCGGCCGTGCTTGCCGCGTCGAGTGCTGCCTCGACGGTCTGCAGCGGGATCTCCAGTTGCAGCAGCACGACGTCGCCGTTTTTTACGAAAGCCTTGGAAAGGTCACCCGGCACGACCGAATCATTGGCGCCCGGCACAACGGCGATCACGTTCTCGCCGTCGGCGCCGACCATGATCAACGCGGTACCGGTCGAGGCAAAGGTCTCGCCGACGCCGGACAGGTCGATCTTGCCGTCGCGCAGCAGCGCCAGAGCGTCGCTGGCGAAGCTGTCCTTGCCGACCGCGCCGACCATGCGCACCTTGGCGCCGGCGCGGGCGGCGGCCCGCGGCGGGTTTGCGCCCCTGGCGCCGGGGGGGGTATGGCAAACGGGGGCGCGCACGGTCGAGCCCGGGCCGGGCAAGCGGGGGGCCCGGG
>NZ_JAMYME010000020.1:0-105051 GCF_040318345.1 Mesorhizobium sp. M1169 | reverse complement strand
CATGCCCAAGCGGGTCAAAGCGGCCCGCATCTGAATCCTGCCTCTGTCAAGCAAGGACAGTCGTGCGGTGCTCGTGACGCTTACACATCATCCGCGGCAATGGCGATGCCTATCGCCTGCAGCACGGCGCGTCGCTTTCGACCGTGCAGCGTCGCGCCGAGCCTCTCAACACACAGTACTTTGACATCGTCTTCACGCTGCCAGGCGACTTTGCCGCCAGCACCTATCAGATCAAGGCGCTCGTCTCCGGCCTGCTCTTCCGCAACATCGCCGAGACGCTTCGCGCCACCGCCGAGACGCTTCGCACCACCGCCGATCCTAAGCACTTGGGCGATCCTCCAGCCATTGCGCGGTCAGCGATTGGCAGCTGGGGGCAATATCTGTCGCGGCAGCTGTTGAAGTTGAGGCGACCGAGGCTTGGCCGGTGTCGGCAGGGTGGGCGCTTACGCAAGCGACTTTCGCTTGCAGTCGTTGTCCCTCTTCCGACAACGCCAGCTATGTTGTCAGGTTCAATACACATCACGTGAGTCGCCGGATACCGCCTTTTCGAAAGTGCAATCAGTAGCTTACAGACCACGGACAAGGCTGGCACGGCGGTTGCTCTTAGGATGCTGCAAGACTGGGTGATGCTGTCATTGGATCCGAATCTCACAGCGACGGGCAGATCGTCGCGAATAGGCGCTGATGTCGACGTAACTCTCTCGACGTGATCGAAGCGCTGACGTGCAGCTAATCGCCTTTTGGCTATCTATTTAGGAGGACGTAATGAAATTGCTCATACTTGTCAACAGTCTCGATTGCTTAGGTGACAATGATGCACTTCTCACCTGCGCGTTCCGTCGCTTCGGCTGGCGAGTAATTCTCGGGGAGATCAATGCTATTGCGGCAGACGACTACCGCTATTTCACACGAGGAGTGCTCCTGCCAGAGAATGCCGAGCCGTACTCTCCTGGCGCCATGGCACCTGGGACTCGAGAGACATATTTTCTTGACGAATGCCAGCTGATCTGGGTCCTAGGTTCGCCCCAAGCTTGCGTGTACCGAGATGTTTGGCGAATGCTGTGGTTAGCTTCCCAACAGACGCCCTTCGTTAACAGTATTGAAGGGCTGATGTTTCTAAACAGCAAACATGCAATGGGCTATCTCGTCCCAAAAGAGAACCGAGCATTTTCATATGTATCGAATGATTTTACGTCGCTCTGGGAGCGCTATCAGCAGGCCCGAGATCAATGGTGGGTGGCCAAACCGCCAAATTCCGGATGCGGAGAAAACGTCTTCTTACTTCCTCAACACGGACCAAACGTTCGAGCAATTCTCCAATGCCTTACCGGAAACACTGTCGCGCAAAGCACGATGGATTATGGCGCGCTAGGTGGCTTCAAAGCTCAGTATGCAATTCTTCAGAAGTTTATCCCGGAGGTCGCCCAAGGCGAAAAGCGCATCATCTTTACTTGTGGGAAAGTCGTTGCTTGGCATGGTCGGCAAGGCGCAGCAGATGATCACCGATCAAATATGACACAAGGAGGGACGGCAATTCCAGTCGATCTGAATTCCAATGAGATAGAGCTTGCTGAGTTGATTGGCCGAAAGCTGATGGCACATGGGATCAACTTCGGTGCCATAGATATGGCTTATCCCTACGTGATTGAATTCGATCTTGATTTCCCCGGGGGTCTATACGACGCGAAAGTGGTTTCTGGGGTGGACCGCTCGGACCAGGTTGCGAAGCTAATCATTGCTCGGTTCAAGAAGCATTGTTCTGATGATTCCATGAGGTAACGGGCCCTCGCGCCGGCGACCGAGGCGTTTTGGTGGCGGCGGTCGTCCCTCACAATGAGGGTGTGAACGGCGTCATGACCGGAGCCAGCGCCAAACATCAAGGAGAGACGACCAGCACTCTAAACGAAGCTCGTATCAACGGATAAAACGAGAGGTATCGGAATGCAGAGCAACGCGACGGCCGTGGAGGATTCCAAATGCATCTGCGTAGCAGATGAGCTGCCGCGCAAGTCGGGCCTCCATTGTATGGCGGAAACTTTAGCGAGCATGTCGGCATGGCCAGCAGATTCTTTGCAAAACCACCGTCCGGACTGTTCTGGCCTTCTTTTGAAACCAAAGAACAACCGCCAACCAACTAAACGCATTCAAGCGTTCTCTCGTTGAACGCTACCTGCGGAGGGACCCTAAAATGAATACCGGCATTTTTACAGATTATGAATCTAATGTTCGTCGCTATGGGCTGTCTTTTCCCACGGTCTTTACGAAGGCCCTTGGGGCGACAGTCTGGGACGAGGCCGGTAAGCCTTTTATCGATTTCCTTGTAGGATCCGGCGCGCTCAACTACGGACACAACAACCCAGATATTATTGCACCAGCAATCGAATACCTGGTTGGCGAGAACATTCTTCTATCGCTCGATATGTATACGGTGGCAAAGCGTGAATTCATTGAAGTGTTTGTGGATTCGATCCTGAAGCCTAGAGGCCTTTCCTACAAAATACAATTTCCTGGGCCGACCGGCACAAACGCAAACGAGGCGGCGCTGGCCCTCGCGCGAAAATATACCGGCCGCTCGAGCGTAATGGCCTTCACAAACGCGTTTCATGGGATGTCGCTCGGCTCTCTCGCAATGTCGGGGTCGGCGTCAACCAGGGAACTGGGCGGCGTTGCTCGCCACGATGTGATCCGTGTCCCTTACGACGGATATCCAAACAAAGCTTTCGATTCAGCAAGCTACATCGACTTCGTTTTGGGCGACCCAGGGAGCGGCATAGAAAAGCCGGCCGCCATCATTCTGGAGACCATTCAGGCAGAAGGCGGCTTGAACACTGCATCTGCTGCTTGGCTCATAGAAATTCAGCGCATTTGCCGTAAGCACGACGTTCTTTTGATCGTTGATGACATTCAGGCAGGTTCGGGTCGAACGGGCGATTTTTTCTCGTTCGAGTTCGCGAAATTGGAGCCCGACATCGTGTGCCTGTCAAAGTCCCTAAGCGGTTCAGGTAGTCCCTTCTCGATTGTTCTCATTCGCCCCGAAATAGACATATGGAAACCGGGAGAACATAGCGGGACTTTCAGAGGCAACAACCTCGCCTTTGTGACTGCACGGGCCATGTGCAAAATGTGGTCCGACGGGCAGTTTACAGCTGGCGTCGAGCGGACCGCCGCCAAACTGCAAAGACACCTCGATCACCTCGTTGCGAAATTTCCAAATTGCATCGAACAAAAGCGCGGCCGCGGTCTGATGGCCGGTCTCAAGTGTCGATCACAGGCTGTTGTCGGCCGTGTGCACGATGTGGCCTTCGAAAATGGCCTGCTGATCGAATCTTCAGGGCCCAATCGCGACGTTATCAAAGTCCTCCCACCAATAACAATCACCGATGACGATCTCGAACACGGCATCGCCATCCTAGATCACGCACTAAAGGAGCAAGCCAATGCGCACTAACCAAGCATCTCAGGCACCTGCTATCTCGCCTCCTACGATCAGAGAACGAACCGGCTCAATCAGCACTGCGGAAATCGTCTCAGTCCTGAAAGGTGAGATCACCGCTCTGCACGTCAAGCAAGCTTTCAGTGCCGAAATAGCCGAGGAGATCACCGCGAACTTTGTTGGCAGTCCAGGTCTCAAAGAGCGTAGAGATGGCGTCCCCGGACAATATGTCGGAGCGTCACACTATAGGAAGGATGCAGTCACATATTTCGCAGAGGCGGAAACTGCGCGACCGTTCGTCGATGCCCTTTTTAGCAATTTGGTTGATCCAGTCCGCGGATTGTTCAACGCGTTGAAGCGCGAGCTGCACGACCAGGGCATTGAGTTGCGGCTGGCCCGTTCGGAACACGGTCGGGCTAATATTTGTCGCGCTCTCAGTTGGACTGGCAGTGGTACGTTTTCCTTGGAGCCCCACGACGATGTCGCTCAAGTGGCATGTGCTGGGAACGATTACGAGCTTTCTGCGGTGGCCAACAACACCGTCGCCGCACTCAATTTCTATCCGAGCATGGCCGAGGAAGGTGGCAATCTGCGGCTCTGGAGCCATAAGCCTACAGTCGCGGACCGAAAGTCGCAGGGTGTGGAGACCACTGGCTATCCCTATTCGGCAGCGTATCTCGAGGCCGTTCCTTGTCGCGACTTCCAGCTCAAGGCCGGGGATATCGCCCTAATTGACGGCGGTTTCGTTCATGGCGTCACCGGTCAACCAGGCGACGGAAAGCGTCGCCTGGTGCTGAACAGCTTTTTTGGGTTTGCACGGCCGGATCTTGTTCTCTGGTGGACCTGAAGTTGGATGTCTCGGCGACTGACCCGACCTCCGCGACAGTGAAGTGTCACATCCGTCGCAGCGGGGAGGTCCTTGTCAGTCACCGCGTCACAGCCCTCGGGCTAATCCAAAGACCGGTATTATGGAGCCCCTGGCGGGGTTCACCATGCTGCCGGTCTCCGAAACGATCGCTAATTATCAGTCCGCGTCACTGCCTATTGCGCAGGTGATATAAGGAAGTTCTTTTCTCCACTCGCAGATTCAGCCACAGACCGTTGTTGCTGGAGGTTTCCTGAATGTTGACAGTTCGCAGCGCTCCATTGTTCCCGGTGCGGAGCCGAAGACTCATCGCGACATGATGTTGAGCAAGGCAAAAGCAACAGAACAACCTCGATGGACGAACCGGCGGATACTTCGCATATCGATCGGGCGTCTACCTGCCTCCGTGTGCTTCGCCAGCGCCTTCAGGCCCTCTTGACTATTTTATGTTGCTCGACGGATCGCCCCTGTCGTCGTGGCGCTCCCATGAGGAACTTGGCCCATAGCGCTTTGAACCGCGACACATGTTGAACGTATATGGACCCCGCCCGACTGCAACAGGTTGGCTGAATCCGGTTGACGGTCACAACTGCTGACGTATATCCGGCTTCTTCATGCGGATCGATGCTCAGCGCCGCGAGCCTCGATAGGTTTTCGCCCGCTTCCACCTTAACGGCCCCCAGACATCGGCCGAAGCCGTGCCGGTTCACACACCAGGTTCTGGAAGCGACGGGATGCCCGTTTCGCCATCTCCTGCCATTTTGCTGCAATTGCCGAGGTAGGACCTCCTTCTCGCTCTCCAGGGACTGTCAGGGTGTTTTCACCGACAGGTCCGGTGATAGGCAGCATTACCCGAGAGCATCGACCAGACGATCCTCCCATTCTTTCGGTTCACCAGTTTGACCCGATCCGATACCAAGCGACGGCGAATCCGATGGACGGCCTGCACGGCCAACTGTTCAACGGAGTTCAGCGGACCGAGTTGCGTCAAGGCGAATTGCGCGGCGCGGGGTAGCCGTTCGTCAGTTTCGTCACGCACATTTCGACCAGCGCCGCAACTTTGGCGATGCCGACACCGGTGACGATCCCCGTTCCGACAGATGGGCACGCCGCGCATTGATCGCCTGCGTTTGTTGCCGGACCAGAAGAGAGCGCGTCTTCAAGATCATCGCCGATGCCTGCTGTTCAGCGATTTTGACCGACTCCTTCTCGACATAGCTCCAATTGGGCACCGGCGCCGGGGACTTTGCGACGCCGCCTTCAGCGCCCGGAAGAGCAGAAGCTCGAGGCCTTCGTCATCCATCCCTTCAGGCAGAGGCCAGCTCAGCCCGGCAAGACGGGCGCGCTGCAGATAACCATGCACGCGCCATTGTTCACCCCAAGCGTGCGCGCGATGACGCGTTCGGTCAGGCCCTGGACGTGCCATAGACGTAAAATTTCTCTGATCCGGCGCATCGACAATCTCTCGGTTGGCATCAGGCTTCCTCGTTTTGAACGAGGCATCCTGTAGATCGGTTGGGGTTGTCGGCCTAAGCATCCCGCACCTCCGAAAGGTGCTCACGATCACCTGAACTCGCTGCTCACGATTGTCTGGAATCGTTGCTCATGACCCCGTGAAATCTGTCTCACGATGCGGTGAAATCCGTGCTCCCGATCGCCTGAAATACGCACCCTCAATCCTGAGAAGAAGCGGCCAAACCGACAAAGTGTCGGTTTAGTCGAGTTTATGACGCAGTGGTGTTCGGTCCGGGCCCTGCTGCACGCCTGTCTAATTTGTCGTCTGATGCAGAAAACTGGCTTTTGAGCTGTTTCTGCTCAGTTGGCACGGTTTTTGGAACTCCGTTGCTGGGCAGGAGTAGCCAGCGGGGGTGACATCTATTCACGCGCCCAAAGGAAAGAAACACGTCAGGGCCGCACTCTGTGGGAAGGAGGTATCGGCCAATCAGCACCTCCTCGGGCGGACGACCCTCAGCTGCGACCCCGAAGCCCCCGCCCGATCCCCAACTCGAAGGCGCGGGACACCGTCCTTCATCGCAGGGCAAAGAAGGTTCGGAAATTTGGCGTCTGCTGCCTGATCTTCCGTCCCGTCAACATCAGGAGAGAAAGATGAACGAGCTCCTTGGCCTTTATAGTGATCATCGGATGGTCGAGCCCGTTGCAATAGCGCAGCGCTCTTCGAAGGTTAAACCACTCGCGACCGACCTGAAAAGAAAGGGCGTTCTGCTGGTCGCTACCTGTGCTCGAATCGAGATCTATGGTGAAGAGCCCGCTCTAAAAAACGTAACCAGCGCCATATTTTCTAACCTCGCACACGGACGTATTGAAGGCGCGCCCGCGATAGCTCAACGTCTCGCCGAGATTGCATCGGCCGCTCATTCCCAAATCCTCGGCGAGAGTTACATCAGCGATCAACTCGAGAAGGCTATCGAACCTGTTGACCCAAACTTTCCGATTTTCCAGATCGCACGGTCGGCAATTGCTATGGGTCGCGCGGCGCGCGAACGGCAGCGGTTCGTCGCGACGTTCGACTACGATCAGATCGTTCGAGACATCGTAGCTGATCGATTTGCGAATGAAGAGCTACCCGACCGCCTTTACATCATCGGGGCGGGTATGTTGGGCCGCGGGCTGATCAGGAGTGGTGTCGGAAAGCAATTCCGCTCCACGGTGGTCGTAACGCGGAACCCTAAGAACCTTCGCAGACGCCTCCGCCGTTCGATCGACATGGAACTCGCGCTCATGCGCCCGGCAGAGATAGGCTACGCACGCGAACCACGATCCATCGTTGTTATCGGAACTGCCGATGTCAACGATGAATACGAGGCCACTCTTCAGGACGCCCTTCTGCGGCTAGAGCCGCGCGTCATACTGGATCTGTCGTCAATCCCGGTGCTGTCGGAAGCAGCAAGCAGCAAGCTCAATTATGTGACAATGTACGACAAAGAATTTCTCCGGTACATCGAAAAAAACAATATCGCATTGGCTCCGAAGCTGCCAGTCTTGTTATCTGACATAAAGGAAAGACTTCAAAAGACGCAAATCTACTCTCCGCTAAAGGTCACTTAGCCCTGCAGCAGCACACGCCAATTCGCCGAAGAGATACGCGTAGCCTTATTCCAGCTATCGACATTCCGAACCAAGCGCCGGACTGTTCTTCCAGTGCCGGTCTCAACGGTAAGAGAGGAGGTTATATGACGACGCCTATACGATGGTTGAGTCGAAATGATGTGGCACAGACGAATTTGCCATTCACTTCAGCATTAGACATCGTCGAAGGGACGCTTCGTGACCATGGCGACGGCGCATTCGAGAACCCGCCCAAGATCGGAATCCACCCGGGGCGCGACTCACACATCCATGCGATGGCTGGCTGGCTTCCCAGGCAACGCCGAGCCGGCCTTAAATGGATTGCCTGTTACTCCAGCAATCCTAAAGTTGGCCTGCCGAACATCACAGGTCTTTTGGTGTTAAATGATCCGGACACCGGCCTGCCAGTCTGTGTGATGGATGCTGCTTACCTGACAGCGATTCGCACAGCAGCAGCGTCGGCCATTACAAGCAAGTATTTGTCGCCGCCTCACGTGAACAGAATAGCTATAATTGGCGCTGGTCTTCAGGGCCTTTACCACGTGGAGATGTTGTCGTTGATTCACCCTACTGCCGAATTTCATATCGTGGATATCAATGAGAATGCTGTAACCCGGTTGACTGAACAAACCTATTCTAAAGCAACAATAATTCACGTGAAGGAGGCAGAGGCCGCGATCCGCGTCGCTGACGTTGTCGTGACTGCAACAAGTCGATTGGAAGACGTTGCATTTCAGTTCGGATGGGTAAAAAAGGGCAGCTTGGCTATGCCCGTCCATGTCCTAGGATGGTCGCAGGATATAACAACGGCTTCTGATCTGTTGTTGGCTGACGACGTTGGGCAATTCAAGAATTATATTATCGCTACAGGATCTCCGTATAATGATATTTCGCGAGTTCGTGGATCTGTAAGCGACATCATCGCAGGACGGATCGCCGGCAGAGTTCGCATCGCTGATCGCATTGCAGTGTTCAATCTTGGCCTCGCGATCCATGATGTCGCTATAGGTTCTGCTATACTCGACATCGCAGAGCAGCACGGCCTAGGAACGGTCGTATCCTACTAGCCGGGTTTATGCACGGCGCTGAACGTTTGGCAGCCTGAGGTGGTGATCTGGTCGCCGTTTCGGTTCTTTTTGACAAGCTGGTTGGGCGCCGGCGGTGATCCGTCGTGATGGAAAGCGGGGGGGTTTGCTGGTTGCGGTCGGCGGGTTCGTTTCGGGGCGTTGGCGCCCGTCGGCTACGTCACGAGCCGCGGAATGCGGTCGAGGACGATGCGCAGGATGCGCTGGTTGGGACAGGATGTCGGCAGGTGCAGGCGAATTTGGGTTTTCATCTCGACCACGCGCGCGGCGATCTTGATGAGGCGCAGTCGCAGCGTGTCGAATTGGGCGACTGCGAAGCTCGAGCGTTTCGGCATCGCGGCGCGCAGGCCCCACGTAAGATCCTATGAGCAGGCTGGATAGCGACCTGCGCTGTGGCAAAGTGAGGTTGCTGAATCAACACCTTACGCTGGAGGCAAGCATGCCCGTTGCAGCTCACCAATCCGAAGTGCTGACCCTATCCGTACCGATCTTGGCGCAATCTTCGTCTCATTGGAACTGAGCCGCTCGAAATGGTTGATCACCTCGCTGTCGCCGGGTGGCGGCGAGAAGATGTCGAAGCATTCGGTGGTGGCCGACCACGTCGCCGGACTGCTGGCGCGCTTTGCCGAGCTCAAGAAGAAGGCAGAGGCGCGGACCGGGCAGTGCTTTCCGATCATCGTGATCCAGGAGGCCGGGATGGCTTCTGGATCCATCGCGTTTTGGAGGCCGAAGGGATCGAAAGTCACGTCGTCGATCCGGCGTCGATTGCGACTTCGCGCCGGCGCCGCCGCGCAAAGACCGACAAGATCGACGGTGAGGCGCTGGTCCGGGCGTTGCTGGCCTACAAGCGAGGCGACCCACGGGTGTGTGCGATGCTCCGGGTGCCGACGCCCGAAGGGGAGGACCGTCGCCGCATCACGCGTGAGCGCAAGGCCTTGACGAACGAGCGCGTGCACCACGTTAACCGGATCAAAGGCCTGCTGTTCGCCCAGGCGTGTCCGGCTACGAGCCAATGCATCGCGACCGGCGCAAGCGACTGGAAGCGCTTAAGACCGGCGACGGCCGACCGCTGCCTGCACATCTGAAGATGCAGATCAGCCGGAAACTTGATCGGCTCGAATTGCTGCTGGAACAGATCAAGGCGGTTGAGGCTGCGCGCGATGCCATGCTCGCTGCCGCGTAGGTCGTCTCGCCGGCACCGGCGATGCTGCTCAATCTAAAAGGCATCGGGCCGGAGTTCGCCATCCTGTTGGCTGTCGCGTCACTTCGACAACCGACGACAGGTTGCCGCCTATGCGGGCCTCGCGCCGACACCCTGGCAGAGCGGCGCGGTCGATCATGACTAAGGGGTATCGAAATCGGGCAATCCAAGGCTGCGAACGACGCTGATCCAGCTCGCCTGGCTGTGGCGGCGCCATCAACCGCGATCGGCGCTCACCTTGTGGTTCGAGGATCGGGTAAAACGCAACGGCGGCCGTCTCAAGAAGACGACGATCGTCGCGCTCACCCGCAAGTTGCTCGTCGCGCTGTGGAAATACCTCAATGCCGGCGTCGTCATCGAGGGTGCGGCCATGAAGACCGCCTGACGCGTTAGCCGAACTGAATTTCTGCAATCTTCCAGGACCCGATCAGAAGTCTTGGCGGTTCCAGGTGGGACGAATCGACTACTGGTATGGCCTCAACAGGCCCGTACATTAGGATGGTCTCGTCCTCCTGAGCCCTTGTCCGCCGCGAGCGGGATGTTGGTGCCGCTGTCTCGAACAGCGACCGTATATAAGTTGGATCTGGCTCGGATAAACGAGCCGCGTCACGCAATCGGGCTCAGACCATGGATCGGCACAACCGAACCGAGGAAGTGAAAAAATGTTGCCCTGACACACCCGTTCCGCCTTGACCCTTCCTCATATAAGCCAGTAGGCGCCGGCATGCAGGACAACCGGAACTGGTTGGCCGTCGCTCTTGTGCAGGAGGTGCGGTCGGCGGCGAGATGCGTCTTCCAAAACTTGATGTGGTTCTCGGCAGCGCCGCGCCGGCAGTAGACATCCTCGTAGAGCGCCTTGGCCTTGACACCGGCAAGGTTGGTGACGATGAAGCGGGCGTCGGCACCTTGGGCGCCGACCTCGATCCGGGCGATGATGCGCTCGACACGGCTCCAGCTGCCGGCGCCGTCAAAGAATTCCTTGAACCTGCGGACCTTGTCCGTCTTCGCCGGCGCTTCAAAACGCGCCAGCGTGCTGACTTCCAGCTCCGCGACATGCTTGCGCAAGGTCACGGTGGGCGCCAGGCCGAGGATGAAGTCGATATCGTTGGCGCGGCACCAGTCGATGACCGGCGGACTGCAATAATGGCTGTCGGCCCGGATCCGCCACACAATGGAGGTCGGGCTTGTGCGGCAGCTCATCTGCTGCACAGATGCACTTCGAAACCTCACGGCCGTCATTTTGCTCTGCATGCCGATAGAACAACGCAGGACATGAAAAACGCCGCTCGGGAGGCGACGTCCACAGGAGCGCTCCAAGTCCTACGGAAGATGAAGGCGACGTCCTTCTAGATCTGATGCCAACGGCACGCCACACTCGATGGAATCCGCTCAGATTGCATCCCGCTTGTAGCACACAGGAGTCATTTGCACGTGCGACTGACAACTCCTGTCAAAAACGCTTCATCCATGGAAATATCAGCAATGAGTTCACCCCGGCGTACGGCATTTAATACAGGCCAGGGCGGCGCGTTGCTTGCCGAATTGCTGCTTTCGAAGGGCTACATGGTGCATGGCCTGAAGCGGCGGGCCTCGCTGATCGGGAATACACAGCGTGTCGACCACCTCTATCAAGACTCGCATGAGGACCGTCCCGACATGGTCCTGCACTACGGGGACATGACGGATGCGACAAACCTGATCCGTCTCCTGCAGGACACGCAGGCCGACGAAATCTACAATCTCGCTGCGCAAAGCCACGTGCAAGTCTCTTTCGAGACCCCGAATATACGGCCAATGCCGATGCGCTCGGCACGCTGCGGCTGCTGGAAGCAATCCGCATTCTCCGCCTCGAGGAAAAAACGCGGTTTTTACCAAGCCTCCACGTCCGAACTCTTCGGTTCGGTCCAGGGCGTCCCACAGGAGGAGACTACTCCGTTTATCCACGCTCGCCCTACGCGGTGGCGAAGCTCTACGCCTACTGGATCACCGTGAACTACCGCGAGGCATACGGGCTCGATGCAAGCAACGGGATTCTGTTCAATCACGAAGGGCCGACGCGCGGCGAAACTTTCATCACACGCAAGGTGACGCGTGCGGTAGCTGCGATTATAGCCGGGAAGCAGGACTGCCTCTATCTCGGCAACCTGGAGGCAAAGCGCGACTGGGGCTCGGCGCGCGACTATGTCGAGGGCATGTGGCGGATCCTGCAGCACCATGAGCCTGACGATTTTGTGCTCGCGACCGGCGAGACGCATTCGGTCCGCAGCTTTGTCGAGGCTGCCTTCAGGCGGTTCGGCAAGGAGATCGTCTGGGAAGGCGAAGGCGTCGACGAGGTGGGCCGAGAACGGAGGAGTACCAGGCGCTGATCCGGATAGACAAGCGTTATTTCCGCCCGACCGAGGTTGACCTGCTAATCGGCGATGCCTCGAAGGCGGCCACCAAGCTCGATTGGAAGCCGAAGACCACTTTCGATGAGCTCGTTTCGGAAATGGTCGAGGCCGACTGCCGCGCGTAATGCGAATGAACTCGGCCCAATCTTCGCCTTGGCAGCAGTCAACGGCCAGCTTCCTCTTTTTGCCGAGCGGACTCTCAAACGAACTTTGAGCGCGTCGCCGGCACGGCAGGACAGCGCAATCTCAATCTGTCGAGCGTCAGCCATTGCGGAAGGTGTAGCTGTAACCGTTGATCGCCGGCGCGCCGCCGAGATGCGCGTAGAGGACTCTCGATCCCTCTGGAAAGAAGCCTTTCTGGACGAGGATCGATTTGCCCTCGTAGACGGGATCGGTAATCATACCCTCGAGACGCGACCACAGGCGGATCGCTCCTTCGTTCCCTCCGACGGAATCCCATAACTCGGGTGCGCGTACTCCTCGAGCAACACCACGTCATCCTCGACGAGTTCCGTTTCGAGCTCGACGAGCATCGCTGTATGTTGGGCAATGCTTAGCACCTGCGCCTTGGTCTTTGCGGGGGTGGCAGAGGCATCGATACCGATCACGTTGCGCTGTCGACCGTCCTCGGCGAATCCGACGAGCATCCCAGCAGGCGTTGAACCGGTGACCGTGCAAACGACAATGTAGTCGAAGGCAAACCCAAGCTGTTTCTCCTCGGCGCGCACCTCCTCCGCCAACCCCACATAGCCCAGGCCGCCATTCGGGTGAACAGATGCCCGGCTGGTATCGCAATAGGGTCTGCCACCCCTCGCCTTGACCTCATAGAGCGCTTTTTCCCAACTGCGGCTGATGCCGATGTCGAAGCCCTCGTCGACCAGCCGCACCTCTGCTCCCATAATGCGGCTCAGGAGAATATTGCCGACCCGGTCGTAAATGGCATCCTCGTGTGGTACCAGCTCTCCTGAACCAGGAGACATTTCATGCCGATCTTGGCGGCGGCCGCGGCGACCATGCGCGTATGGTTGGACTGGACACCCCCGATGGTGACGAGCGTATCGGCATCTGACGCGATCGCGTCGGGGATGATGTATTCGAGCTTGCGCAGCTTGTTTCCGCCGAACGCGAGACCGGAGTTGCAGTCCTCGCGTTTGGCGTAGATTTTTTCCACCTTGCCCCCCAAATGCTTGCCGAGGCGGTCGAGCTTCTCGATGGCCGTGGGTCCAAAGGTGAGCGGATAGCGTTCGAACTTTTTCAGCATGTTTTCTCCAGCAACAGGTGATCGAAGCTGACCAGCTATGCACCGGTCATTGCATGGCTTTTTTAATTTGAAGCCAGCTGCGTTGTCGGACGTTGCAGCAGGGCCCCATCATTATTTCCAGCGCCTCGGTTGTCATCGAGACGAAGCAGCCCGCATGCCGGCCTGCTGCGACGGCTATTATGCCTGCGGAACCCAAGAGCTGCATCTCGCGCCATTAGACGTCCCGGGATGCGGTCACCTCCGTCCAAGTCAAGCATACCTGTTCTTGAACGATCAGCCCAATGCCCTTGGTTTCGAAAGTGGCGGGAATTCGAGCTCTGATCTTGTCACGGCCGCGCCTCAAGGGAGCAGCAGCGATATGGCTAGTATTTGACTTTGGAGCAAATCTGCAGATTCACTCGTCACCTCATCATGGTCTGGCTGCTGGGATCCAAGGTCCTTGCAACTGTCCAAATGCTCAGCCCTTTGGCCAGCTCTGCCAGCGCAGCTAGACCGCCAGATCAGAAAGAGCACGCTTGCGAAATACGCCAGCTGAAGGAGCAGCGAAGAAGTCAGCGTCGTGACGACTACTGCGCCGATGGAATGAGAAGCGAAGTAGACAGTCAGTGCGGTGCTGCACAGGACCAGCCCCAGGACGTGACAAAAAATTCTAAAGGGCAACGCCGCTCTCCTGGTTTGTCTTGTCAGATCATTCGGCGACCTGGTCGGCCGCAACATGGGTCTGGCAGTTCTTCGGGCAGACGCGGGCGCAGGCTCCGCAGCCAATGCAGCGGCCGGCATGATCGACGACCATGATCATGCGATTGAGCTCGCCATCGAAATCGTCATCCTCGTCGTCGCAGGCGCCGAGGATTTCACCCGCGTCATCGACGCCGTAAAGATGCATGACCTCGCGCGAGCAGACTTTGAAACAGCGGCCGCAGCCGATGCAGGTCGTGCCGTCCATAGCGGTGAGATATTCCGGCATCCATCCGGAGCCGTCGCGGGTGGTGAATGTGCTCCTCATCCTAACTTCTTCATTGCAGCGAGCTCTCTCTTGGCACCATCCAACTCGGCAAAAACGGCGGACGTTTCCTTGGCAACGTCCTCTATCTCCGTCCATTTTCCCGGGAGATCCTCTGCAAGGTCGCGCAATTTCATCTTGGCGACTGCTGCGCGCAGCTGAAGCTTTCGGACTTTCTTCCCCGTTTCATCTAGCTTTGACATAAACCCTTCCTCGAAATCGGTTTCATCACGCCGGCGCCACACCGGGACCGGCTTCAGTGGCTGCGATCGCATCGTCGATCAGTTTCGCACCGGCCTCAGCGAGTTTCCGGAGCGTCTCGAAGCCGAACCGATGAACGTCTTGCCAGAACGACCAACTGCCCGGCCGTGGAAAGCATGCGGCCCCAAGTCCTCGTGAATTTCATCTCCATCATTGCCGATGATCAGGCCTGAGCGCTCCTCGGGTCGCGAGCCCGACGGCGGTTTAGAACATGTCGAGCCTCCACAGCACGTCAGGATCGGGATCGTCGATGACAGACATCGCAGGGCGCTGTTTCCTGGTGACGATGAAGTCCGCCAGCAGCGTGGTGTCCGATTTGCCTTCGCACGAGCCGTAGGAGTCTTGAGCACGGATCAGCCGCACGAGGCATCTGACAAAAGGCGTGGCAAGCGCCGCCTCGTCCTCGGCAGGGCTGATCGCGGTATCAGACATTTCGCCTTCTCCTCAATTTCAGTCCTCTTCCTCGAAGCACGATGTCTGTTTTCGGGGACGCCTACTTCGGGCACACTTGCGCAGCCGACGCCCGGCTCGGGGCGGCCGATTCCACGCAATTGATGTCCCCGTGGCCGACCTTAAACACCTCCTCGACTGCGAAGTCCTCCACGCGAATTCGCGTCGAACACCACTTCCGCCGCAATGCGGCCGAAGGTCATGAACATTCGAGCCTCGATCCTGCTGCAAACGATCGACCAAGTGCTGCATGGACCCTCCTTGCTGCGGCCACGCCAGGGAAATGGACGAATTGGCCAGTAAGATATTTTCAACCAATCATCCCTTTCTATGTTTTCTCCTCGGCCGACCGTGCTTTGGCACCTTCGGGAAATTGTTTTGCGGAGCCGCAAAGAGAGCGCCGCAACAAGCCTTCGCACCCCTGTACTTGGCGAGGGTCTGCAGCAAATCCGGCAGATGCTGCTCTTTCAATTCGGCCGGGATAGGCTCCGGACCGTCCAGCGACCTCAGTGCCAGTTCGACCAACTCGATCGCGCGATCATTGTTGCCGTTCTCGTGATAGTACCGGGCGACGGCGGGATAGGACCGGAACTTAGGGCTGTCGCCTTGCGGGGGATTCAGCGCCAGGATGTGTTCGGACAGCTCCTTGCCGATCGCGAAGCGCTCAGCAGGGGGAAGGCGCGAATGGTCATTCGCCGGATGGAAAAGTTGGTCTAGCGCCGAAACCATCCAGTCCTCGGAGTTTTTGTCGATCGCGTCGCGAACCAATTGGCGCATCGCGGGCAAGCCGGTCCACATGTCTTGAATTTTGTGAAGCAACAGATGCGCATGAGCCAGGCGGAAATTGATGTCGTCGGGCATCAAGGCGATGCCCTCTTCGATCGCCCAGAGCGCCGTCTTCCAATCTTCTAACTTCACCGCGGCCCAGAATCTGTCATCGATCGGCTGCTTCAACGCTCGTTCGCGCGCCATGAGTTCGCTTGTGGCGATCCGCTCCGTATCGGCGGCTTTAGCTTTATCGCTGATGCGCCAGCTGCCGTTGAGCACTTTCGGCAAAACCTCATCGAGTTGGCTGGGATGACCGATAAGGGCGATGTGGCCGTCTCGGTCGACCACGAACGAGGTCGGAATCCCAACAGAAAAGCTGGGTTTCATCCAAAGCTTGTTCATTTCACCTGTGTGGTCGAACGCGATCCGATAGCTCAGATGCGAGCACTTTTCGGTCAACCACGCGTCCAACTTGGTGCGAGCCTCAACGGTCGTTGGAGCGTCTTCATTAGCCGCGACGCCGACGACCTCAAGTCCGCCGTCCTTGTATTTTTCCTGGATCCGCATCAGATCGAGCATCTCCGCCATGCATAGTTCGCACCACGTTGCCCAAAATTCGACGATATACACTTTGCCTGGTTGGAAGTTCGTCAGGGGCTCGCCACGCAGCCAAGTGTCCACGTTGATCGGAGGAGCCGGTGACCCCATCTGCAATACCATGTTGCTCTCCAAAGCTGTTGCCAAAGGTTGCGTGACCTTATGCGCGAGCTTGTTCCCCGTTTGAGACGGGGCACGAGGGTTCAAGGAATGGAGAGCATCGCTCGTCTTGCGCATCTGCGTGCAGTCAGCCTTCACTCAGTGTTGCTGAATCTCAATTCGCAAAGGCCGTGCCAACGCGCTCAGCGCGCACTAAACACTTGATTACATTTTAAAAAAGTTTCGGGGTGGCCCAAGATAGCCGGTTGTATTGGACGCGACATGTTTCTGCCACTGTCAGGTCTTGGACACGCATCACGCGCTTCGCGTCGCCAGAGAAGCGTGGCCACGGACGACTCGACATATATTCGGGCTGAGGGACGAGCAGATGGACATTATGACTGCGTCGGCTACCGCCAGGCTCGTCATCATCGTCCGCCTCAAGCCTTGCTTGAGCTTCTTGCCGTTTCGGTAGCTCAGGTGGTAGCGGAACGCCATTGCGATTGCAGGGGGCCGCTCCATCCGAGCATCGCCTCCGCCCTACCTCTTCCGCTTTGCGATTGAATTCCTGGCTGGCGACGCAGGAGTTCTTCACGACGAAGCCGGTCATGTCCGGCTGCGGGTCGCGAGTACCGTCTTCGCCAGATTGACGATGATGATCGTGGCGAAGAGGGCCTTGGATGAGTGCCGGCATGTGCCGGCGCGGTGAACTCTCCCGGATTCCTGCTTTTGTCGTTCTGTGTTCCTGTTCACAGGCCCTACAGGGACCGCCAGATGCGAATGTGAGCGTTGTCGGAATGACCGGCCAAAGGCCACTCGGTAGCCAGGCGGGTTGGGCCGGACCGACTGAAAACGCTGAAGATGCTCCGTCCTCACCCCTAACCCGCCTGCCATTCCAGACCATGGCAACGTGATTTATGCGATCGATTCTCGCCGACCGCGGCAGGAGCCCGACCGTTCCCACTCGAAGTTGAGGGCGTCGGCCACGGCATGGTCGTTGCGTTGTTAAGCCTCCCGGCCAGTAATGAGGAGATCGTGATAGCGCGCATACGATGCCGCTACGGGTCCGAAATCGGCCTGCCGCGCTGAACGACTCTCTTTGACCTGACGCCTTCCTGCGCCGTGATCGTGGCTGCAGTGCGGATTGCCCATACCTCTGCCCGGCCGTTGGTCTCAGCATCACGCACCAACTCGGGCGAGCAGAACCATCGCCGCGCGCGCGTTAGAGCGTGCGCGGATGTTCTCGGGCGGCGCGTGCAGATTGGCTCCGAGAAGCTTCGCGAAGCTTACACGTTTGCCGCGACCTCCTCTGACTTGCCATCGGGATGGGTGCCCAGGGGGTAGAGTTTCGAACAGCATCGGTGCTACTTCAAAGCCTGTCAGCGAGCCAGAAACAGCGGCAATGGCGGCTTCCCAATTATCCATCTCGTCACGCCACCGAAGAGCCGCTCGCGCAGCCGGCGGCTGCCGTAAGCGCCCATGACTATCATGTCGGCAGACGTGTCGATTGCGTGCTGCGCGAGTACCGTGGCCACCGGTTTGCCGGCACTCGCCAGCAGGTCAACCGACACCCGAGCACCGTGCCGAGTGAGATAGGCAGCGATGTCGGCTCCCGGCTCGGCGCCGCTTCCGGTCCAGGTCGTCTCAGGATCGACGAGGGCGACACGAACTTCCTCAGCGGCGGATAGCAGATCCAGCGCTTCCCGAACCGCGCGGGACGCCTCGGCTCGCGAATCCCAGCCGACCAGCACGCGCCGTGGCGACAGAGTCGCCTCAGCGCCCTCCGGCACGACAAGCACCGGCTTTCCGGTATCGAATAGGCTGCCGTTGATAACAAGGGGTCCGAGGTTAATGTCGTTGAGAAGTGCGGGGCCGACGATTGTCAGGTCGTTGCAGAGCGCCCGCTGTCGCACCGCGTCACCGACACTGGCCTGATCGCAGTTGGCAATATCGACATCATAGCACCGCCACGTGGCTCTCAGCAGTTTGTGAATTTCCCTGGATGCTTTTTCCAGGCTGGCTATGTCCTGTGAAAATCTCTCGATCTGCCTAAACCGTTTGTCCAGTCTGGCGATGGCCTGTGCGCGTTGTCTAGGCCACTCGGGGATGCCATCGCCGAGCAGCGGAGACGGCATAACGAGCGGCGGAGGCGAAATCACCAGTACTGAAAGATACGCGCCGACTTCGGCACACAAGCTGGCAGCTGTTCTGACATCCTGATCGGAGTGCTCAGCTCCGGTCACACTGAGTACGCTTCTGAAAGCCATTTGACTGCTTCTTTCTGAATATGTCGTACCTGCCGGCGCGTTTCGAAGCCGCAAGACTTGCCCTCAGCACGGCGGAAATGCGGAGTGGCACCACATCGGTTATCTATTCACCCGTCCGGCCACTCGAGCGAGTAGCCGGCAGACCTGACGGTACGAATGACGCTGGAGGGGGAGGCCGCCTTCAGCGCCCTTCTGAGCCGGCTGATATGGACATCCACGGTGCGTACACCGACATGAATATTGGCCGGCCAGGCCGCGCTGATCAGCTCGTCTCTGGTGAAGACCTTGCCGGGAGTCTCAAGCAAAAGCCGCAGCAGGTTGAACT
This sequence comes from Mesorhizobium sp. M1169, assembly GCF_040318345.1. Lineage (NCBI taxonomy): Bacteria > Pseudomonadati > Pseudomonadota > Alphaproteobacteria > Hyphomicrobiales > Phyllobacteriaceae > Mesorhizobium > Mesorhizobium sp. M1169. The sequence goes on along the minus strand of NZ_JAMYME010000020.1, from coordinate 85,959 downwards.
CGATCGGCCCAAGGTGGACTTCGTGGCCATTGCCCCGAACCCGGTGGGCATCGAGCCTTATCTCAAGGTCGCCACAGGAGATCCAGCCGCCGTTTTCAATCCCGTTCGAACCCGGCTTTGGCAGCGCCAGCTTCATCCGTAGACAGTCAAGCAGCTTGGCCGGCGCGAAGGGCCGCACAAAGCTCTCGTCAATACCAGCCTTCAAGAGATCGAGGTGCTGGTTCTCGGCGCCGGGCGCGATCAGCGCAATTACGGGCAGGCCGCCGGTCCGGGGCTCCCCCTTGAACCGGGCGCAGATTATGGAGCCTGTCGCGCTTGTTGGCTGGCAGTCCAGCACCACGGCCTTCGGCTCCCGTTCACTGGCCAATGCAAGCGCCTCCTCCACGCTGCCGGCCAGTTGAATCGTGAAGCCATCCACCTCCAGAATGTGGCTGTGGACCAGATAGAACTCCGGATCCTGCGAACAGATCAGGACCAGTGGCTTCATCAGCGCTGCCCCAAGAACCACATCGGCCTCGATCGCCTCGATTGAGAGGGCTGGCCATCGCATGTCCTCAAGGCCTGACACGATCCCGTTGATCGAAAATCGGTTCCATCACGCCCGCGCCACCTCGGGATGAGCCTCAATAGCTGCGGTCGCATCGCCGGCCAGTTTCGTACCGGCCGTGGCGAGTTTCCAGAACGTCTCGAAGCCGAACCGGTGGACGTCGCGCAGGGTCTTCGACAGAACGACCAACCGCCCGGCCGTGAGAAGCACGCGCCCAAAGCCCTCATGGCTTATCTCCATCATCGGCGATGCCATCAGGCCGGAACGCTCCTCGATCGCAAGCCCGACGGCGGTGTAAAACATCTCGAGCCTCCACAGCACGTCCGGATCGGGATCGCCTATGATCGGGATCGCACGGCGCTGTTCCCTGGTGATGATGAAGTCGCCCAGCAGCTCGGCGCCCGATTTCCCTTCCCAAGACCCGTGGGAATCATGAGCCCGGACCAGCCGCACGAGGCATTTGACGAACGGGGTGGCAAGGGCCGCCTCGTCTTCGGCGACAGCAGGGCTAACCACGGCGTCAGACATTTCGCCCACTCCTCATTTCAGTCCTCGTCCTCGAAGGACGGTTTCTGTTCGGCGACACCTGCCTGCGCCAGCACCTTGCGCAGCCAAGGGGGAGGACACGTCCTGAGCATCATCTGCGTGCGCAACAGCACCTCTTGGATGGTTTGGGGGTGCGGCACTTTGATCGGATGAATTTTTGCCGAAACAACCTTGGCTGCCGAAGGTCCGCCGATAGCCAGACAAAACAGGAGATGACAGCCCTTCAGCGCCTCGACTTTCGGGGTGATGCGATCATCGCCCTCAGTCCTTTCCTTCCCGCTCTCGTCGGAAACGTCATCGAAGGCCACGGCTTCGACGAGATTCCATTCCTCGCGCATCACATCGTAGACAGCAAAACGCCTGGCCGATCCGAAATGGGCGTTGAGGTTCTTCATGTCCTGCGTGGCGATCGCCACCCGCAATGCGCCGGCTTGGCGTTCCGGCGTCGGTGCGTGAACCTCGTCAGTGACGAGCGAGAGGCGACGAACGGAGCTCATCTCGGATTTCTCGCTTACGGAGTGGATGAAGCGCCTCAGGCGTCGGCGCGTGCCGGTTGGCTTCAAAAATGTTGGCAACCTCGAAGATCATGTCGCGGGTCCCCTGGTAGAGGATTGTGAGCTTGTGCTGGATGCCGAGGCGGTCGAAGATCGGGAAGCCAACCCGCATGAGCGGAATGCCGAGGCGCTGCGCCGCCTGGCGGCCGTGGGAATGGGTGACGAGAAGATCAGCGCTGGCGCCAAGAGCTTCCAAATCGCCGAGATCGCCGATCTGAACCGACTGCGCCGGTACTTCCTCCAAAATTTTCGACATGTCGGTCGTGGTGACCGCCGCCGCGATTTCGGAGCCCATGCCGATGAAGAAGCTCGCGAGTTGGTAGAGTTGGTCTGGTTCAGCAGCGATCGCAATTTTCTTGCCTCCAAAGTGGAAATGTCCGTCGAGCAACGCGTCCTGCAACTGCGCCCGGCGACGGCGCACCCCAGCCGGCGCCGCCGCGCCCGAAACCGCGGACAGCAGAGAGACGAACCGGTCGGCGTCCTTCAATCCAGTCAGCGACCGGAACAGCACGTAAGGCACGCCGGTCAACCTCTGAAGCAGCTCGGCCGGGCGGCGCATATGCTCACCGATGACGATGCATTGCTCGGCCGTGCCAAGCTCGCGGATATCCTCGATGCTGGTGCCGCCGTAGGTGGTCGTGATCCAGCGGTCGGGCACCGTACCGTCGAGCGAGCCGGAGACGTCCGGCAGAATCACCGGCTTGAGTCCAAAGCTTTCAATCGTTTCACGCAAATGCTCGATATCAGCCACAGTGAGGTTCCAGCCAGGCAGGATCACGATCTTCTTCGACTGCCGCGCCTGCTCGCCGGGCCGCGTAATCCTTTCGATCATCGCGGTGACAGCCTTGGCCCAGCCCTCTTCGATCGCGCCGCCGAAATCCGGTGTGTTGGCTAGCACCACCTCCGTACCCGCGAGTTCTTCCGTGCGCTTCAGCCTGATATTGGCGATATCTCCTGCGCAGTCTTCGCCCCGGGTTTCCACCAGCGCCGTCGTGCAGACCCCGATCAGCGTTGGCTTTGCGCGGGCCTTGAGGTTGAGGATCGCCTCTTCCAGATGGTCTGCCCCGCCGAGGATCGTCGCCACCTCGTCCATCGCCGTTGTCTGCAAGGGAATGGCTTCCTTGAAATGCCGCACGAACAGCACGAGCGCGAAGCTGGTGCACCCCTGGCTGCCGTGGAACAACGGCATCGCGCCGTCGACGCCAAGAAAGGCCAAGGCGGCACCCAGCGGCTGCGATGATTTCAGCGGATTGACCGCCGCCGCTTTGGTCTGGGGAAGGATGCGGACCATCGGCTTGCTTCAACGCTCACCGAAATCGTCGGCCGTCGTGCCGGCGAATTCCTGGACAACATGCAAGGTCGCGATCTCGCTTTTCATGCGCGGCAGTTCCTCCCTCACCGCAGGCTGACAATCCCATGGTGCCGGCTCCCGCACCTGGCGCCAGATCGGGTTATGAATAGCGAGGTCGATCTGGCGTACGAGTTCCACCATGCCGTCATAGCCGGCGTAAGGGTGTTGGCGCTCCTGGTTGATATCGAGCCAGGGTGTCTTGGCCTTCAGGGCGATGAACTGCGTGCGCCCGCCCGACAGCATGATATCGGCCTTGTGTTCTGAGAGCATGGCGTAAAGCTCGCGCGGCGCCATCTGCTCGAACATGTGGTTGTCGTCCTTGAGGATCTGCTTGATGCGCTCCTTGTCTTCGACGGTCGACTTCTTGACAGAGGTGCCGACGATCTCAATGCCGATCTCCATCAGCGCATGGACGACCGACCAGGACTTCACACCGCCGGTGTTGAGCAGCACGCGCTTGCCTTCGAGCCTCGGCCGGTAGGCCGCGAGCTTCTTCCAAGCGATCGCCTCCTCCTCTGCAATCGATGCCTCGGTGCGGCCGAGGATCTCCGGATCGGCACCCTTCTTCACGAGCAGCTGAGAGATCTGTCGGAGCGCTTCCGAGGTGTCGGTGATGCCGTAGAAGGAGCCCTCGAAAAACGGGATGTCCCAGCGCTGCTCCATCTTGCGGGCGAGATTGATGAGCGCGGTCGAGCACACCATCATAGCCGCCCGGGCGCGGTGCGCGCAGGCAATGTCTAGGTAACGCGCGTCGCCCGGAATGCAGGCGCGCACCCGGATGCCGAGCCGATCCAGCAGCGGTTTCACCAGCCAAAATTCGCCCGCGAGGTTAAATTCGCCAAGAATGTTGATGTCGTGAGGGCCGGCATCGTCGGGCTCCACCGTGCCGATGACACGCTCGAGCAACGCCTCGCCGGCAAGCTTGTTGCCGAGATTCTTGGAGCCGAAGAAGCCCGGCGCATTGACCGGCACCACCGGTAGGCCGAACTTTTCCGCCGCGCGCTTGCAGATGGCCTCGATGTCGTCGCCGATCAGCGCCGTCACGCAGGTCGGATAGACGAAGATAGCCGGCGGCCCATACGCTTCCTTGATCTCGCGGATCGCTTTGAAGAGCTTCCGCTCGCCCTGCCCCAGCACAACGTCGAGTTCGGTGAGGTCGGTCGTGAAGCTTGTGCGCCACAGCGTTGGCCCGGACGAAGCCGCACCGCGGTTGTCCCAGGAATTGCCCTCGCAGGCGAGCGGCCCATGGATCAAATGCGCAACGTCGGTGATCGGCTGCAGCACGATCTTGGCGCCATCGAAGGCACAGCCGCCGGCCGCCGCCCCGGGGGTCAGTGGCTTCGAACAGCCCTCCTTGCGCGCCTTGGCATCCTTGCGGCGGTTCTGCTCGCAGGCGGGCTCGTTGAAGACATCCTGGATTTTGGCTCTGAGCGAGGACATTGCGTCGGTCTCCAAAGTCCCTTGGGAAGACGACCGGCCAAAGCCGACCGTCACGCTTAGCGGGTGAGGTCATACGAATAGTCCGTCACGCCCGTCTCGCTTGTCTCGCGATCGAGCTTGTCGAAGATCTTGTCGAGGATCGTCGTCAGGACGCGCAACCCGCCTTGGTAGCCCATAAGGGCAAACCGATGGTGATGGTGGCGGTCGAAGATCGGAAACGTCAGCCGGATCAGCGGCGTGCCGGCGTCGCGCTCCAGATACTTGCCATAGGAGTTGCCGATCAGCAGGTCCACCGGCTCGGTGAAGAGCAGCGAGCGCATCGCCCAGAGGTCCTTGCCCGCCCAGACTTGAGCATCCTTGCCGAAGGGCGATGATGCAAGCAGTTCCTTCAACTCCGCTTCCCATGCCGAGGTGCCGTTGGTGGCGAGGCAATGGGTCGGCTCGCCGCCCGTCTCCATGATGAAGCGGGCCATGGCGTAGACAAAGTCCGGATCGCCGTAGATGGCGTATTTCTTACCGTGCAGCCAAGATTGGCTGTCCGCCATGGCGTCAACAAGTCGGCCGCGCTCCAGGCGGATTGCCTCGGGGATTTGCTTGCCGGAAATCGCGGAGACCTCCATCAGGAAGTCGTCGGTTGCCTGGACTCCGAGAGGGTAATGGAACGAGGCAGTCGCCTGCCCTACCCCCTCGCAATACTCCAGTGTTTTTCGGGTGTTGTAATGCTGTAGCGAAAGTGTCGCCTCGGCGTTGAGTGCCTTCCTCACGTCTTCGATCTTCGTGCCGCCGTCGTACATGCGGTATTCGCCGTCCGACGGCGTGTCGAACTGGTCAGAGGCGTCTTGGATGAAGGTATAGGACACGCCCAGCAGATCGAGCAGGCGCTTAAGTTCCCGGTTGTTGCCAACACAGAAGCCGTCAAAACCCGGAATGAGGTTGATGGTTCCCTCGGCTTCCGTGCGCTCCTCGCCTTTCCAGAAATGCTCCAAAATGCCCTTGACCGTAACGTCATAGCCGTCGACATGGCTGCCGACGAAGGCCGGCGTGTGGGCGAAGGGCACGTCGAAGTCGCGCGGGACCGAGCCTTCGTCCTTGGCGTTCTCGATGAAGCTGTGCAGGTCGTCGCCAATGACCTCCGCCATACAAGTGGTCGAGACGGCGATCATCTTCGGGTCGTAGAGTTTGTACGTATTGGCGAGCCCGTCGACCATGTTCTTCAGGCCACCGAACACTGCCGCGTCCTCGGTCATCGAGGAGGAAACTGCCGAGGCAGGCTCCTTGAAATGGCGCGACAGGTGCGAGCGGTAATAGGCCACGCAGCCCTGGCTGCCGTGGACGAAGGACATGGTTCGCTCAAAGCCTGCGGCCGCGAACACCGCGCCGAGCGGCTGGCAGGCCTTGGCGGGGTTCACGACAAGCGCTTCGCGACCGAGGTTCTTTTCGCGGTATTCCCACGTCTTGGTGAATTCGCGTTGGTCGGTAACGATCTGGTCCGGGTGAGGACATTCGAAATTCAGCCTCTTCTCGGCGAGCATCTGCCTGTATTCCGACTCGCGGAACAGGGGCGCGTGGTCGAGAACTTTTTCAGCCGACTGCGGCATGGGTGGTTACCTCTTCTCCATCTGGCCGCGCCATACGGCGGCACAGGGACGTCGAAACGTTTCAGGTCTCCCGCGGACAAACGGCCACAGGCGTTCAACGGCCTCCCGGCTTCCGGGAGGCCAGATTTTCATTCGGCTGCGATCGCCGCCGACGGCTCGGCTTTTTTCTTCCAGGGGGCGTCGTAGAGGTTCCAGACCGGGTTGTTGATGGCCAGATCCATGTCGCGGGCGAAGATGGCGAAGCCGTCGTAGCCGTGATACGGGCCGGAATAATCCCAGGAATGCATTTGACGGAACGGTATGCCCATCTTCTGGACCGGGTACTTTTCTTTGATGCCGGAGCCCACGAGATCAGGACGGATCCCCTCGATGAACTTCTCCAGCTCGTAACCAGTCACGTCGTCATAGATCAGCGTGCCCTTCTTCACGTAGTGGCCAGTGCGCTGATAGTCGTCGTTATGGCCAAATTCATAGCCAGTGCCGACGATCACCATGCCCAGATCCTCATATGCCGTGACGACGTGACGGGGGCGCAGCCCGCCGACATAGAGCATCACCGTCCTGCCTTCGAGGCGCGGCCGGTACTTGGCGATGACGGCATCGACCAACGGCCGGTATTTGGCGATGACCGCCTCGGCCTTGGCCTCGATTTCCGGCCCGAAATGCTTGGCTATCTTGCGCAGAGAGGCTTCGGTCTGGGAGGGGCCGAAGAAATTATACTCCATCCAGTCGATGCCATACTTTTCCTCCATATGCCGGCAGATGTAGTTCATCGACCTGTAGCAATGGATGAGATTGAGCTTGGCCTTCGGCGCGCGCTCTATTTCGGCCAGCGTAGCGTCGCCCGACCAGTTGCCGACCACGCGCAGGCCCATCTCCTCGAGCAGGATGCGCGAAGCCCAGGCGTCGCCGCCGATATTATAGTCGCCGATCACATTGACATCGTACGGGCTGGCCTCGAACTCGACGTCCTTCTTCTCGAACACCCAGTCGCGGATCGCGTCGTTGGCGATGTGGTGGCCGAGTGATTGCGAGACGCCGCGGAAGCCCTCGCAGCGCACCGGCACGATCGTTTTTTCGTGCTCCTTGGCCTTGTTGCGGGACACAGCTTCGGTGTCGTCGCCAATCAGGCCGATCGGGCATTCGGATTGCACAGTCATGCCCTTGTTCAGCGGAAACAGTTCCTCGATCTCGTCGATGATCCGTTCCAGCTTCTTGTCGCCACCAAAAACAATGTCCTTCTCCTGGAAATCGGAGGTGAACTGCATCGTGACGAACGTGTCGATGCCCGTCGTGCCGACGTAGTAGTTGCGGCGTTGAGACCAGGAATATTGCCCGCAGCCGACCGGGCCGTGCGAGATATGGACCATATCCTTGACTGGACCCCACACCACGCCTTTCGAGCCGGCATAGGCGCAGCCGCGAATCGTCATCACTCCGGGGATGGACTTGATGTTCGATTTGACCTCGCATTCGGAAAGGCCCTCGCTTTCCTCGCCAGCCTCGTCGCCGCTCTTTGCGACGCTGAGGTGCTTTTTGCGGCGCTTCGCCGCCTTGTCAGGATATTGCGACAGCACCTCCTCGATAAGCTTCGCATGGAGGGCGCCGTCATTCTCGTATTCCAGGCTCATGGGACCCCTTTCAAGGTTCAGGGTGACGCCTCACCAACGAGGCGCCGTTCTTTGAAAGGCGCGCCAGGTCAAGGCCGCGCCTCGTGTCGGCAGCGGTCGTTAGTGTGCGGCCGCCTTCGCCGCTTCCTTGACCTGAAGCTCGGCAAGCATCTGCTCGTCAGTCTTCATGATGCCGAAGTCGAGCAGCATGTCCTCGAGCTCCTCCATGGTGATCGGGGTTGGGATGGTGCCCTGGCCCGAATTGGCATGGATCTTCTCGGCCAGTGCCCGGTATTCCCCGGCCTGCTTGGAGTCCGGCGCATACTGGATGACAGACATCTTCCTGAGTTCGGCGTGCTGGACGATGTTGTCGCGGGGCACGAAGTGGATGAGCTTGGAATTGAGCCTGGAAGCCAGCGCTTCGGCGAGGTCGAGCTCGCGGTCGGTTTGGCGTTCGTTGCAGATCAGGCCGCCGAGCCGCACGCCGCCCGAATGGGCGTATTTCAGGATGCCCTTGGCGATGTTGTTGGCGGCATAGAGCGCCATCATCTCGCCGGACATGACGATATAGATTTCCTGGGCCTTGTTCTCGCGGATCGGCATCGCGAAACCGCCGCACACCACATCCCCGAGCACGTCGTAGGAGACATAGTCGACATCGTCGTAGGCACCGTTCTCCTCGAGGAAGTTGATCGAGGTGATCACGCCGCGGCCGGCGCAGCCGACACCCGGCTCAGGGCCGCCCGACTCCACGCATTTGATGCCTTTGTAGCCGACCTTGAGCACGTCCGCGAGTTCCAGGTCTTCCACCGAACCTTCCTCTGCCGCAAGGTGCAGGACTGTATCCTGCGCCTTCGCGTTCAGGATCAGGCGGGTGGAGTCGGCTTTGGGGTCGCAGCCGACGATGAGGATTCTCTGCCCGAGGTCGACAAGGGCGGCGAGCGTATTTTGGGAGGTGGTGGACTTGCCGATGCCGCCCTTGCCGTAAAAGGCGATCTGACGCAAACCTGACATGTAGCTTTCCTTCCTTCGTTCCATTCATCGCGGCTGCCGCGACATGAATGCCGGTCGGGCAGCTGTCGCCGCCTCGCACCCAAGGATCTCAAGACTCGTGCCAATTTGGCTGATCGAACCGAAGAATAATTTCATGGTTGCTTTTCAGGGATTTAGCTTGAGGCCAAAGAAAGGATCGTCGGAACAAGCCGTGTAGCGGACCCGACAGTAGCGACATAAAGCGTCGGATCGCGATCCTCAGTCACCGCATTCGTGAACCGCATCGTTGTGTCGAGGTGGGCCAACAGCATCTCGACCTCTAGCGTTAATTGCGGGATGCTGCGAACTCTTCTGTTCCGGCGAGCTGACGTACTTGGTTCTCGCGTGTCCTCATCGACACTGCGCGGAATCTTGCGCGCCACGCTGGCATACCATCGATCCACGGCCATCCATCCGGGGCCACGGGCGGATAATTCCGCCATATCACCAACCCAAGGGGACTCGGCTCACTTATCGGCGCAGGAGTTTAGTATCGGCGTCATCGCCTTCACATGTTCGTCGATCCGCTCGAGCACTTTCGCTGCGACAACGTCGCGCTCAGGCAGATGCCACCAGTGCTCGTTGACGAGTTCGACGGTCTCGACCACTGCCTTCAGGACTGCCGGCTCCGGAAGCCTTGCACGGTTCGCAAATGCTTTCCATCGCGGTGCTGCTAGCGCCTTGAACGAGCGCTCCCCTCCAAGCGAAAGCGCCATGGCGTCGGCGGGAATATATGGCACGGTCGACAGAACGTCGTAGATTGGTGCAAGCACCGGCTTGTCGCCGTTACCGGGATAAATCAAAGACCAGTTCTTCAGGTGCATGTCGCCATTGCCCGTGATGACCGTCAGCGCCAGGCGGCGGACGAATTCGAGAGCCGCGGTAGGCGAGACGGCCACGCCAAGGGCCAAGGCTATGTCGTGATAAGCGGCCCCCTCATATTTGCGCGAGGGATACACACCGAAGACCTGAGCGAAATCCTCGATGTGAATCCTCTCGCCCTCAGCGCCGCGATCGAAGCGTTTGACGAGAAGGACCTTGCCCTCTGACAGCGTGTTGAAATCCTCGGGAATATCCTCGAAATCGGACTTCTCGACAAGTTCGCGTTCAGGCACCTCCATGCCGATCGCTGCAGCCAACGCCAGGTTAGCGAATTCATTTTCGGAAACGCCTGGAAACGCCGTCGAAGGGAACTTGGCGATGTATCGGCCTTGCTCGTCGTCCATCGGCAAGGTCAGGCCGCCTTTTCCAGTGTTCTTCATGACCGACAGCTTCATCTGCACGCCGGCAAGTGAGAACCGTGCCTTGGGCTTATCCTTTGAAGCATCCTGCGAAACCGCTATCGCGCCGTCACTGGGCAACGCCCGTACGGCTCCCGGCAAATCGGCGCCCAGCGCCGCTAAAAGATCGAAATCATTGCCTGGCCGCACATTGCCTTCGTGGTGCTTTTCCATCGCCTCGCGCAATTTCTCCTCCGGTAGGAGGTTCGCGAAGAAAGCGGGCAAGGCGCCCGCCAGAGGCTTCGGATCTTTCCGCAATCCTTCCGTCGCTGCCCGGAACGACAGGCTGGAAACCGGAAAGCCGCCCGTCGCGCGGTAGGCCTCATCGAAGTTGAATGCATTGAAATCGCCCGGCGTCCTAACGATTGTGCCGATCTTCAGTGCGTTCAAGAGCACGTCCAGCGACGGGATCGTCTTAGGTGCGCGAAAGACTGGGGCCATGATCGTCATCGTCAAGTTGAGAAACAAAGGCGGGTCGATCGTCATCATCATGCGGACGCAATAAAGCCTGGACAGCCGGCACCATGACTTGCGGAACCAGCATCATTTCCAGCCCGAGCGCGCGAGCGATATTCATGAGCGTCGTCGCACGCCCCGCTGCGGCTCCCTTTTCGATGTCGCGATACCGGGGACGGGATATACCCGCCAAGTCAGCGACCTGCTCCTGCGTCATGGCAGCGGCCAGCCTCGCCTGCCTGAAAAGCCCACCGATTTCGCGCAGAATTTCCGATTCAGAGTCCATCATGATACCTATACGATCTATTCCAATGCGCGATGATACGCAAAGGTATCTCATCCAGCGAGCAAGTCAAAACTTTTATGATCTGTTAGCGTATCATATATGAAGATAATGATATGCAAAGAGATCATCCTTCTTCGAGGATCTCTCATGCTTTAGCCCCGCACAGCGAACGGCGTTTCTCCGAGAACAGCTGCTATGGCCACCGGGCTCCTCTGATGGGGCCGCCGCCGGTTTGCCAGGCTTCTTGCGGCCTGCGGCCTGGCGCTGCTCTTCTTTTTCGGCCTCGATCCGGCGCTCTTCGTGCGCCGCCAGCTTGGCCTGGGCTTCCAGCGACGCCATCGCTGCTGGATCTTGGCCAGCCGGTTCTGCTTGTCGCCGGCCCAATCCGGCATCTCGTCGCCGCGCTTGTCCTTGCCGAAAGTCACGTCCTGCTCGGCATCCGCGGCCTCGGCCGCCGTTAGCATGCCAGCGACCTCGGCTTTCAATTCCAGCTCGCGCTTCTTCATGCGCTCATAACTCATCGCCTTGTGTTTCGACGCGTTCGCCTTGATCTTCTTGCCACCCAGCGCGACATGGCCGAGTTTGACCAATCCTGCCGTCTCACACAGCTTCAGAACCTGCACGAACAGCGCCACGAGCGCCTTCAAATGCCGCTTGCGGAAGTCGCTGATCGTCCGGAAATGCGGCGGATCGAGCGCCACGATCATCACAAAATCATTCCGTTCGCGGCAGGCCTTGGCCGGCTGTTTTCGCCAGCTTTGGGCCATCGACCGCCCGTCGCGTTCCTTCGCGCCCCTTTGTCCCTGCATGGAAAAGGGCCGTCGCGGCGCACCCGCCCTTCCTGCTCAAATCACATTCAATTCCATGAAAGCCCGCCCCTCAGCGACACGGCTGTACCCGAACGCTGAGCAATCCACCGGTGCGATAGCGGCCATGCACGATCAGTTCGGCTAGCGCCTTGCCGACCGCCGGTCCCTGCTGCAAGCCGTGGCCGGAAAAACCGTTGGCGAAGAGGAAATTGCCGACTTCGGAATGCGAACCGATCACCGCGTTCTGGTCGAGCGTGTTGTAGTTGTAATGGCCGACCCAGGCGCGCGTCGGCTTGATCGCCTCGAAGGCCGGAATGCGGGTCGCCAGCACCGGCCAGATCACCTCTTCGAACAGCGGCCAGTCGGGATCGAAGTCGGCGGGGTCGGCCGGTCCTTCGCCCTCTTCCGGCTCGGCGCCGCCGGTGATGTAGACCGAGCCCTCCGGCCGGACATAGATGCCGCTCGGGTCGACCAGCAGCGGCATGTCGTCATATTTTTCGCGCGCCTCGAAGACGAAGACATTGCGCTTGCGCGGCTCCACTGGCAGCGCCAGCCCGGCCATTGCTGCCACCTTGCCGGCATTCGGCCCGGCGGCGTTAACGACGGTGCCGGCCTCGAGCCGCTCGCCATTGTCGAGGGTCACACCGGCGACGCGCTTCCCCTGCCGTTCGATACCGGTCACCGACGCTGTGATGAAATCAATGTTCTTGCTTCGCAGTGCCTTGCGGAACAGCATCAGCATCGCATGCGCGTCGAACCAGCCTTCGCCGCTGCGGCCATAGGCGCCGGCGGAAATGCCCTCGACCGACAGCCACGGAAAGCGGCGGACGAGCGCCTCGGCATCCTCGAGCACGATGTCGGCGCCCTCGGCCATCTGCGCCTCGTGGTTGGCCCGCAGGATCGGCAGCCCGTTCTCGCCGGCAAGGATGAGGTAGCCGCCTTCGCGAAAGCCGATATCGGCGTCCGCGCCAAACTCTTCCCTGAGCCGCCGGAACAGTTTCAGCGTGAATTGCGACAGACGGATGTTCTCGGGGATCGAAAACTGCTGGCGGATCGAAGCGCAGGACAGCGTCGTCGCCGCATGGGAAAATTGCGGGTCGCGCTCGACAAGCGCGATCGAGCCCGCAAACCCTTCCTCGCGCGGATAATAGGCGACCGAGGAGCCGACGATGGCTCCGCCGATGATGATGATGTCGTAATGCACTTTTTCGCTTCTCCAGTTCTAAGGCCCGCCGCCACGTGCGGGCGATGCCGGCATCAACCGGCGGGCAGATGTGCCGAGGGCAACAAGCGCGCCTGACGCAACGCCGCCAGATCAGCCGAGCCGGTGCAGAAGCAGGCGACGGCCAACTGGCGGATGACGATCTCGAAATGCGCGACAACCGCCTCGGTGGATACCCTAGCCGCGCGCAGCACGCCGGCCGCCTGCCCGGCGATGTCGGCGCCCAGGCGGATGGCCTTGGCCACGTCGACGCCGTCGCGGATCCCGCCCGACGCGATCAGCTTCACCGTTGGCAGCGCCCGACGTACCGCCTGCACGCTGGCCGGGGTCGGAATCCCCCAATCGGCGAACGCCATCGCCACTGCACGGTCGGCGGCATCGCGGGCGCGCTCGCCCTCCACCGCGGCCCAACTGGTGCCGCCGGCGCCGGCGACATCGATCACCGCCACGCCCGCGTCGACGAGCGCACAGGCCACCGGAGCGGACAGGCCCGACCCCACTTCCTTGGCCACGATCGGCACGCCCACGCTGCGCGCGGCGCGAGCAATCTGCGCCAGGACGCCGCGCCAGTCGCGGTCGCCCTCCGGCTGTACCGCTTCCTGCAGCGGATTGAGATGAACGATGAGTCCATCGGCCTCCAGCGCATCCACCGCCCGGCGCGCCAGGTCCAGGCCGTCGGCCTCGCGCAGTTGCGCGGCGCCGATATTGGCCAGCAAGGGAATGTCTGGGGCCAGGCGGCGCAGCGCGCGCGTCAGTCCCTCGGAGTTGCGGGATTGCAGGCTCACGCGCTGCGAACCGACGCACATGGCGATCCCCAAGGCTTGCGCTGCCTCGCTCAGATGCCGGTTGATGGCCTCGGCGCGTGGCATGCCGCCTGTCATGGAGCTGATCAGCAGCGGCGCGTGCATGGTCTTGCCTAGCAGCGAGGCGCGCAGGTCGATCTCCGTCAGGTCCAACTCGGGCAATGCGCAGTGTTCGAAACGGATGTACTCCCAGCCGGCGGCGACCGTGGCCGGCGCCGTTCGCTGATCCAACACGATGTCCAGATGGTCGTCCTTGCGCCGGCTCAGGGCGGTGTCGCTCATGCTCGCTCTCTCCGTGGCATCGGGCGACGGCGTTGCGTCGGATCGGACCGACGGCAGCGCGCGCACGCCGCCGCCTCCCGCGCGTTCAGGCCGGCGCACGCTGGCCTCCCTCCGCAGCGTCGCTGCGGTAGCGGCTGGTCGAGGTCTGGTAGTACTGCGCGCGGATGGCCGCCATGGCCTCGATCAACGGTCCCCACGGCGCGGGAAAGCGTTCTTCCGCCATCACCCGGTGCAGCATGCGCGTATGGCCGGCCAGCTCGTCGTTGAGGAACTCCACCACAGGCATAGCCGGATAGCGCTGCAGCAGCAGGATGGCCGCGTTGTCGGCCTCGCCGGCCGACCTATCCTTTTCGCGTCCATGCAGATCGTTCTGCAGGCGCCCTATCGCGGAGATGAGCCGCAGGACCTGGCGAAACGCCGGACGCGCGCGCAAGGTCGCCATGTCCAGCCCCCACAGCAACGACAGGCAACAGAACACGTTCGTGTAGGCGATCGAATCGATACCGTTGTGCAGGTACTCGGCGTAGGACCAGCGTTCCGCCCCTGCCGCCTGCGCGTGTCCGGCGCGCAGCGCCGCGCAGTAGCACCGGGTATCGTCGAGAAGCTGAGCATAGTCGCGACGATCGTAGGCGAGCGCGGCCAGCGAAGCGCGCAGCACAGCGCAGCCCTCGAATCCGGGGAACGCGCACGGCACGCCCTGCCCCAGCGCCTGCTCCACCGCGGCGAGCTGCTCCGGCGCGATCAGGCGAAGGTCGTTGCAATCGTCGAGCCAGAACAGCAGCGCCAGTTCGCGATAGAACGCCACGATCAGCGTTTCGTCCTGCGGATCGCGGCCGGTGCGGGCGCTGGTGTCGCGCAGGCTCGGGTGGATGCGCTGCAGGATGTACTGGCCGCCCCTGACCGCCTCCACGGCATGCTCGTCGGCGAACCCGGTCAGGGTACGCCCCCACTCCAGCACCTGCTGCAGCGCGCGTTCGTTCTGGATCATGGCGCCGCTCCTGCTCCCTCGGCCAGGACGCGCCGCCCCCAACGAAGCGCCAGCCACAACCCGGCGAGTTCGGCAACGCGCACCACTCGGGTGGGGCAATACAGTTCCTTGCCGATCCACAGCGGCGTTTGCGGCAATGCATGCGCCGCATGGCGGGCGAGCATCCACTCCAGCGCACGCGCCACCGCCTGCGCGATGCGCCGGCGCCCTGTCGGCTCTTCGCTCCCGTCCATCACGTGCAACGCGAACAGCGCATAGGCGGTTTCCTCGAATGTGGACGCGCGACCGGCGCCCCAGCCGCCGTCGTCACGCTGCGCCTGCATGAGCGCCGCCAGCGCGCGCTCGTCGCGCCACTGGGGCTTGCCTTGCGCCAGCGCAGCGACCGCATGCGCGGTGGGATACAGCCACGAAACGTGCCATTTTTCGTTGTGCCATAGACCGTGCGGGTTGCGATTGGCCTCGACGTAGGCGCTGGTGCGGGCGGCGGGCTTTCCCAACAGTCGCAACGCATGCAGGGCATGGATGTTGGTCGACACCGAGGCATTGCGCTCGCCGGGGAAGGTGACGAACAGCTCGCCGATTTCGAAATGGCGCAACGCATCGACCGAGGGGTCGCGGCCTGCAAGGCGCAGGACGCACATCGCAACGGCGGTATCGTCCGCATCGGCCGCGAAGTGCAAGGCCGGGCCCAGACCGCGCACGCCCAGGCGGGCGTCGAGCTGCGCGACGATCACTTGCACCGCCTCGGCGAGCGCGGGATGCGCGAACAGACCGGCCAGATGCAGGGTGTACAGCGACCAGCATGGCTCGAATACATTGATCGGCCAGACGTTGGGAAAGACACCTTCGATGCCGCTGCGCGTCGCCCGCGATGCCGCCTGCAGATACGCGTCGGCGCGCCCGACCTGAGGGGTGCTTCCCTGTGTCAGGGCGTGCGCACGCCACGCGGCGGTGGCCGCCGGACTGATGCCGATGCTGCCGTCGTCATCCGGGCATGCGGTGGTCGGCGACGTCCCCCAGGCTTCCCAGGAGTGCAGCAACGGATGGCCGCTCGGCAACGTCGCCACCGCCCCCAGCTTGACCAGACACGCTTGCCGCAACGGCAACAGCGCCGGGTGGCGCGGAAACGCCACCCCGCCCAGCAAGGATGCGGCCTCGCCGCACAACTGCGGCAGGATCAGCTCCGCGCCGATCGGCGCGTCTTCCGGCACCGCATGCGCGTAGGGATCGGGCTGGCGCTCGAGGAACCGGGTTGCCGCCTGGACTGCGTCGGCAGCGCCGGGAAGAGGATCGGCACGCTGCAATGCCAGCAACGCCGCCCACGTGGGCGCATGGCGGAACAGCGGGAAGTCCGCACTTCCCCATCCGCCATCGGCCTGTTGCTGCGCGATGAGCCACGCGTATGCGTCCTGCCGACCGGTGACGTTGCCGTGGAACTGCAGAGCTCGCGCCGTGTCGTAGACGGACGGACCGACGCTGCCGCCGTCGCTCATCTCGCTCAGCAGGTGGCGCAATTCGGAAAGGATCTGTTCGGACAGCGCGTTCACGCGGGATGTTCCTTCTGCAGAGGGTTAACGGAGAACCAGGATCGGGCAGACGCCGCGCACGTCGCCGCGGACTCGGACACAGTGCAGCATCCACCGCTGCCGCCGGCCGATCGCAGCAGCACAGGGGCGACTCCATGCGGACGGGCGCGCTCATGCGTATGGCGCGGACAGATACACGTTGGCCCGCTGCAGCATCTGCGCCAACCGTTCCGCACGCGGCCCCAGCGGGGCGATGGCCGCCCCGGCGTCGCGCAACAAATCCAGCGCGAACTGGCGCGCTGCCTGCAGCCCCATGATCGACGCGCAGGTCGGCTTCTGCGCCGCCGCGTCCTTGCCGGGGGTCTTGCCCAGCGTCGCGGTATCCGCTGTCGCGTCGAGAATGTCGTCGACCACCTGCAACGCCAGGCCGAAACAGGCGGTGTACCGATCAAGCGCACAGTACAGCGCAGCGTGCGCGGCATCCTCCGCGATGGAGCATAGCGCGCCCATGCGAACGGACGCGCGCACTAGCGCTCCGCTCTTCATCCGGTGCATCGCCACGATCCTGTCCAGCTCGGCGTGCTTTCCGACCAGCGACAGATCCATGGCCTGCCCGCCTGCGGCACCCTCGGCGGACACGGCCTGCGCCAGTTCGCGCACGAGCGCGATACGGTTGTCGCCCGGCGCATCCAGGCTCGCCAGGGTCAGGAAGGCGTGCGCCTGCAGCGCATCGCCCACCAAGATCGCAGTGGCTTCGCCGAACTTGACGTGCACGGTCGGAAGGCCGCGGCGAAGCACGTCGTCATCCATCGCGGGCAGGTCGTCGTGGACCAGGGTACAGGCGTGCATCATCTCGATGGCGGCGCCGACGTCGTCGAGCATGTGCGCCGGCGTGTCGGCCAGTGCGCCGGCAGCCAGACAGAGCAAGGCGCGGGTGCGCTTCCCGCCATGCAAGGTGGCGTAGCGCATCGCCGCCATCAGCTCTGTCTCACCGTCGTCTTCGGCGCAGAGAAGACGCGCCAGCGCCTGTTCGACCCGCTTTGCGCCGTCCTGCATCCAGATCTCCGGCAGCAGCCTGCCGGATGCGCCGCGCGCCTGCGCACCCAATCCGCCGAGGGCGGAAACGCCAGTTCGGTCGTCGTGTAGCGTGGAACCGGTCTGCATGTTTTTCATGTCCTTGTACCTGACACGAGATGGCCACGGCGGGCGCCAAGCCGCCGCGGTGTTGCCGGTGTCGCACCGAGCGCGTGCGCCGAGTGCAGCAATGCCGCGCCTCGCTGGCGCCGCCGCTGCGTCGCCACACGGGGCATGCGATGCCAGCTCATGAGAAGCCTATGCGGATTGCCATGGACGGATGTGCGGTCGGGTAATAGCGCCGGCCTTTTTCGACGTCGCTCAGCAACTGCGGCCGCACCCCGGCCTTGTGCATGGTCAGCGCCAAGGCGATGCAGAACTGCACCATTTCCAGCCATACCAGGTGGTAGCCGATGCAGACGTGTGGGCCGGTACCGAACTGCAGCATGTCCACCGGCCGGATCGGCTCCGTGCGTTGCAGCCACCGCGCCAGGCGGAACTGATCAGGCGCCTCGTGCAGCAGCGCCGAGGTCGAGAAATGCAGCAGCGGGATGCACAGATGGGTGCCCGCGGGAATGCGCCGTTGGCCGAGTTGCAATCCCTGCAGCGCGCGACGCGGCAGGAGCGTGGTCGCCGGATGCAGGCGCAGCGTCTCGCGGAACAGTGCCTCGGCGACCGGACACTGCGCCAGGTCCGCGTGCCGGGTCGGCACCGCGCCCACGCGTTGCGCCTCCTCGACCAGGGCGTCCCACAGAACAGGCTGCCGCGCCAGCTCGATCACCATCCAGGCCATCGTCGAGGCAGTGGTGTCGTGACCGGCAAGCAGCAGCAATCGGATATTGGCGACTAGGACGTCATCGGAGAGCCCATCGTCGCTGCGGTCGAAGGCGCTCACCATGTCGTTGATCAACCCGGTGCGCGCGGCGTGCGCGCGCGCGTCGCGGACGAACTGGCGCAACTGCGCGTCGATCCAGTCGCGGGCGGCGCGGCCGCGCCGCAAGGGCAGTCCGGGGAGGTCGACCGGGGGCGCGACGACCAACTGCAGCAGTTGCCGGTACTTGCGATGCCATCCCGGCAGGTCCTGCGCGGGGATTCCCATGAGGCTGAAGATGAGCTTGAGCATCAGGTCACCGGTTTCGCGCAGGATGGTTACCTCGCCGCGGGCGCGCCATGCCTGCACCCGCGCCCGGATGACGGGCGCGAACAGGTCGCCGATCCCGGCCTGGGTCAGCCCCTTGGGCAAGAACGCTGCCTTGATGGCATCGCGCGCCTGCCGGTGCGCGCCGCCGTCCTGGGCAACCAACGTTCCGCCAAGCAATTCGGGCGCGATCTCTTTGATCAGCGCCGAGGACACGTCCTTGTGCCGGAGCAGTGCGAACGCATCCGGATGCACGCAGGTCATCAGGTGTCCGGCAGGGCCGAAATCCAGCCAGAAGTGGCTGCCCAGCGTCCGTTCTGCGCGCTGCAGCAGGCGCGGCAGGTCGCAGACAATGGCGGGAAGATGCCCGACCAGGGGGAAAGCGCCAGGCATGACCGGGATGTCGCATCGCAGCCGGTGCCGACGGTTGAGCGGGTTGAGCAGCGTGTCCATCAGCAGCGCGCCGCCGCCGCCGTTTCGGTGTCGCCGGCAGGGCGCGCGGCGCAGCTGTTGCCACCGTCGGCGTATGTCGGCACATGCGCCAGCATGCCGCCATCGATGCACACGACCTGGCCGGTGATGAACGCAGCATCGTCGGAGAGCAGGAACGCCACGAGCGCGGCCACGTCCTCGGGGCGGCCGACGCGCTGCAGGAGCTGGTGCCGGCGCAGATGCCGTTGCATGCACTCGTCCAGCTTGGCGAGGAGACGCTCGGTCATGACGAGACCCGGCGCAACGGCGTTGCAGCGGATCTGCGCATGACCGTATTGGGTGGCGAGCGAAGCCGAGAGCATGTTCATCGCCGCCTTCGACGCGGCGTAGGACGTCTGCGCCGTGTCACCGCTGAGCCCCTGGCACGACGACATGTTGACGATCGCGCCACCGCCGCGGGCGATCATCCGTGGGATGGCCTGCCGGCAGCAGAGCAGCGTGCCGCGCAGATTGGTCGCCATGGTCTGGTCCCAGACTGCCAGGTCCAGGTCGAGGATCGCGCGGTCGCGCGGGGTTAGATGCATGGCGCTCGCATTGTTCACCAGCAGGTCGACCCCCCCGAAGTGCCGCTCCGCCGTCTCGAACAGCGCTGCCACCGCCTGCTCATCGGCGATATCCATGGCTAAGGGCAGCGCGTGGCCTGCTTCGGCCGCGATCTGCGCGGTGCAGGCGATGGCCGCCGAGCCATCAATGTCGGCCACCACCACTCTGCCGCCCCCGCGCGCGATGGCGAGAGCGCATGCCTTGCCGATGCCGGCGCCGGCGCCGGTCACCACGGCCACCTTTCCTTCAAACCGTCCCATCGTGTCTCCTGAATTGCATTGGTCTTTCGCGGCATGCCGCTCGGCCTCCGCCGGAGAAGGCGCAGGGTCGGCGCTGGCGCGCTCGTCATGGCCAGCGTCGCTTTCGATGACCCGAATGGCGCCGACCGGGCACTGGTTGGCCGCAAGCCGCACGGCGGCGTGCAGCGCCTGCGGGACCGTCGCCACGCACACTTCGGCCACGCCGTCCGGTTCGCGCTGGCGAAAGGTGCCCGGCAGCGTCAGCACGCACTGCCCGGTAGTTCCGCACAGATCCTGATCGACCAGGACGCGCATCTCAGCCCTCCTGCCCATGCAGCCGCACCGGCAGCGCGCGGAACGTCCTAAGGAACGCGGAGGGCTCCCGGGTCGGCTGCTCGGCCAATGCCAGCGTGGGGAAGCGCGCCTGGATCCGCGGCAGGCTTTCGGCCAACTGCACCCGGGCCAGTTGCGCACCAAGGCAGAAGTGGATGCCGTGGCCGAAGGTCAGCATGATCTTCCCGTCGATCGACATGCCAGGACTGGTGCCGTAGAACCGCACGGGATCGAAGCGATCGGGATCGGCGAAGGCGTCCGGGTCGCGATTGCCGGCCGCGATCAGCACGCGCACGTCCGCGTTCTTCGGGATCACCACGCCGCCCAGTTCGATGTCGCGCTGGGCGATACGCGGAATGGAGCTGAACATGGCGGGCGCGTCGTAGCGCAGGGCTTCTTCGACGAAAGCCTTCACCCCCACGGCATCTCCCTTCAGCCAGTGCCGCTGTTCGGGATACGCCAGCATCGCCAGGACCGCATGGCCGATGGCCGCGGCAGTGGTGGCGAAGCCGCCCAGCAGCATGCCCCAGAGCATGCTGATCAATTCCGCATCCGACAGCGTCTCGGCATCGTCGTCGTGTGCGCCGACCAGCATTGACACGATGTCGTGGCGGGAATCGGTTCGCTTGCGCTGTATGAGGTCGCCGAAGTAGGCCTGCACCCTGGCGCTGGCCGCGTCCCCCGCGGCGAGTTGGGGATCGCTGGCGTGCGGGCTCAGGCCTTCCAGAATGGCGCTGATGCCGGTGATGAGCCCGAGAATGTCGTCCGGGGGCATGCCGAACAGTTCGCCGAAAACCAGCATGGGCAAGGCCAGCGCGAATTCCCGATGCAGGTCCACTGCCTCCCCGCGCTCCAGTGCGGGCGCCATGCCGTCCAGGCGCGCTGCGACAATGCGAGCGATGGTCGGCCTCAGCTTGTCGATCTGGCCGATTGTGAAATCGCGCGAGATCAGCCGGCGCAGACGCGTATGCGTCGGAGGTTCCTTCATCGCTAAAGTGGACGCCAGCAAACTTAGCGACAGGCTGGTCGCCGCACGCGGGAAATAGCGCGCCAGTTCGCCTGGTGCCGGCCCCCGAAAAGCATCGCCCGTGGCCTTGAGCGCCCAGTAGATGTCGGCGTGGCGGCTCAACAGAAAGAGGCCCGACGCCGCGCGATGCACCGGATCGTGCTCGCGCAACCACCGCATGAACGGATACGGGTCGTGGATGCACGCTGGCGACGCCAGTTCGGCGAAGGCGTCCCGGCATGTTGCCGTGGTTTCTTGCACGTCCATCTTGGTTACCTGTTGGCTGGCTGATCTGACCGGCGCGCGCCAGGCGCGCCTGCAATTGCGGAGAAGATCGCGATTCCCGGCAGCGTCCGCGCATCACCAGAGCACCGGGAACTCCTCGAACCCGCCAGTGATGATCTCCTTGCGCAACTTCAGTTCTTCGGGCGCCACGGCCAGGCGCAGCGCGGGAAAGCGCTGGAAGATCGAACCGAACACCACCTTGAGTTCCAGCCTGGCCAGCGCCAAGCCGATGCAGTAGTGCGGCCCGTAGGAGAACGCCAGGTGCGGGTTTTCGTCGCGTCCGATGTCGAAGATTTCCGGGTCGTCGAAATGGCGCGCATCGAACGACGTCGCCGGCAGGCCGACCAGCACCTTGCTCTCCGCGGGAATATGCACGCCCGCGATGGTCACGTCGGTCCTCGGATAGCGCATGATGCCGTCCCAACCCGCGCCCGGCGGGTACATGCGCAGGATTTCCTCCACCGCCTTGTCCACCAGAGATGGATCGCCGACCAAGCGTTCGCGCTGTTGCGGATGGCGGAACATGGCCAGCAGGCCGAATTCGATCTGCGCGACGGTGCTCTCGTGCCCCGCCACCAGCATTCCCGCCGCCAAGCCGATCGCCTCTTCCTCGGTCGCCTTGCCCTGGTCGACCGCCGCGAGCAGATCCGTCAGCAGGTTGTCGCCCGGATTCTGGCGCTTGTCCCGCATCTTGCCGCGAATGTAGGCGCGCAGTTCTTCCCAGGCCAGGCGCGACGTGCTGCGCGGGCCGCTTTCATGCTGGTGCGTCATCACCTCGTCGGACAGCCCGGCGAAAAAGGCGTGATCCTCGTAGAGCACGCCCATCAGCGCGCTGATGACCATGGCAGGAAGCGGAAAGGAGAGGTGGCGCCGCAGGTCGGCGGGCTGGGGCTGGGCCGCCAGTGTCTCGAACAACTGCGCGGCGATCGCCTCGACCTGCTGCTCGAGCAGCTTCACCCTGCGGTTGCTGAAGGCCGGCGCCACGATCGTGCGTAACCGGGCATGCTCGCCCCCCTCGTGCGAGACCAACCACCCCGGCGATCCGAGAATCACCGAATCCGGGGTGAATGCCGCCGGCGGCATTCCCGAGGGCCGGAACGCCGCGTCGGACAGCACCGCCTTGGCCTCGTCATAGCCTGTCACCCACCAGCCTTCGTGCCCGGACGGGAAGCGCACGCGGTGGATCGGACCGTTGGCGCCTAGCGCCAACATCTCGGGCGAGGGCTCGATGTGATCGACGCGCCACATCGGCAGCGTCGGCAAGGGTTGTTCGGACATGGTGGCACTTCACTCTCTAAACGGTGGAAGGGCGGAAGGTGACCGGCAGGCGCTACGGCAGCGAATGACCTAAGGCATACAGATGACGTCCTCCGAAGGCCGGCCTGATTATCAAGATCGGCCAACGTGTACTGTCTAGGCACATCGCGCGGCGAGATGCAGAACGTTATCCTGCACCTTCGAGGTCAGGATAAAGTCGGTGTGGTGGGCCTTTGACTCGCCGCCGGCCAAGATTTCCGCAAGGGTCGACAAGGGCGGCGCGCTGTTTGGTAAGGGCGGTTTCGCCGAGGGGCCCCTGCCCATAGACGCTATCCGACGCGGATTTGACATTTTGCTTTTCTTTCTTCGTTCCATTCGTGTCATCCACGAAATGAAAGTCGGTCGGCGGCTCCCGGCCCGCAACGAAGGTGCTTCAAATCTCGTGCCAATTTGGCCGACCGAAGAAAAAAGTGATGCTTTTGGCGGCTTGTCCTGAGGCCGGACAAGAGCTCGGCGAAATAGGCCGGCATCGCGGACCAACAAAGCCGACAGAACAGTGTCGGACAGAGCGCCTCGGGCGACCTTTAGGTCGGGCTTGCGACATTCTGGTCCAGTTTCGAACATAAGAGGGCGGCAAACAGACACGATTGGGGAATTCGATCCTAACGGCGCCAGGGCGCTTGCCCAAGAGCGCGCGCTCATGGTTGCTGCGGACAGGCGCGTGTTCGCGATAGCCGTGCCTGCGCACCCAAGAACGCTAGCGGCACACGCTACGCAATGACTGGAGTGCCCGCCAGCCTCAGGTAGTGCATCGGCTCGGCTTCCGGTTCGTCTTTGTCCAGCCGGGGCTGAAGCGCCGAATACCCGCAACCATACAGCATCGTTGTTGCCTGTGTGACGAGGCCGTTATAGCGCGCGCCCGATCGTCCAACACACGGCCTCCGAGAAGAAGGGGGCGGTCCAACAGCACCTCTATTCCAAATGGCACGCCGCTTGCTGCTCCTGGTTAGAGCACCATCAAATCACGATGAAAGCGACTTGTGCCATGCCCGATACGCGAAGCTCCAAGCCGTGGCCTGAAGAGACGGTGCCCGTTCCCGCTGAACAGCGGGACATCGTCTCCTCCGGAAGTCCCTTCTCGGTGGCCGCTTTGCGCATGGCTGGTCCGATGCCGGCACGCCAAGACGGGCCGCTCGCGCAAATGCCGTTTACCGGTTCTGTCCAGCATGTGAGTGCCCAAGAGCCCCGTCAAAGGGTCACGCAAGCCAAGGCCGGCGGGTCACTGCCACATATCCACGACACGCTGAACCAGTCCAGTGACGCGGGTCTGTTGCGTGAAGTGACATTTCAGGCCCCCACATGCTTGCGATATTGGCTACTTCCGGCCGCTATCCCTTTTCCAAACGCACGATCGCGAGTGACCGATCCCGCTTCCGGCGCCATAGCCGTGGAAAGCAAGCGGCTCGACGGTGTCCAACTCGCTCAGATCGATTGCGGTCGGGTGGCCAAGACCAGCCGCCAAGACGTTCCCATACGTCGGCAGGGAAAAAGGAGGTTGCGAGCCGCGAGGTCCTCATTCCGTGCCGGGCATACGAGCCTCTGCTCGGTGTTGCGCCAGCCTCTGCCAGAATTCAGCGCCAGTTTTCTTCTTTAGGAGCAACTTGATGACAGTTCAAAAGAAAGTTCCCTTCGTCACCTTTCTCACGCGTGTTCACGACAAGTCAGTCCAGGGGCCAAATCCATATCGCTGGCAAGAAAAGACATCTGACGACTACTTTGCCGGCAAGCGGGTCATCCTGTTCTCGCTGCCTGGCGCCTTCACGCCGACCTGCTCGACCTACCAATTGCCCCAGTTCGAAGAGCTCTATGATGAGTTTGAGAAGGAGGGAATTGACGCGATTTACTGCCTCTCAGTCAACGACGCCTTCGTCATGAATGCGTGGGGGAAGTCCTTGGGCCTGAAGCAGGTCGAGCTCATCCCCGATGGCTCAGGCGAGTTCACACGCAAAATGGGCATGCTGGTCGCCAAGGACAATCTTGGCTTCGGGATGCGCTCTTGGCGCTACGCCGCCCTGATCAACAATGGCGTGGTGGAGCACTGGTTCGAGGAGGAAGGTTTCTCCGACAACTGCGAGGCCGACCCCTATGGCGTCTCGTCCCCGCAAAACGTTCTCGAAACGCTGAAAGCCGCCGTATGACCTAGAATACGTCTCACTGGTGCCATTGCCGGCCCCAAGAGGCTCCTCGACAGGATTATCGCGCTCACCATGCAATCCTCAGCAAGCCTGCTTCAGCGCCAGAAGCAATCCATGGTCGCATCGCCTCAACTCATTGAGTCGATTCGCCTGCTGCAACTGGCGCATACTGAACTGCATCAGTTCGTGGAGCGGGAAATCGAGAAGAACCCGCTCTTGGAATCTGCATCAAACGATGGCGGGCCTTTTGACGATGTTTCGATTTCGGGAGCGGATCAACCTATCGGCCCTGGCGCAAACGCCGTTGAAGGACCGACCGGGGCAGGGTCGCCTGAACGGCTCGGGCAATGGAAATCACTTGGCAACACGACCAACAACCCGCCGGGCAATGGCCCTTCCCTCGACGAGTTTGCCACACTCGCCGAAACATTGCACGACCACGTCGCTCGTCAGATCTCGCTCACTGCGTTCACACCACAGGAGCGGCTGATCGCTGGCCAGCTTGCCGCCGATCTGGAAGACACTGGCTATCTTCGGGCAAACCTTTTGGAGCTGGCCGAGAGCCTGAATGTCCGTGAGGCTGTTGTGGAACGGGTTCTCGGAACCTTGCAGCAATTTGATCCACCGGGAGTTTTTGCGCGAAGTCTCAGAGAATGCCTCGAGATCCAGTTGCGCCAGCGAAACCGGCTCGACCCGGCAATGGCAGCTTTGGTTGCCAATCTTGAAATGCTTGCGCGACGCGATTTTGAGGCACTGAAGCAGCATTGCGGCGTCGATGAAGAAGACCTTCTCGACATGATGCATGAGATTCGGGCGCTCGATCCCAAGCCTGGGAACCGATTCCAATCCGGTGCGTCTGAATCAATCATACCCGACGTCTGGGTCACGCCCTCGCCGCAAGGCGGGTGGCAGATCGAACTTGATCCCGCCACGCTGCCGAAGCTGCTGATCAACCAAAGCTACTATGCCGAAGTCACGCGTCAAACTGCCCAAAATTCGAAAGATCAAGCATTTCTCGACGAATGCTTGCAAAATGCGAACTGGCTAATCCGCAGCCTCGATCAGCGCGCCAAGACCATTGTTAAGGTTGCGGCTGAAATCGTGCGTCAGCAGGATGCCTTTTTGGAACATGGCGTCGCCCACCTGCGGCCTCTCAATCTTAGAACCGTCGCTGACGCGATCGGCGTGCACGAGTCGACGGTAAGCCGGGTGACCTCGAACAAGTACATGCTTACCCCGCGCGGAGTCTTTGAACTGAAGTATTTTTTCACCGTCGCGATCGCGTCCTGCCAAGGCGGCGATGCGCACTCCGCCGAAGCTGTCCGGCATCGGATCAAAGCGATGGTTGCCGCAGAATCTCCCGGCGACGTGCTTTCCGATGAGGACATCGCTGCCCGGCTGAAGGAAACCGGCATCGATGTTGCACGCCGCACCGTCACAAAATATCGCGAAGCAATGAACATCCCCTCCTCCGTGCAACGCCGCCGGGAAATGCGCTTGTGTTTTTAAATTTGGGTCAAGGCAGCCAACATCACGTTGCATTGCATCAAAGTGGAGACTTCGTTCATGACCCAATCCGCGGCAGGCGTCGTGGACGCTGTTCTGCACGACTCAGAAAAGCCCGTCCCACCGTCTGGTCCCGCATGGGGTGCGGTCATTTCGCTTTCCTTGGGCACCTTCGGGCTGGTGACCGCAGAGTTTCTGCCTGTTAGCCTGCTCACGCCGCTCGCACATGATCTCGGTATCACCGAGGGAGCGGCTGGACAGGCGATGACGGCGACCGCTATCGTCGGGGCGATCTCGGCGCCGACGGTGGCCATCATCACAAAGCGCCTGGACCGCAGGATCGTCATGTGGGCGATGACGCTGCTGCTGATCCTGGCGGACGTTCTGGCTGCCGGCGCGTGGTCGCTGGCGGTTCTCCTGACTGCACGCGTCGTGCTCGGCATAGCGCTCGGAGGCTTCTGGTCGATGTCGGCAGCACTGGCGATGCGGCTCGTTCCAAGCCACCTCCTGGCGCGCGCTATGTCGATCATCCTCACCGGCGTTTCGGTGGCTACCGTTTGCGCAGCTCCAATCGGCGCTTATGTCGGCGATATCTGGGGATGGCGAAGCGCCTTCATGCTCGCCGCAGTCGGCGGCGCGGCTACACTGCTGGTGCAACTCATAACCATTCCGAGACTGCCTCCGATTGGAGTGGCTAGCTTCCGCAGCCTGCTGGATGTGGCTAAGATTCCGATGGTCAAGGTCGCGATTGTGGTCGTCCTGCTTGTCGCTTCCGGCCACTTCGCCGGAATCACTTATATCCGCGCCTTCCTCGAGAAGATTCCCGCGCTGGACGTCGAGACGATCTCGCTTGTGTTGCTTGGTTTCGGCATCGGCGGATTCTTCGGCAATTTGGCCGGCGGGCTTCTGGCCGAGTACAGTCTCAAGGCAGTCGCGGCCCTTGCACCGCTGCTCATAGCGATAGCCGCTGTTTCGCTGCTGACGGCGGGAGCATCGGCCTTCGCCTCGGCGATTGCGGTTGCCGCATGGGGGTTTGCCTTCGGCGCGGTGCCGGTGGGATTACAGACGTGGATGGTGCGGCGGGCCGTTCCCGAGCAGGCCGAAAGCGCCGGTGTGCTGATGGTCGTAGCATTCCAAGTGGCAATCGCAGCCGGCGCGATTTTCGGCGGACTATTGGTGGACAATGCCGGGGTTACCAGTGCCATTGCCTACAGTGCTGTTGCCACGTTCATCGCCGCCCTGACAGTGTTCCTGCTCGGCCCGAAGCGCGAAACCTAGACCGCCTGACAGTAGAGAGGTCTCAGCAGCGCAGGGGGACGAGAGATGCAAACGCATGCACGGCGCGGCGCGATCCTTCGCTTGCATGGACCAGCGGAAGCGCTCGCCGGCTCCACTTCCGGGCCATGGCGACCTTCGCCGCCCGACACGTGAACCTCGCCGGCACCGGTTTCCATTTGGCGACGGTGAGCGCTGCCGGCGCGGGAACCCTTGCTGGCCGTCATATCCTTCACAACAAGCCGGCATTCTGGGCAAGCGACAGCTACGCGCCGGCCATGCCCGTCAGAACGCCGGTGACGATGCCACTCGATAGCGCAGACAGGTCGCGAATTGCCAGTCGTGTCAACGGCGGCCGGATTATCGTCGACCGCGCGTACCTTGTTTCGGCCGCAGACTATCGTTCGTCACCTTGATGATGTTGACCACATAGCCTAGGAGCTATATATGACTTGGGAAGTCGTTTTTGGCGATGAGTTCGATGGAGTTCGAGGCGTTGCACCAGACAGTCCAAGATGAGGTATTGGCCTCGGCTAAGCTGCTCGGTGTGTTCGGACCCCAGCTGGGGCGAGCGTATGCGGATACCTTGAATGACTCGTCGTTCGCGAACATGAAAGAACTTCGCTTCGACGCTGATGATGGTGTCTGGCGGGTTGCGTTCGCATTCGACCGGAAGCGGAAGGCGATCCTGCTCGTCGCCGGCGATAAGTCGGGCGTGAGTGAGAAGCGCTTCTATAAAAGTCTGATCGCCAAGGGGGACAAGCGCTATCAAGGGCATCTCGACCGTTTGGCGGCGGCGAAGAAGGAGAAGAAGTGATGGGACGCAAGCTTGACGACCTAATCGCTGCGCTCCCCAAGGATCGTCGGGAGCGGGTCGACGCGCGTTTCGAAGAGTTAAGGGGAGAGGTCGAGAGTCTCGGCGATTTGCGGCGTGCCGCTGGAAAGGCCCAGGCCGAAATCGCTTCGGTCCTCAAGATCAAGCAGCCTTCGGTCTCGAAGATCGAGAAACAAGCCGACATGTACTTGTCTACTCTTAAAAGCTACGTCGAGGCGATCGGGGGGCAACTCGAACTCGTCGTTCGCCTTCCCTCGCGCGCGCCCCTCCGTATAGAGCGGCTCGGCGACGTCGTGGCTCCCAAAGCCGTCTCCGTGCGTAGTGTTAAAAGAGCGGCAGGTGGACGTAATCGCACAAAGGCCGCACGCGCCGGCTGACCTCACTCTGTTTCGGCTAAAGACTACCGATGGGGCGAGATGGTCTCGTCGATGCAAGGAGTAGGTATGAGCAACGTCCTAGTTAAGCCAAAGACCGACCTGCCCGCCGTCACACTGCCCGACGTGACCCCTCTCTCCTCGCCCATGCTAGCCCAACTTACCGCCGCGTTGGGAGTCCCCCGCAATGTGCTCGCCGAGGACGACCAGATCGCCCATGCTTGGTCCCAGCTCCCACGCCTGATCAAGAAGATCCCTCCGCACCTGCGCGATGAGCGGATCGTCAAAATGTGTGTCGCCGTCGCCAGCGGTCTGTTCGACGCAGCCATCAACTACGTTTGGAACGCGGCCGTGGTGGAACTGCGTGACAAGGTGCGACGGTTCGGCATCAACGTCGTCCCTCAGATCCTCGACGACAAGTCCTTTGACGAGGACACGCTCCTCGACCTCAAGGACGCCGAGCTGCTCGACCTCTGCCGTAAGCTCAACCTGATCGGTGACGACGACTTCTTCTTCCTCGACCAGTGCAGGGCCACACGCAACAGTTTCTCTATCGCACACCCAGCTGCGGGGACGGTCGATGAAGACGAGTTCCTGAGCTTCCTAAGCCGCTGCCAGAAGCATGCGCTCTCGAGCGCCCACAACCCTAAGGGGGTGGACACAAAGTCCCTGCTCGCCGCGCTGAAAGCAACGAAGTTCAAGAAGGATCAACGACAAGAATGGGAACGCCGTATCCAGGAAACATTCGAGGCCCAGCGCGAGCTGATCTTCGTCATGTTACACGGCATCTACTGTGACCCAGCGTCGGGAGAGGAAGCCCGCCTAAACGCCATCGCAATCTGCGAATCGTTCAGTAACGACCTTAGCCCCCGGACCAGGTCGGCGCTGGTGGATCGACACCAGGACTATAAGGCAAAAGGCGACGAAGCCCGTCAGAAGGCTTCGCTGCAGTTCTTCGAGACGCTGGGCCAGTTGTCGCTGCTGAGCGAAGCCGAGGTTCACAGTATCTTCACATCAGCGAGTAGGAAGCTCTTAAGTGTGCACAATGGCTGGGATAACTTCCACAACGAGCCGCCCTTCGCCGATCGGCTCCTCAAGCTGTCGCGGAAAAACCGCGTTCCGGAAACAGCGCAGGCCACTTTTGTGGAGGCAGTCGTGACGGCAGCGACTGGCAACTCATACGGCGTTTCGAACGCGGCGTCGCCATCCTACAATGAGATGGTCAAGTCGTTCTCGCCAAACGAGGTCAAGCTGATGCTGGATCTACCGAAGGCCTCAACCCTCGTCGCAAGTCGCATCAACTCGAACAGCGGCTGCGAGAAGCGGTTCCGCTCGCTCGTCGCTCTCGTTGATGCCAAGACGGTTCCAACGGCCTCGAAGAGCCTTTACGCAAAATGGGTACCTAAGCCTTGATTCGCTGCGTTCCCGCTGACCCTGTTTCGCCCTTAGACTACTGTATGTAGGTGACCGGCAACCCGCTGGTTCGCAAAAAGGGGACGGCGAGGTTGAACGAGAAAGAACCCCGGGATCAGATCCCGTCGCCAAGGCGTCGGCCTTCTTGTCCAAAGCCCAGAAGGCAACCGAGGCGAAGGACGCACTAGGCATGATCGAGGCGCTTCATGCGAGTGGCTACCTCGCCGTCTGAAGCGTATGCTCCAGTCCAAATGGTCAAACTGCCTGCGGCCGATGTCGACGATAGCGTCGCAGAAGCGGTCGAAGGCGCGTATTACGCTGTCTCGACAGGACGCAGGGTCGGCAGCATAGGTGCCTAGCTCTGGAAGGCGGCTGACAACATCGCGAACGACCCGATGGAACCGCGGCCACCTCGATATGCGTGAGATCGATGACGCGTCGGACTGCGCCGGCGAGGTCGAACTGTCCCCCGACGGGCGACGCGAGGCCGACGATCTTGCCGAATACCGGCGGACCGAAGCAGACCAGAGCACTGGACGTGAAAACCCGCGAGCGCATTGCATTGGCCGTTGCCCAGGTGAACGGCTGCGACTACTGCCTGTCCGCTCATACCTTCTCGGCCTTAACCTGGCAAAGATCAGCCCCGAGGAGGTCGCGCTCAACCGCAAGGGCAAGGTCGAGCGATTCGAAGGCAGATTGCTCTGGCCGCGCAGCAGACGAAACAGGTCGGCCGCAAGTGCTGCTCTGACCGTCGATTGTTCAAAAGATTCGGCCGGCTTTCCCGGTGGATCGTGACGTGCTCCCCGTTTTGTCCTGGAGCGGGCGATGTATTTATGGCGCAAGGACTCAGGTTTCTTCTTCCAGATGCGAATCCCTGCCGGGCAAGTCGTAAACCTTGGTGCAACCCCTTTGCGCATATGGCTTGGAGCACTGAAAAGGCGTGAGGCGCAGCGTCGGGCGACGGCGCTCGCCGTGATGGCGTTCGAAGGATTGAATGCAGCCATGGACAGGGAGACGCTGACACGCAGCCTGAAGGCCTTGGCAGTGGAGCTTGAAGGACTCCGGCGCGACGAGTTTTCGGCAGGGCTAGGAGTCCTTGCCGCCGCTGTCCTTTCGCTCGCCTTTCGGGCGAGGGATCGAAGGCAGCCCCGGCATGCCTCGGCCGAGCGTAGCCGCCAGCCCGCCCGCCGTTGCCACGAAAAGGCTCTTGTCGCTGAATCCGTGCGAGGGTGCTCCAAACCATGTCATCACGCGGTCGGGGATATGAAAAATCTGTCCGAAAATATGGCTCACCAGGTACAGCGACAGGAAGGTGATGAGCACGTACCCGACGAGTAGCGCGCTCGGCCCGATGAGGTGTCCGCCCGTCTGTCCAAAAAACGCCGTCGCCCACATGACTTCGAGGCCTCCCACAATGAGCGGGAGCAGGATGAAAGCCGCCTCGAAAGCGAGCAGCCCCAGCACGGGCATGAGGAAGACCTGAAAGAGCAGCATCGCACCCATTTTTGACTGCTGCGCTAGGAAGTCCTCGCCATCCATGCGGATGAGCCGAAGGCCCATACGACGAGCGAAATCGCCGCTTCCAGGACCGCGAGGAGCCACAGCGACATGAACACCCACACGTAAATAAATGGCAGGATCGGCAGCACGTAAGCCCGGACCGCCCCGATGATCCTCTCCGCGCCTGGAATTCTCGCCCGTCAGGGCGCGCTGCGAACCTTGGTTCGCTTAAGCGCCGCCCTTAGTCAGGGGGACCGCCGTTTGGGTCTCCTGAAACCATCTTTGGGTGCGGGCTTTGGATCTTCAAGGCCTCGCCATACTATTGAATTGACCTTCGTTTTTTTGGTGAGCGGCGTTTCGCCCGGAACGCCTCGCGGCTTCAACAAACTTGGCCTGCGGATTTCTGTCGGGAGAGTTCCCAAACGCCGCCGGCGGATTCGCAAGAGAAGGAAAATTCGGATGCTGGACTTGAAAAAATGCGGGAACGGGAGCGCGGCCTACTGCAACGGAAAGCCAAGCTGGAGAGCGACCTGGCACGCCTCCGAACGAAGGAAAAGACGCGCACCGCAGGACTTTCAGCGGCTGAAGGGCCGTTCGTCCGTCGCCGCAGCCGCATACCGCTCGACTTCCTGCCTCACCGACCACCGTATCGGCGCGACGTTCGACTACACGAGAAAGCACAAGATTGCGGCATTCATCCTGACCCCCGAAAACGCGCCCGATTGGACCTGCGACCGCGAAGCCCTGTGGAATGCCTGCGAGTTCGTTGAACGTGCCAACGGTGTCGTCGGCCGCGAGGTGGAAATCAGCATCCCGCGCGACATTCCTGAATCCGACTGGCAGGCCTTCGCCGAGGAAATCTGTGCACGCTACGTCGAGGCCGGTGCCGTGGTTGATGTCGCCATTCACGCGCCGACCGCCGCCGACAAGAACAAGAATCCGCACATCCACGGGATGCTGACGACCCGCGCTGGATGCGGTCGGGCCGCATGGATTCGCATCCACTAAGAACGACGCCTTGATCCGGATTTTTGAGTCTGGAGGCCGCCACGGAGGCGGCAAGCGGGGCGATGCCCTGAAGGCCGAGCGCGAGCGCATTGCGGACATCGCTAACGCCTTCCTTGAGCGCGCAGGCAGCGCGCGCCGAGTCTCTCATAAGTCGTGGGCCGACCTTGGCATTGACCGCCAGCCGGAGCCGACCATGGGCGAGGGTCGGAAAGCCGCCGCCGTCAAGCGAAAGAAGCACGGCCGCCGCACCGCCCTTGTTTCAGGCATGCGCGCGACAAGGATTCAGGAAAACGAACTTGCCAGCGTAGAGGAGGAAATCATGGCAACGAACGCAACCAGGCAAGCACGCGCAGGCATCCGCCCACGGAGCCGCGCCGACTTCAAACAGAAGCTCCTCCGCGAGCGCTTCCCCGACCTCCCGAACGCCGAAGGCTGGGCGGGTTCCCTGCATTTCATTGACACGTCGAACTCCGGTCTTATCCGCATCGCCACGAAGGACGGCGGGCACGTCGAAATCCGCAACCGCCTCGCCAAGGTTGAATCCCTCGCCGACAGGTGGCGTAGCCGTGGCTTCACCGAGGTGACGGAGGCCCCCGACGGCGTGTGGATCGAGGTCGGAAAATGCCGATTGCAAGATCTCGGAGACGAACTGCGAATCCACGGCCCTGCCGCGTCGGACGCCGCTGTCCGTGAGGCCCCGTTGAATTTCGTGAGCCACGAAAATCAGGACGAGTCCCATGCGCTTCGGAGATACGTGTCCGCCCACGCTCACGGGCGGACCTATCCCGAGTTCGCGCGCTTCGATCCGGCAACGCAATGCTGGGTGGAATCCAATGCCACCGAGGCCGCCGGCCGATGCGACGGGAAAGCCTTCCGTCTGGTACGCCGCCCCGGCCTCCCATGGTGCCCATGGCTGGGACTGGACGCCCGCGTTGCCGAAGACCACGCCCTTCAGACCTTTTTCGAATTGCGCGCCCGCGAGCCGCACGACTGGCAGCGCCTATTCAAGGAAGTCACCTGCAACCGCAGTCAGGCCCTCCGGAACTGGCGTCGCGAAGGCCTTGCTATCCTGTCCCGTGTCCGTATGCAGGAGGCGCATGGCCCGACGTGTGCTTGCCTTCCACCCTCGCCGAGGAGTTCCGGATGCCCGGCCGGGGGATGCGCTCCCTGAAAAGGTTTTGACGCTGGCCGACTAGAGCTGCCCCATTAGATTGAGCAGGCCGCCCATAGGGGTGTTCCATGTTCGAAAAGGAATCTCGACCTTGGTGTTGTCAGGGGAGGTCTTGATCAGCTTCATTCCGCCCCTTTCGCGAGCGTCGATCGCGATGTCTCCGATTGGATCGAATTCGGCCCGCTCATCCCATTCGCCAAGCCGTTCCCAGAGTTTCCTATAAGCGGTTTCGAGCTTTTCGAAATACTCGGAGAACCAATGACCGTTGAGTGCTTCGACCAGTTCGGGAAGATCGGCGATCTTCTTATCGAGGCCGTGCATCGTTCCAATCAGATAGGATGCCCATTTGATGAGGTTGCCATATAGCGGCGGGACCTCTGCAAGAACTTGGTCGATGTCGCCGTGTGTCCGATAGGACAAAATGAATTCATTCGCTGATTGGTCTGTTTCCGAGAGTGCCTTGACGAACGTGCTGACATAACCGTCCGTCGGATCTGTACCCCAGTCTGCGCTCGCCCGAGTAGCGCCGTATTCTTCCCAGCATGCATCGGTGACCTCTAGTCGGAAACGGTCGAAGTAGTTCGATGCGCCTTCACGTAAAATCACGTTCGGAAATCGGTTGTCGAATGCTGTATGCAGCATCGCATGAGCGCATTCGTGTGCAAGGGTATGGACAGCCAGCGGGAATAATTCGGACTCAGGTTCTGCAAGGCCGAGGATCGCGTGGACGTGGAAGACCAAGTGGGTTTTGAGCTTTCCGTCTCTTAGAACCGCTGGTGCCATTGCTATGCCGATTACGCCGTCTTCGTCGGTGGAGGCCGTCAAAGGTCGGAGGCCTTCAATGCCGCGATCGAGGGCGGTCAAAGCTTCATGGTAGTCCCCAGAAATGGTAACGCCATCGACCCCGCTGAGGTCCATCGATCTGCCGAGAACCCTCATCGACCCTAATACTCGATAGGCAAACTCGCGAGCTTTGTCCTCGCTCTCAAACGGGCCGCTGAGGCTAACACCAACGTTAGTTGGCAGCGTTGTAGGCTCCTCGGAATCATCGACGGTGATGGGTTCGCTATCATCAGCCATGCAGGGTAACTCCAGTGTGACTGTAAGATCGGTATCGTGTTGCTTCTGTTCAAGAATATTCGCTGGTCGCTGCAAGGTCCGGGCTACGCCAAGGTGCGTTTTGCCTGCTCGGTGATCACACTTCTCAGCTCGGCTATTGAATACGGCGGGTTTCGGCGATGCACGACGTGATGACAATTTGCGCAGAGCGGCACCAGATCGCGGATCGGGTCGACCCGATAGGCTTCGCCAATCTCCGAGAGAGGCGTCAGGTGGTGAACGTGGATGAGATCGGCGCCAATCGGACCATACCTATCCTCATAGCTGAGAACGCATGCTTGGCATCGGTAGCCGAAGTGCCTGATACACTCTCGTCGAGCTTTAACGTTGCGTTCGTGTTTCGTGAGTTCGACTGTTCTTAGCTCGCCTTCGGTTAGGGCGTCAGCGGGAACGCCCAGGCTGCCGTTCGCCGGAGCAGCAGGAGGGGCGCGCCCGATTACGAAGTTCCCGGCGATTCCGGAGACGTGCATCTCCCAAATGCCCCACTGACCGATGGAAAGGCTGGATCCCGCCGGGGCGGGATGCAACTCCGATGCCATCTCTCCTGTCACCGGGTCGCGCCATAAGCGGCGCATGTCGCGATTTCGCTCATGGAGATACCACGCCGGCCACTCGCCAAGCTGGTATGCCCAGGATTCGGCACGAGCGTGACACCTGCGCGCGATGGCCAAGCATTCCGAAGCGGGTGGAACTGCTATTGAGATCCGGAAGTTGGGGCCTAGCTGATCTGGGGGTGGTGTTAAGTAGGCGTAGTTCTTCGTCTGCTTGACAAGCGACCATCCCCGCCTTGGAAGAACCACGCTCAACGTGAGGGAAGCGCCGAACCGATAGGTGTTCGGTCCATACTTCTTTGGTGCCTTCCCACTTGCACTGAACTCGATCACTTTGATCGGCCAACCTGGGGGGGTGTGGGTGCGCGCCGCTGGTTCGTCGAGTTCCCAGGTATCTGCCTCTTCTTTGGCCACGAATCTGTTTCCCGTTAGAGGGCGCTCGGTCTGGGTCTCAGGACCTAGTCGTCCTTCGACAACATGTGATCGCAGTAGTCGCAGAGTCGGGGATTGTTGACAGACTTGTTACTTATACTAAGTGACTCACCGCACCTCGCGCAGTCGCCGCCCACTGCATAGCCGCAGAAGAAGCATTTTACGGTGATGCCTGTTTCCACATATGTGGCGTTGTAGCACTCAGGACAGTCGTGAATCGTCGGCTCCAACCCTTCCTTGGCAGCCATGAAGTCATCAATGCCGAAGCCTGCCTGCACAATTATCTCGACGGTCTTCTCTGCTGAGAAAGCATCGCCGCATGCCTTGCAGCATCCCTCAATGTCACCTGGTTCGTCGTTGGTGTCGTCTTTCTGGTAAACGAGCGACGATCTACAGTTCGGGCACGAGATATCATCGCGTTCAGCAATCTCTGGCCACCAGGGAATTTTCTGGAATGTCGCGTTGCACGAGTCTTTCAGCTTTCTGAAGAACGCGCGTTCTGCAAGCATCAAATTCCACGTGTCGCCAAGCTCAACCTTGGGCGATTTCTCCAGTATTGCGAAGAATCCTTCCACCAAAGGAAAGCAATCGGCTATCACCTGTCGTATCGCTGGTTTCGGCGTTGCAGAGTGGTAGTGCTCAAAGTCATTCCGGAGCTTCTGGAGGCCTTTGATGTCGCCAGCAGGCCATGTGAGCTTGAAACCCTTGAAGCGCTCACGGAGTTCCGCAAGGTCAATAGTCTGCTGGCCCTTCGCTGC
The DNA here is from genome assembly GCF_040318345.1 of Mesorhizobium sp. M1169. Classification (NCBI taxonomy): domain Bacteria; kingdom Pseudomonadati; phylum Pseudomonadota; class Alphaproteobacteria; order Hyphomicrobiales; family Phyllobacteriaceae; genus Mesorhizobium; species Mesorhizobium sp. M1169. The sequence goes on along the minus strand of NZ_JAMYME010000020.1, from coordinate 49,125 downwards.
ATATGCTACCTCGCCGTCGTCGTCCAAAATGGGGGCGAACTTCGATGCAAGGATTTCCATGGGGTCGGCGTCGTCTGGCGCAGCATTCAAAAGACACTGTTTTCCAAGAAGTAGCACCCCCGCGTAGAAATTCCGCAGCGCGCTTATCGGCCGAAGTTCGTCGTTGGATTGAAAATCCTGGATACCAAGCCTGATCGAGGCGATGGCGTTCTCGTAGATGTCACTCATCACCTATGAATCCTTGGTCCGCGTGGCAGCCATTGCGGCCACGTGGTCGAACATCTTCTTCAGATGCTTGCTCATGAGCACTTGTACGGTCTTCGGAGCCTGTCCGCTATCGTAGACGGAGCCTTCGATAGCTTCTCGGAACTGCTTCACGGCGGCGCTGGGTGTGGTTCCCGCGAGATGGGCGTAGTTGCTTGCTGACAGCAGGGCAAGCGCATGAAAGGCGTGCTCAAGAGCCAGCAGCCTCGCCAAGTCATCTTCGCCCCAATTGACGCTCATTGTTCGCTCGCTCCGCCCTGCGCGATCTCTGACCGATTCCCCCTCGCTTCTCAATGTTGACAACGGAATCCTTGGCGCTGTACACCCTTGCGTACACCAATCAGGTGTACGTTTCTTGATTCTGGCGATTTCGGTCAACGCTATTCGCGCTTTAGAATTCAATGACTTAAGGGCGGACTACTCGCAAAGTCCCTCCGGGCCGAAGCAGCTTTCGAAATCATTGCATTCCAAGCAACTGGGCGCGCTGCAGAGCGAAAAACCTTCGGCCTCGCAGAGCTTGCGGTAAAAGTATTTCTTCCATTTCATGTTTTGGGTGTTGCCGGCCGCCAGCGTCGGAAAATGCGAGGCGAGCAGGCGGCCGAGGTCGTTTCGATTAAAAAGGCCAAGCTCCTGCCAGAGATGGTCATTGCGCATGGCACGCCGGGCGATGATCTTGGCGAAGCGGGCGCTCGCCGGGTCGCCATGTCGGGCATGCGCCAGCAGCAGTCCATGCAGAAGTTCTTCTTCCAGATCCGGCTCGGGCTCGCTCACCTCTTTCAAGGCAAACGCGTTGATAGGAATAGCAGGGAAACAGCGGGCCAGGACATCGCGCAGCTCGGCGCGCGAAAGTCCGGTTGCCTCCGTCGCCGTCGCCTCGCCGGCCTCGATCTCCTCGAGCGCACGTGAAAGCACACAGGCAAGTACATGCTGGTCGAACCTCCTCTCCAGCTCGATCTGCGGCCATTGGCCGGTGCTGAGCCGGGCATAGTGTTGGGCGAATATGGTGTTGTTCTCCTGGTTGTCCTATCAAGCCATTCAGCGACCGGTCGGCCGCAACATGGGCAGTTCTTTGGTATGGCACTCCGGATCGCCTCGCGTCGAGTAGTTCGGCAATTTTCGTCTGGTCCATCGGCTCTGTCGCAAATTCTGTGATTGGAAGAGGTGTTTCCGAACCCCGCCCTGCCGTTTGCGCCTCATGGGGAACACCTCGGCGCCGGAAATGCCCCCGCGGAGTTGGACGTGGACCGTGCTGGGACAGAGGTCGCGTGCCGTCCTTTCCAGTGCGGCCACATGGTCGACCCCATTCAAGCCCGCTAGACTCTCGGTTGAATGACGTCCGATTCAAAGCGTCCGCGGGTGAGTTCCAGCGCACGTTCAGGACAGGATCGCGCGCCTCGCGATGCACGCAGCTCCTCCCCTTCCGCAACTTCAATGTCACCATGCAGGATGTAACCCTCGTCATCAAGCTTGAAGATGTCCGGCGCTTGCACCGCGCATCGCGCGTGACCCTGGCATTTGGCATTTTGGACGATGATGCGCATGGCGCTGCCTCCATTGTCTGTGCCCCGGCTCGGGGCGGGCCTAAGACCAGTCCAGGATCAAATTTTCGATCCCGAACACATGGCCCCCAGAGGTTACGGGTGCCGTACCCTGCTTGATCCTGAAAGGTGGGATGCGCGCCAGCCACTCCTCCAGGCCAATGACAATCTCCCGCCGGGCAAGGTGTGAGCCAAGGCAACGGTGGGGACCATAGCCAAACGCTGCGTGGCGGTTGTCCTCTCGCTCCAAATCGATCGTGTTGGGGCATTCGAATTCCGCCGGGTCACGATTGGCAATCATCGTGGCGCAGGAAACATAGTCCCCCTTCCGGATCGGCGCGCCTTCGAAGTCGATATCTTTCGTAGCCACGCGGATCAACTGAATGGGCGGATAGGCCCGCAGCAATTCTTCGGTTGCAAGCGGGATGCGGTCCGGTTCGCTCCGCAGCAATTGCTGATCTTTGAGGTTCCGCGCGAGGTACGCCAAGTCAAAGCCTATAGCTGCTGCGACCGTGTCGAGCCCAGCGACGAAGACAAGCACGCCGATGCCGCGGACTTGGGTGTCCGTCAGCCGGCGGCCCTCGACCTGTGCCTGCACGATAAAGGTCATGAAATCGTCAACCGCCTCCTGGCGGCGCATGGCTGCAAGTTCGTCGATGAATGCCACGATCGTCCGGGCAGCCACAGGTCGTTCCTTATCGTCGCCGTGGAGCAGATCTTTCCCCCAGCCGACGAATGTATCGAGTCGGTCATCGGGCAACCCCAGAAAGCGAAGAAAGGTGCTCACCGCGAAAGGAAAGGCAAAATCCTTCATCACGTCGCAGCTTGTGCCCGACGCGGCGATCCTTTCGATCAGCTCGACCGCCCGTTCGCGGACAGCCGGTTCCAAAGCCAACACCCGCTTTGGCGAAAGCAGCGGATTGAGCAGTGAGCGAAAGACGCCATGGGCCGGTGGATCGAGCTCAAGCGGGATCGTCGGCCAGTTTTCACCCAGTATGGAGGAGAAGATGCTGCGATGGCTGGAAAAAGTCTCTGCGTCCTGCAGCACCTTCCGCTGGTCCGCGGCACGGGTGATGACCCAGGTACCCCGGCCATCTTGCGTGTTGTAGCGGGAGTAAAAGATCGGAGGCCCGTCATGTACGCAAGCGACAGCTGCGTGTGGATCCCCGTTGGGTGTTGGTGGCATCCCTGGCGATGTAAACAGGCTGAAGTCCCTCACCATTTCGGGCGGGACATGATCTGGAACGGGGTTGGTCGCCATTTTGTTTTCTCTACATTGGCGTTCATGGCTCGATTGAGATTGCACCGCTGTTCATAAAGTCGATTTCCAGCATGGGCACGTCTCTTGTCGGGCGCCTTCTAGATTCTGTCGCCTGATACAGCCCACCTGCACCAGCGCGGATGAGATCGGTTGCGAAGTCGATCAGAAGGGGCATCTCCGCCGCGCTGCGGTCATGAAGCAAAGCCGCCGCTTATCCCCGTTAGGGTTGAGAGGCTGGTCAATCACCTCTGAGCTCCGTGACGCACTGCTGATGCCCTGCTGATCAAATTATCGAAGCAAGTCGCGTGCCGGATAGGCGTACCCATGGCGCTGCACCAAGCAATGCCAGCCTGCACTAGGCCCGCCGCTGATGATCACCTGTCCATCATTGTTAGGACAACGTCCGACAACCGACATCCGTGGTCGGTTTGTCGAGTCCGCGACATCGGGCTGTTCGGCTTGGCTGCTGCTGCACTGCCGGTCGACGAGCGAGGAGATCGCTCGCACGGCCCGGATTGAGCAACGACGCGATCCAGCGCAAGGATCGGGTGCGGTCCGACAATACCCGGCGGCGCTTGCGCGCGATGATCGAAATTATCAACAAGGTCGAGCCGCGCTTCGTTGTATCGCTCTGCAGCCGCTGCAAGGATTTCCGGCTAGACGGCGATGCACTCGTGCGCAGCGGTCCGGCGACGACTAGCTTGACTGTATCGATGCCGTCGATTCCGGCGTGCATCATCTGACCGTGCGTATGCGCTACGACGGCAAGCTTTTCCGCACATGGACCTAAATTTCCTCGCGAGCCGCTGTCGGAACGTGGAGCCGAGTCCTATGGCGGCCGGTTCAATCCGAGGGCCTGTCGGCTCTACACATCCCTGTCGGTCGGACCGGGAACGCGTGGCAGACTCTCGGCCAGAAACCGCCAGTCGCTGCGCTCGCGTTCGCCTTCCTTGCGCGTGCCGAAGAACTGGATGATCATCTTGCCGTCGGCGCCATAGGCTTCAACGGACGTGACGTGACCGTCCCTCGTCGGCTTGCGCACGGCCCAGACCTCGCGGATGTGATGGGTCCTAAGATGCAGATGGAAGGTCTCGTCTAGCACATTGATCCGCGGCCCGATCTGCTTGACCGACTTGATCGGGCCGGAATGGATCTGGATGCAACCACGATTGCCGACAAAGCACATGATCGGCATCTCGTCTTCGGCCGCCTGTTGGAACAGGGCGCCAACGGCATCATTGTCGAGCAGCCAGGCGTAATCCTCGTCGGCCATACGCATCGCCTGGCAGCGGCTGAGCTTCAGTGTTTTCAACATATGGTAGAACTGATGCACGTCGCTCAGCCGGCTCCAGTGCTCGCGTAGGTCGTCGACCGTGGCGGCTTGGTCTGGACTCACTGCGTTATCGCGCGCCCCGCTCGCCTCGACCGATATGATCGGCTCCTGGTCGGAGGATACGAGCTCTGCCGCCAGATTCTGATAGGCGTGCAGGTTCGAGGCGGGCCTGAGATGTACTTTGTGCATCGCCTCGCCGGTGGCATCAAAGAATTGCAGGCTGCGGCGGATCTCGGCTCCCTCGCGCTTCTCGACGGCGAAGCCATACGCCCACGCTTTCGGGAAGATGCGCAGGTCGATCTCGTCGCCGAGCACCATGGCATGCGGGTTGCCGGTGACCACTTTGTCGTACACGCCAATCTTTTGGTGCACGGCACTTTGGTTGCGGGTGACCGCCATCACCTCGCCGACCGCTTCGAGGCCGGTCAGCAGATCATCGACGCGCGGCTCGATGCGCACCGCGCCGTGACCACAATGCGCCGCGACCAATTCGGCTTCCGAAATGCCCAATCGAGCGGCGAGATCATGCTCCCGGATTTTCGGATTGTCTTCGCACGCCCGCCGGATTTCGTCCGGCGATGGTTTCTCGCGCTGGTCCATGTCTTACCCCTGCTTCCACCTACGTGTGAGGATCAGCTGCACTGCCCGGGAATCTTCAGCCGATAAGGCGCGCCGAAATGCTCGACCCTGATCTGCTGCTGGCCCGTGAACAAAGTGTCGCTGGACAGCGTGCGCACGTCGTCGCACCCGCGCGAAAACCGGGGGTGCTATCGGAGCGGCGAGACCCGAGTGACACGTGCAGGCACATGCCGATGGAATCTCATCGAGCCGGTCGGTGGCCACCGGGTGGTGGTGAGCGATTGTGGGTGTTGTCGCAATCGGCCAATCGGTCATTCGGATGCCACGGGCGGCGCTGCTTCGCCAAACAAAGCGTGTCTGACCCAGTCCTGACATGTTGCTCCCTTGCTTCGCCGCATCGATCGCGAGGGCACCCACGACACGATTGTGGATCGGCAGTCTCTTGCCGCCTCGCCAGTGGAGCTTCAAAAACTGTGCCAATTGCGCCGAAGCAAGCCCAGAAGGAGTCTTCTGTAATGGTCATTGGTTTAATGTGAGTTCAGCCAACAACTCAGGCCCAACATCCCGCGTGGCGGACCCGACAAACCCGACAGTACGTGTCGGTTGGCCGACACCTTCGCAGCGATGGACTCACAAGAACCACCGCAGGGTCAGAGATGCCGCGCTGTGTTGAAACATTTTTTCGCTTTGGCACGGTGCATGCAACGTGATGCGCAAGCAGGTCCCGGACTGAGGAGAATGGAGCCATGATTACGCTCACCGACAACGCTGTTGCCGCCATCAAGACTGCTCTTTCCCGCGCCAGCGAGCCGGCGGAAGGCTTTCGCATCATGGTCCAGGCCGGCGGCTGCGCCGGCTTCAAATACTTAATGGGCCTGGAGAGCGTGTCGCGCGAGGGCGACGCGATCACCGAGACAGATGGGATCAAGCTGTTCGTGGATGCGGGCTCCCAACCGCATGTCGCCGGCATGACCGTCGACTTCCTCACCGGGCTCGAATCTTCCGGCTTTGTCTTCGATAACCCCAACGCGCGCGAGAAGTGCGGCTGCGGCAAGTCCTTCAGTTGATCGCCCGAAGCGCCTGTGCGGGTCCATGAAGCGATTGCCGCCGACGGACTCATTTGCGGCAGAGGAGGCTTATATGGCCGGCACAACAGATGTCCCTGTCCTCAAGAACAAGGCAAGGTCGAAGCCGATCTTGGGACCGGCAATCGCTTCAGGTAGGATGCAAAGAACGTCGCCTCCCGAAACAGTTCGGTTCCTGGTGGCACCCAAGCTGCTGGCGGCCAAATCGCGCCGCTGCGCCAAATTCGGCTTATCGATAACGTTGTCGTGTTCGGGCGTCCTTACCTGCGGGCTGACGGCGGCGACTGCGGACTTGGCCATGCCGACGCCGATCCGGTCTACGTCAAACTCTCGGGCGTCCGCGCCGGCTGCCAGTTCGGGCCCATCATCATCAACGGCATACGCCAGAGGCTCAATGAGGCGGTCGCGCGCTCGCGTCATTCCGGTCAACTGAGGATCGCACATGAAACCTGTCTACCTCGACAACAACGCAACCACACGGGTCGATCCTGAGGTCGTGCAAGCGATGTTGCCGTTCTTTAGGGATCAATTCGGCAACCCTTCGTCGGCGCACGCTCTTGGCGCCTCAGTCAGTGCGGCGGTGAGAAAGGCGCGGAGGCAGTTGCAAGCTCTGATCGGCGCGGAGTTCGACGATGAGATCACCTTCACCTCGGGTGGGACAGAAAGCGACAATGCAGCGCTTCTTTCGGCGCTCGAGGCGGCGCCCAACCGAACCGAAATCGTGACGTCCGCGGTCGAGCATCCCGCCGTGCTGACGCTCTGCGCGCATCTTGAGAAGACCCGCCGCGTCAAGGTGCACAGGATCCCGGTGGATTGCCGTGGCCGGCTCGACCTCGACGCCTATATGGCCGCCCTCACCCCACAGGTGGCAATCGTCTCGATAATGTGGGCGAACAATGAGACTGGTGTGATCTTCCCCGTGGCCAGGCTTGCCGAGTTGGCCAAGGAAGTGGGCGCCCTTTTCCATACCGATGCTGTGCAGACGGTCGGCAAACTTCCGATGGACCTGAAGTCGACCGCAATCGACATGCTGTCGCTCTCCGGCCACAAGCTGCACGGGCCGAAAGGGATCGGCGCGCTTTTCGTAAAACGTGGCGTCAATTTCCACTCGCTGATCAAGGGGGGCCACCAAGAACACAACCGGCGTGCTGGCACCGAGAATACGCCCGGCATAGTCGGGCTCGGCATGGCGGCCGAACTCGCCTTGAAATTCATGGACGACGAGACCACACGGGTAAAGTCGCTCCGCGACCGTTTAGAGGACGGGATTCTCCAGCGCATCCCAAGCACCTGTGTCACCGGTGATCCCCTGGAACGGTTGCCCAACACCGCAAACATCTCCTTCGAAGATGTCGAAAGTGATGGAATTCCACTCCTCCTCAGCCGCGTGGGCATCGCGTGTTCCTCCGGCTCTGCCTGCACCTCCGGCTCTCTGGAACCGAGCCATGTCCTGAGCGCGATGAAAACGCCACACGCGGCAGTCCGCTTCTCCTTGGCGCGGGACAACGGCGAAGCGGACGTCGACCGGGTGCTCGAGGTCATGCCGGCAATCGTGGAGAAGCTGCGTGGCTTTCCCAGTTCTGGGCCGGGTAACCGAAGCTCCGAAGACGGTCAATCCGGTCTATGCCTGAGCGGCAGCAGAACCGGCTACCGTTCATGACCCGTCATGTCTTTCTCAACGATACGACCTTGCGCGATGGCGAGCAGGCGCCCGGCGTCGCCTTTACGACGACGGAAAAGCTGGAGATCGCCGAGTCTCTTGCGGCGGCCGGCGTCACAGAGATCGATATCGGCACGCCGGTCATGGGCGCCGACGAGATCGAAACAATTCGCGCCGTGGTCGCGCGGTGTCTCCCGGTTCGGCTCATGGCCTGGTGCCGGATGACGTCGCTGGATCTCGATGCAGCGATCGAGAGCGGCGTCCACGCCATCAATCTATCGCTGCCTGCGTCGGACATCCAACTTGCCGCCAAGCTCGGCCTCGATAAGGCGGGAGCGCTCCAGGTCATCGAACGTATGGTCAGGCGCGCAGCCGCCGCCGGCTTCTTCGTCGCGGTGGGCTGCGAGGACGCCTCGCGGGCCAATCGGGATCATCTCGCCCGCGTCATCGAGACGGCTGCACGCGCCGGCGCAAGCCGCGTCAGGCTAGCCGACACAGTCGGCGTTCTCGACCCGTTTTCGACCTTCGAACTTGTCGCCCAGCTCGTGCCGCAGTCTCCAATCGAGCTTGAATTTCATGCGCACAACGATCTCGGACTTGCTGCCGCCAACACGCTGGCCGCGATCCGCGCAGGCGCGCGCCATGCGTCCGTCACCGTCCTGGGGCTCGGCGAGCGTGCGGGCAATGCCGCGCTGGAAGAGGTGGCCGCCGCGATGGCGGTCCTCGACGGCGCGGATACCGGCATCGAGCTGACCGCATTGCCCGACCTCGCCGCCCAGGTGGCTTGGGCCGCCCGCCGGCAGACCGCGGCCATTAAACCGGTCGTCGGCGCCGATGTTTTCACGCACGAATCCGGCATTCACGTCGCAGGGCTGCTGAAGGACTCGCGTACTTATCAGGGGCTCGATCCGGCTCTCGTGGGCCGCTGCCGGCGTATCGTCATCGGCAAGCATTCCGGCGCCACTGCGATTGCCCATGTGCTGAGCGAAAGCGGCCGCGATCTCGACCCGGATCTGGCAGCCGCGATGGTGGCCCGCGCCCGGCGCGAGGCGACCGAGACCAAATCGACCGTCACTGCAACTCAACTGGTCGAGCTCTACGATGGAATGTGCAGCGAGGCATCCCTCGCGGAGCTGTGCGGGTCCAGGTCAGCCGTGCGCGAGCGCACCGACACCACAGTTTTCCGACCAGGGAGAATGCAATGAATTGTTCCGCTGACAGCCGCCCTATCGACGTCACCGACATCCTCGCACGACTGAAGCGCCTGTCGGCTGCGGAGGAGTTCTTCGCAGTCCTTGGCGTCTCCTATGATCCGAAGGTGCTGAATGTCTCGCGGCTCCATATCATGAAGCGCGTGGGCCAATACCTTGCCGAAGAAGATTTCTCCGGTCTGCCCGACCAGGTGATTGCCGCGCGGGTGCGCGCGACGCTCGAACGCGCTTACGAAGACTTCGCGATTTCCTCGCCGCTCTCGCATCGGGTCTTCAAGGTGCTCAAAGACCACGATCCGAACAAACCTGCCACGCCGGGCCGCACCTTTGTCCCGTTCGACTCCGTACTGAAGCGGTTCGGACAGGAATGACCGCGACACGGGTTGCGACGCGACAATGTCGAGAAGCCGACAAATCCGTCATCACCACGGCGCCCTCGGAAGCAACCAAGCGAAGTTCTAGGGATAGGGGGCAGCCCAAAACAGTTGGCACGAATGATGCAGACCAAGGAGATAAACCGCCAAGCCCGCATCCGGACAGGAGCCTGGAGAAACCGCCAATGCACATCGTAATCTGCATCAAGCAGGTGCCGGACTCGGCACAGATAAGGGTCCATCCGGTGACGAACACGATCATGCGCCAGGGTGTTCCGACTATCATCAACCCTTACGACCTGTTCGCCCTCGAAGAAGCTCTCAAACTGCGCGACGCCTATGGTGGCGAAGTCACCGTGCTCACTATGGGTCCGCCCATGGCAGAGGACGCGCTGCGCAAGGCGCTCGGCTACGGCGCCGACCGAGCGGTGCTCTTGACCGACCGCTATTTTGCCGGCTCCGACACGCTGGCGACCTCGTTCGCCCTTTCCCAGGCAATCGCAAAAGTTGGCGAGACGTTCGGCACGCCAGACCTCGTCTTCACCGGCAAGCAGACGATCGATGGCGACACCGCCCAGGTCGGGCCCGGCATCGCCAAGCGCCTCGGACTCCTGCAACTGACCTATGTCGCGAAGATCGCCTCTATTGACCTTGCTGCACGCGAGATCAAGGTCGAGCGCCGCTCCGAAGGCGGCACACAGATGCTGAAGAGCAGGCTCCCTTGCCTCATCACTATGCTGGAAGGCACAAACGAGATCCGCCGGGGCTCGATCCAGGACGCCCTGTGCGCCGCGCGCAGCCAGGTCTTGAAATGGAGTGCCGCCGACGCCGGCATTGAGGATCTCACCAAATGCGGCCTGCGCGGTTCACCGACGGTCGTCAAGCGCGTTTTCGCGCCTCCTGCGCGAGCGGAAAAGGCGGCAAAAATCGACACCGCCGAGATGGCTTTGCGCGATGTCGCTGACGAACTCATCACGGCAATCTTCACCCGCCAGCCGGCATTGGAACATGAGCTCGCCTTCAACGGCGGCGCGTGAGAGGGCAAGGATCAGACGATGTCGAACGCGAACCGAGAAACCCCTCGCCCTGCCGCCGGCCGTGCCGGCATAAAGAAGGAGCTGCCCGCGCATTTCAAGGACTACCGGCACGTTTGGGTTTTCATCGAGCTCGAACGCGGTCAGGTCCATCCCGTATCATTCGAACTGCTCGGCAAAGGCCGCAAGTTAGCAGACAAGCTTCAGGTCCAGCTTGCGGGCGTCGTGCTTGGACCGCCGGGAGAGGCCATCGGGAACGCCGTTGCCGAAGCCTTCGCTTATGGTGCCGACCTGGTCTACATCGTCGAGGAGCCGCTGCTCGCCGACTACAGGAACGAGCCTTTCACCAAGGCGATGACGGATCTGGTCGATACCCACAAACCCGAGATCCTTCTTCTCGGTGCCACCACACTCGGCAGGGATCTTGCCGGCTCCGTGGCGACGACCTTGCAGACAGGGCTCACGGCCGACTGCACCGAACTCGATGTGGATACCGACGGTTCGCTCGCCGCCACCCGTCCGACTTTCGGCGGTTCCTTGTTGTGCACGATCTATACGCTCAATTTCCGCCCCCAGATGGCGACAGTGCGACCGAGGGTCATGCCCATGCCGCAGCGGGCGGATAAACCGGTCGGGCGTGTCATCCGGCACAAGCTCTCGGTAGCCGAGGACGAGATCGTTACCAAAATCCTCGGCTTCCTGCCGGATAGTCAGTCGGCAAAGGCAAATCTTGCCTATGCCGACGTCGTGGTTGCGGGAGGCCTCGGTCTAGGCGCGGCGGAGAACCTGCAGCTTGTGAAGAATCTCGCGCGGGCAATCGGCGCCGAGCATGGCTGTTCGCGCCCGTTGGTCCAGAAGAGCTGGATGCCAGCTGATCGGCAGATCGGCCAAACTGGCAAGACCATCCGGCCGAAGCTTTACATAGCGGCCGGGATTTCCGGCGCCGTCCAGCATCGGGTTGGCGTCGAGGGGGCGGATCTCATCGTGGCCATCAACACCGACCCGAACGCGCCGATTTTCGATTTCGCTCACCTCGGGATCGTCACCGACGCGATCCGCTTCCTGCCCGCACTGACGGAAGCCTTCACCCGGCGGCTGTCGCCCCACAGTCGCGATAAGCTTGCGAGCTAAGGGATGGACATGATTGAGGAACAATTCGACGCCATTGTTATTGGGGCCGGCATGTCCGGAAACGCAGCTGCTTACACCATGGCCAGCCACGGCCTGAAGGTGCTGCAGTTGGAGCGGGGTGAATATCCGGGCTCGAAGAATGTCCAGGGTGCCATCATGTACGCGAACATGCTGGAGAAGATCATCCCGGATTTCCGGGACGATGCGCCTCTCGAGCGGCATTTGGTTGAACAGCGGCTTTGGGTGATGGACGACACATCCCATACCGGGATTCACTATCGGTCGGACGACTTCAATGAGGCGAAGCCCAACCGCTACACGATCATCCGTGCCCAGTTCGATAAATGGTTTTCGCGTAAGGTGCGAGAGGCCGGCGCGACGGTTCTGTGCGAGACGACCGTGACGGAACTCATCCGTGACGCCAAGGACAGGGTGATCGGCGTCCGCACAGACCGGGCCGGCGGGGCCATCTACGCGGACGTGGTCGTCCTCGCAGAAGGTGTATGCGGACTGCTTGGCACGCGGGCCGGGCTGCGCGAGATGCCGAAGCCGCAAACCGTGGCGCTCGCCGTCAAGGAAATGCATTTCCTGCCCGAAGAGGTCATTGAGCAGCGGTTCGGCCTCAAAGGCGATGAAGGCTGCGTGATCGAGGCGGTGGGCACGACCTCCCGCAGCATGGCCGGGCTCGGCTTCCTCTACACCAACAAGGAGTCGATCTCACTGGGCATTGGCTGCCTCGTCTCCGATTTCGCCGCGATGGTCGAGAGCCCTTACGTCCTCCTCGACGCCTTAAAAACCCATCCTTCGATCCGGCCGCTGATCGCCGGCTCGGAAGTGAAAGAATATTCCGCGCATCTCATTCCCGAAGGCGGCTACAAGGCTATTCCGCAGCTCTTTGGCGACGGTTGGGTCGTGGTCGGCGATGCCGCGCAACTGAACAACGCCATTCACCGCGAGGGTTCGAACCTCGCCATGACCTCCGGCCGCATCGCGGCTGAGGCAATCATCGAGGTCAAGAGCCGCAACGGTCCTATGACCAAACGGAATCTCGCCCTTTACAAAGCCATGCTGGACAAGTCCTTCGTGGTCAAGGACCTAAGGAAATACAAAGACATGCCGGCCTTGCTCCACACCAATTCCTGCAATTACTTCACGGCTTATCCGCGGTTGATGTCGCAAGCCGCGCAGAACTTCATGCGTGTCGACGGCACGCCGAAGATCGAGAAGGAAAAGGCGACCACGGCGGCCTTCATCAAGGCGCGCTCGCGCTGGGGGCTGGTCAGCGACGCGGTCCGCCTTGCATTGGCGTGGCGCTGAGGGGAGACGAAATGACGATCGCAGTGACGAAGTCACGTGTCGAGGACAAGCTTTACCAGAACCGCTACTTGGTGGATTCCGGCCGTCCGCATATCAAAGTGCGACCGCACGAGAGGCCAAGCGCGAACTTGCTCGCGCTGACCCACGTCTGCCCGGCGAAATGTTATGAGTTGAACGACAAAGGTCAAGTGGAGATCACTGCCGACGGCTGCATGGAGTGCGGCACCTGCCGGATTTTGTGCGAGACCAGTGGCGAGATCGAGTGGAACTATCCACGCGGCGGCTTCGGAGTCCTCTTCAAATTCGGATGAGGACGCACGCACCGTATCAAGAGGGTCAATCTTGGTACACCTGAGGTCGCGACCAACGCCAAGTCTATCTTTGCTTGAATTGCCGCGCCACGAAGAGAAGCTCGTGAATACTGTGCTTTCACAATTCAGACTCAGACACAAAAGGAGGAGCACTCTGGACGACAACCGCTGAGGTGTTTCCATGGCTCACGTACCGCAAGATCGGGTCGACGAGGTAGCACCTCGGGATACCCGCCCTGAACCGCCCATCAAAAGCATGCCCCAAGCAGATATCGCGCTCAGGGGACTCTACGAGATATCGAAGGTGCTGACCGCCCCCAGCGAGCTGGAGATTACGCTCGCCAATGTCGTGAACATCCTGCCTTCGTTTCTGCAGATGCGTCACGGAGCAATCGTCGTCCTGGACGCTGAAGGAGAGCCGGAGATTGCCGCAACTGCCGGCAATACCCACGCACCTCAATCAGGCACTCGCCGCGTCATACCACAGGCCATAACAGATCAAATCGTCGCTACGGGGACGCCGCTCTTCATACCGGACGTCCGCAAGTCCCAACTATTTCAGGCTGACCTTCAAACATCTTCGAGCAGCGGCACCATCCCAATTGCCTTTATCGGTATCCCGCTAAAGGCTGATCATAAAATCCTTGGGACATTGTCGATCGACCGCGCCGGAGACGGCGCCACCGACTTTCGCGACGACGAGGACACATACTTCCTGACGATGGTCGCCAACCTTGTCGGCCGGACGATCCGTCTCCATCGCATCCTGAGTACAGATCGTCAGCGGTCTGTCCATGAGCAATGGAGACCGGAGAAATCGCCCAACGAGGGGAGGACCTACGACCCTGCCCGGCATGCGGATGTCAAAATCGACGGGATCATCGGGGAAAGCCCCGCACTCAAGCAGGTGCTCGAAACCGTCTCGGTCGTAGCAGGGACCAATTCCACCGTGCTACTGCGGGGTGAAAGCGGCACCGGCAAGGAATTCTTTGCGCAAGCCATCCATAAGCTCTCACGTCGGAGGAAGAAGTCTTTCGTCAAATTGAACTGCGCCGCACTGTCTGAAAGCGTTCTGGAGTCAGAACTGTTTGGGCATGAAAAGGGCGCTTTCACGGGTGCTATCTCCCAGCGCGCCGGTCGTTTTGAATTGGCAAATGAGGGAACGCTGCTACTTGATGAAATCGGCGAGATTTCGCCGGCCTTTCAAGCCAAACTGTTGCGTGTCTTGCAGGAAGGCGAGTTGGAGCGAGTCGGCGGCACCAAAACGCTACAGGTCGACGTGCGCCTCATATGCGCCACCAACAAGGACCTCGAGACGGCCGTCATAAAAGGGGAGTTCCGGGCCGACCTTTATTACCGCATCAATGTGGTGCCAATTATCCTGCCTCCGCTCAGAGAGCGACCCGGCGATATTCCACGCCTTGCGAACGCCTTCCTCAACCGATTCAACAAGGAGAACGATCGCGCACTCGCCTTCGCGCCGTCGGCGCTTGACCTGATCTCGCAATGCTACTTCCCTGGTAACGTCCGCGAGCTGGAGAACTGCGTCCAAAGGACGGCCACACTTGCGCGTTCAAGGACGATCACGCCATCCGATTTCGCCTGTAAGAAGAGCCAGTGCCTTTCCTGGCTCCTCTGGAAGCGAGCCGACCGCTCGAATGGCGGCAATACCATCGACGATCTCGCACGGGTCAACGCAGTGCCGGTCGGATTGCGGCTGCCGGCCAGTCGCATCGGTGCCTCCGCAGGCAACGTATCTCCCCTTGCGGCCGGCGATCCAAACGATCCCGCTTGTCCCCCGCGTCTGACGGAACGCGACCGGCTGATCGACGCGATGGACAAGGCCGGTTGGGTTCAGGCCAGGGCGGCTCGTATCCTCGGCCTCACGCCGCGGCAAATCGGCTACGCGCTGCGCCGATATGGCATCGAGGTGAAGAAATTCTAGACGTCGTGATGACGTCAAACGTAAGTCCGGAGTAGTCTCCCTCACACCCTTCGCGCCCAAGGCTGGTAGCCTTCGCGACCCGATTTGCTTGTCCACTGTCGGAAGCCCGACAAAGATGTGTCGGAGCAATCCGACGGAATCCGACACGAAAGCCAATTCGTGAACCAAAACCGCTCTTTGAGCTGGCATAGCTCTTGCGGTTTGAACTGCGACATTCACCCAGCAACGGAGCCGTTCGATGTCCGCACCGGCAATTTCGCTTGAGAGCCTCAGCACGACATTCGGTGACCAGTTGCTTGCCACCGTGAAAGCCGGTGGCTGCGCGTCTTCGTCCTGCGGCTCGTCGATAAAGCCGGACGACACGGATCCGGCTATCTGGGAGAAGATCAAGGATCACCCCTGCTTTTCAGAAGAGGCGCATCACTATTTCGCGCGCATGCACGTCGCGGTCGCGCCCGGCTGCAATATCCAGTGCAACTACTGCAATCGCAAATATGACTGCGCCAACGAAAGCCGGCCTGGGGTGGTCTCCGAAAAGCTGACACCCGACCAGGCGCTACGCAAGGTGGTCGCGGTCGCCAACGAGGTGCCGCAACTCTCCGTGCTCGGCATCGCCGGACCGGGCGATGCCTGTTACGACTGGAAGAAGACGAAGGCAACGTTCGAACGAGTTGCCAGGGAAATCCCAGACATCAAGTTTTGCATCTCCACGAATGGGCTCGCGCTGCCGGACCATGTCGATGAGCTTGCCGACATGAATGTCGATCACGTGACGATCACCATCAACATGGTCGACCCTGAGGTCGGTGCAAAGATCTATCCTTGGATCTTTTACGACCATCGCCGCTACGTCGGCATCGAAGCCGCCCGGATCCTGCACGAGCGGCAGATGTTGGGTCTGGAGATGCTGACCGCGCGCGGCATCCTCACCAAAATCAATTCAGTGATGATCCCCGGCGTGAACGATGAGCATCTGATCAAGGTGAATAGATGGGTCAAGGAGCGAGGCGCGTTCCTGCACAACCTCATGCCGCTGATTTCGGACCCGGCGCACGGCACGCACTACGGACTGAGCGGGCAACGCGGCCCAAACGCAATGGAGCTGAAGGCTCTTCAGGATCGTGTCGAAGGCGGCGCCCAGTTGATGCGCCACTGCCGGCAGTGCCGGGCAGATGCCGTCGGCCTGCTCGGAGAGGATCGTGGCCAGGAATTCACAGTCGACCGGATTCCCGGCGAGGTCACCTACGATGCCAGCAATCGCAAGGCCTATCGGGAGCTGGTCGCGGAGGAGCGCCGTGATCACGTGGCGGCTAGGAGAGAAGCGATCGGATTGGTCAAGGCAGCGAGCCCCGGCAAGTCCCTTCTCTTCGCGGTGGCGACCAAGGGCGGCGGCCGCGTCAATGAACATTTCGGCCATGCGAAGGAATTCCAGGTTTATCAAGCCTCGCCGAGAGGGATCAGTTTTGTCGGGCATCGGAAGGTGGAGCAGTATTGCCTCGGCGGCTGGGGCGGAGAAGCCGCCCTCGATGGCGTCATCGCAGCGCTTGAAGGCATAGATATCGTGCTGTGCGCCAAGATCGGAAACTGCCCGCAGGATCAGCTCGCCGACGCTGGAATCCAAGCCACCGACGCATATGCCCACGACTATATCGAGACCGCAATCAGCGCGATTTACGCGGCCGCGTCTGGGACCCCCGCACTCGCGGCGACGGCCTGAGCGCGTCTCATCCATTCGGACCAGGAGTTAAAATGGCTTTCAAGATCATCGCATCCCAATGCACCCAATGCGGCGCCTGCGAATTCGAGTGTCCCTCCGGCGCGATCAAGTTCAAAGGCGAGAGCTATGTGATCGAGCCGCAAAAGTGCACCGAATGCGAGGGGGTCTTCGATGCGCAGCAATGTGCCTCGGTATGCCCGGTGCCGAAGACCTGCGTTCCTGCGTGACGGACTTTGGGCCGCCGACGTGGTCGGGGATGCCTTCGCAGGACGCCTGGAACGCCTTTGTTTACAATCTGCAGCCTCAAGGGAAATCAGGGAACGGACATGTCGCTCGGACGCGAAGAGGAGGTCGAAATCCGCAGGCCTCCACGATTCATGCCGGGAGAGCGGGTACGTGCCACTCGCCACATAAAGAATGACGGCACCTATCCTGGCAGGGAGATCGGCGAAAATCTCGTGCGGAAGGGCGACGAGGGATATGTGCGCGACATTGGCACCTTTCTCCAGCAGTTCTTCATCTATGCGGTCGAATGGATCGACCGTGGCACAGTCGTCGGCATGCGAGCGCGTGAACTGATGAGCCTCGACAAAGCCGAGGTGCCCTGCAGTGCTGATAGCAATACCAATGAAGGGACGGCCAGATGAAAGTCATGATCCGCAGGACCGATGCTGGCTTGTCGGCGTATGTCCCGAAGAAGGACCTCGAAGAGCCGATCATCAAGCTCGAGAAGGAAGAGTTGTGGGGCGGAACTGTGACGCTCAGGAACGGGTGGCGGCTCCTCCTACCCGATCTCCCACGGGATACGCGTCTGCCGATCACCGTCGAGGCAAGGAAGGTTTCCGAAGAGGACTGATGCTGCCCGTTCATAAGGTGCGTCGCGAGGAAACGAGCATGAACACAATCCTGACATCGGGCCACCTGGTCATCGTGCGGGACAGTTTTGCCGAAAAGCTGCTTGACCTTGCGAAGGAAGCGCTCGCCTCCGATGAGGTGATCCCCTATCTCGGTCCGGGTCTTCTTGGGTTCAACTGTGCGGAACCGCCTGTGCCGCATACGCCCGAGGTCGTTGCCGCGGCACTCAATGCACGGGCGCCAGCCCCTTCCAGGATCCGCACCAATATGTGGTCGGTTGCGCAGTTCATCGAACAGCGCCGGCATCGCCGAACGCTTCAAGCTTGGATGACCGACATATTCGCAGCGCCGGTGGCGCCGACCCTCCTCCACGCCTGGCTCGCAAGGCTGCCGCTCTCCCTCATCGTCGACAGCTGGTACGACGGCGCGATGCGCACGGCTCTCGTAGAGACCGGCCGAACGGACGTCGTTGAGATACAAGGCGTCACGCGGGCGAACGAAATCGGTAACATTTGGACGAAAACCTACGATTTGTCCGGGAGGGAACTCGACCCCCGATCGGGGGCAAAGACGGTTCTCTATACACCTCACGGGAGTATTAGGCCGGCGCAAAACTTTCTCGTCGCAGATTCCGACTATGTCGAAGTCCTGACCGAAATCGATATCCAGACACCGATCCCAGACGTGGTGAAGGAACGGCGCATCACCCGCGGATTTTTCTTCGTTGGCTGCCGCTTCAACGATCAGATGCTGCGCACCTACGCCAGGCAGATCATGAAGCGCTCCCGAGGTCCACATTGCGCGGTAATGGACGCGGAAACGCTGACCAGAAACGAAGCGCGTTTCCTTGCGGCAAGCGGAATCACGGTGATCGACATGCCAGTAAGTGAAGCCGCGGCTCGGCTTATAGGAACGGGCACTGCTGCAGGTGGTGGACAGGATTAACAATGGCGGGCCCCTTTGATGATTGGTCCTTCGGCTTGCCTCGAAGGCGCAAAATGCAGTCGGGAATACACCCGTGAGCAGTGATGCTATCGGCAGCGCAACGAACGCTCTGAATTCGTTGACCCATGTGGAAGCGGCGCGCTGGGGCCGGGATTTGAGTACGCTGTTGCGCATCACGCGTATGAATTTGCGGCATCCCTGGCAGGTCGCCTTCGCTATGGGCTCGACGGTCCTGGCGGCAATCCTCCAGTTGCTCATTCCCCAGCTTCTCGGCCGGGCCGTCGACCTGACCCAGACAGCCATCGGGGGCGGTGTCGCGGGGACCGCGGCAGGACAAGCGCTCTGGATCCCGGCTCTCCTGCTGCTCGCCGTCAGCGCGCTACGCGGCCTTTTCACGATGGCGCAGAACTATTTTGCCGAAGCCGTCGGGCATCATGTCGCGTACGAACTGCGGCTCGCCTACTACGACAAGATCCAGCGTCTCAGCTTTTCCTTTCACGACCGGGTCCATTCAGGCGATCTGATCACCATCGGAATGCTCGATCTCCAAGGCGTGCGGATGTATTTTTCCACCGCGCTCGTTCGCGTGCTCCTGCTCAGCATGTTGATCGGGATCGGCGCCTACATGATGATCTCGACCGATCCCATGCTCGGCCTGATCGCGCTGAGCTTCGTGCCTTTTGTCGCCTGGCGCTCATCGGCCACACAGCTTAGGCTGCGCGCCACCTGGCTCGACCTGCATGAGCGGCTTTCGGTACTAAGCCGCGTGATGGAGGAAAATCTCGCAGGCATCCGCGTGGTCCGCGCTTTTGCGGCTCAAGCCTATGAGATGCTAAAGTTCGACGGCGCTTCCAAGAACGCGCTCGACCTCGCCCACGACCGAGTTGACATCTACGTGCCCAGCACGTCGGCGATGACCTTGTCCTTCTTTTTCGCAATGGGATTGGTGCTCTGGATCGGTGGCAGCAGGCTCGTCGCTGGCGAGATCAGCGTCGGAACGGTGGCGACCTTCCTGACCTTCATGACAATCCTGCAAATGCCAGTCCGCCAGATCGGCCTCATGGTCAATGCCTTTGCCCGCGCTTCTAGCTGCGGTTCGCGGCTTTTCGGTCTCCTCGACCAGGAGATCACAATCAGGGATGCTCTCGAGGCCAGACCGCTCGAGATAAGCGACGGCACTCTGCGCTTCCACAATGTCTCGTTTGCGTACCCCAGCGCCGAAAACTGCGCCATTCTGAAGAACCTCAGCTTTGAGGCCCGTAGAGGCGAGACGATCGCGATCGTCGGTCCGCCGGGTTCGGGCAAATCGACGATGGCTCATCTGGTCCCCCGCTTTTACGACGTGACCGGTGGCGCCATCACGCTGGACGGCCAGGACATACGTAATGTCACCCTCGCGACGCTTCGCAAGGCGGTCGCCGTCGTACAGCAGGATGCATTCCTATTCACCACCACGATCGAGAACAACATCGCTTATGGCGATCCCTGGGCGAAGAGACAGCGAATAGAACGCGCTGGCGAATTCGCCCAGCTCCACAACTACATCCTCGGGCTCCCAGCAGGCTACGAGACGGTCGTGGGCGAACGCGGCGTCTCTCTCTCTGGCGGCCAGCGCCAGCGTCTCACGATTGCTCGCACCATGATGCTGCGCCCCTCCGTCGTCGTTTTCGACGACTCAACGGCGGCGATCGATGCCGGCACCGAGCAGCGCATCCGCGCGGCGATGCGGCGCTTCGCCAAGGATCGGGTGACGATCATCATCGCGCACCGGCTGAGTGCGCTTATGCACGCCGATCAGATCCTTTTTGTCGATAACGGCGAAATCGTAGAACGCGGCACGCATCAAGAGCTTTTGGCGAAGCGGGGACGCTACAGGGCCCTTTACGATCTCCAGACGCGCCCGGGTGATGACATTATGACCCAGTATGGGGGCGCCCGCTGATGGCGCAGGGCCGCGCCGGCGAACTCGAAGCCGAACGTGACGACGGCAGACGCCCTCCGCGCGCGGTTGTCGGCTCGCACCGCATCGAGGAGGAGATGTTCGGCCGGGCTTTCGACAAGAGCATCCTCCGGCGCATCTGGACCTTCGTCCGTCCCTATCGGGCCAGGGTAGTCATCACGATTGCAGCAATGCTGATCTTCACCGGGACGCAGCTTCTCATCCCGTTGATCATCCGCTACGCGATCGACCAGGGCATGAACCCGGCAAGGACCGATCGCTCAGCCCAGCTTGCGGCCGTCGGCGCGTTCGTTTTGGCGATTTTGGTCAATTTCGCTGCCGGCTACATGCAGGAAACCGTGGTTGGGAAAGTGGCCGAAACTGTCCTGTTCGACATCCGCCGCGCCATGTTTGGCCATCTGCAGAAGGTGTCGCTCTCCTTCATGGACAAGACCGAGGTCGGACGCCTCATGTCGCGCCTGCAAGGCGACGTCAACTCCATACAGGAATTCCTCGAAACCTCGGTATATTCCGTAGGCGATGTTGCGCTTCTCTTCGGCATCGTTTTCGTAATGCTGTGGCTCGACTTCCGCCTCGGCCTCCTGACGCTCTCGGTTCTGCCGGTCCTGGTGATCGTCCGCATTGTCTGGCTGCCGCGTGCCCGCGCCGCCTTCATGGCTGCACACGAGACTAATTCCGTCGTCAACGGCGCGCTGGCCGAAGCCATTCACGGCGTGCGCACCGTCCAGTCCATGGACCGCCAGCAGGTGAATTTCATCCTTTTTGACGACAAGGCCCATGCCAACCTCAGGACCCACCTGATCGCTGCCAAATATGCACTGGTCATGGTGCCTATCGTCGATGGCCTCACCGGCCTCGCCATGGCCGCCGTTATTGTGGTCGGCGGCTCGATGGTCATGAATGGCCGCATAGATGTGGGCGTATTGGTTGCCTACCTATTTTACATCCAGCGCTTCTTTGACCCGATCCGCTCACTCACCCTGCAATATTCGGTCATGCAGCGCGCCATGGCCTCAGGCAAGCGCCTGACCGATGTGCTCGACGTCAAGATCGATGTTCAGGACAAACCCAATGCCGAGGTGCTTTCGCCCGAAATGGACGGCTCGGTCGAGTTCAGGGACGTCACCTTCGGCTACAATCCGAGCCGTTCGGTGCTGAAAAATGTCTCCTTCCGGGTCAATCCCGGCGAGACGGTCGCACTGGTCGGGCCGAGCGGTTCCGGCAAATCGAGCGCGATGGCCCTAGTCCACCGCTTCTATGATGTTCAGCAGGGCCAAGTGCTGGTCGGCGGACATGATGTGCGCGATCTCACCCAGGAATCGCTCGGCCGCCAGGTCGCCATGGTGCTGCAGGAGCCATTCCTGTTCACCGGGACGGTCTTCGAGAACATTCGATACCACAAGACGGAAGCCACGCGCGACAAGGTGATCGAGGCCGCCAAGGCGGTCGGCGCCCACGACTTCATCATGAGCCTCGCCGACGGGTATGAGACCCAACTTGGCGAACGCGGCGACAACTTATCTCTCGGCCAGCGCCAGCTTATCAGTTTCGCCCGCGCCCTAGTCGCCGACGCCAAGATCCTCGTGCTCGACGAAGCTACCGCCAACATCGACAGCTACACGGAAATGCAGATTCAGAAGGCTCTGATAAAGCTGCTTGAAGGCCGCACTGGCCTCGTGATCGCCCACCGTCTTGCCACGACCCGGGGTGCCAACCGCATCATCGTGCTTCAGAATGGCCAAGTTGTTGCGACTGGCAACCACGATGAGCTAATAGGCATGGGCGGCCTGTATTCCAAACTCTACTATCTCAACTACGCCTCCTTCGACGACCTTCCCGAACACGATACGACCGTACAAGCCGGCTCCCAGACCTGACGTCTTGTCGGCCTTGTGGTACTGGCATTGACTTCGGGCGTGCCGGCGGACACTCAGGCCGCCGCAGACGAGGAAGCAGGCAGCATTCATGGAAAGCACTCGCGCACATCGTGAAGACCGGCTGCGAAGATTTCCTCCAGCATCGTTATCCGACCGCGGTGCACCCCGCGACATCGGGCGAACTCGCTCCAGGTGGTGTCGCTCGGCGTAGCAAAGCCGCTCGCGAGCGCGCCCTCAACAGCGCCGTAGCGAGTGACGGCTTTGCTACCGCCGAGCCGCTGATGAAGCTGGATCTGGGCGGCGCACCGGCGCCGCCCCTGGCGAGAAGAACCTCTGCGGCGGGCTATGGGCAACGACTAGCGCGAGCGCGACGAGCAGACGCGCCCGCATCGTGACGCGCTCGGCTCCTTAGGATCGTGCAGGTTCACACGATGGCCCAGACGCCAGCCAACGCACAAACCTGGTAATCTGTGCCGCCGGCTCGTCGTCAGTTTGGCCTCCCTCCCGATTGCCCGCCCCCACCACGTGCACGCTCGAGCACGTGGATGTGAGGGAGCGCTGTTACTACGATTTAACCTTCAGATCAGACCGCGAATTTCATGGTCAGCCAAGTCGAGCCATGATTTCGGATTGAATGGTCGTCGCGGTGTACAGGGAAGCATCTAGCGGCAGATTTCCAAATGCCAGTTGACAAAGAAGGTAGTTAGCACCTGCCTCTTCCAACTGACTGAGCAGAGCTTCTCGCACAGACGCTGCTGATCCTACCACGCACAATTCACGCTCTATTGCCGCATCGAAGGTCAGCGGCAGGTTTGGTGGAGTCGGGATGGCATTAAGGTCGTAAAGGAATTGGAAGCTCTTGAGCCATCGATCGTAAGCAGGTGCCGCGATCGAATACGCGTCTGTTTCAGAACGCCCAACCACGACCATGCGGAGCAATCCAATAAATGGCGCTTGATCGCCCGCGCCAGCGTTGTCCTCTCGATAGGCGCGGAACGCATCAGTAGTTTTGCGAACAGAAGAGGAAGGTCCTACACACGCGATATTTGCTCCATTCGCAGCGGCCCAGGCTGCGGACTCGGGTCGATTGGCGGCGACCCATGTCGGCGGATGTGGACGCTGATGAGGTCTTAGCGTCAAAGGAACGTCATTGAGCTCAAAATGGCGGCCTTGATAGCACAGCGTGCCAACCTTCATGGCATTAACAAGTATTTCAACAAGAATTTCGCTGGCTTCCGCATAGCGGCCCGGCACCGCGTCCGCACCAATCCCGAAGTAACCCAATTCGATCGGGAGAGCACCGCGCCCTATGCCCAGTTCGAGCCTGCCACCGCTCAACTGGTCCAGCATACAGATCTCTTCGAACGCACGCAGCGGATGATAAAGCGCAAGCAGCATCACCAAGGGTCCGAGACGCAGGCGCCGGGTGCGCTGGGCGACGCTCGATAAGAACAGATTCGGCGATGGACCTCTCCCATGGGGGGTACAGTGGTGCTCTGCGAGATGATAGGCATAGAACCCTAGCTGATCGCACGCCTCTGCTAATATCAGGCGATCTTCGTACTGCCGGGCGATATCGAGGCCGTCCTCGTCCAGATGATCGAAGATGCCGAAGGCTAGGTTTGAAGGAAAGACGTTTGTCACTCGATATTGTCCCCGATTTTAAAGAAAAATGTTGTCGTGCTTGGGTGACCAAGCAAGTCTAAAGATAGCAATGTGTGATATCGGATTAGCGTCAGCGTACCGAACGAGCAGAGCCTGACGCTCCCCTGCCTGTGGTGCTTGGTATGTTTAAGCTTCCAACTATATCGCGAGCGGCAGCAAGAAATGCATCCAATTGCTCTTTTGTGCCGATGCTGACGCGGATGCAATGTTCCAAACCATTGTCCGGAAAGTAGGCAACGAGTATCTTTTGCCTTTCCAAGGCTGCTTGCCACCATGAGCCGTCCTGTCCCGCTGGTACACGGGCTAGCAAGAAATTTGCGTGGGAGGGCGTTACGGAAAATCCAAGTTGCGACAGTGCGGCTGTCACTCGCTGTCGTTCATGTCTGATGTGCTTGTGGTTCTCTGCGTAGGCGCCGCGATGCGCAAGCACGCTGATACCAACCGCATGCCCAATCACGTTCATGTTGAAGACGTTCTGGATGTTGCGCAGCCTGCCAATAATCTCAGGGTGACCGAAACCGAAACCGACGCGAATGCCGGCGGCGGCATAGCTCTTCGAAAATGTTCTCAAGATCAGAAGGTTCGAATAACGGTTGATGAGGCGCAGCCCGTGATCGGGTGCAAAGTCGACGTAGGCCTCATCAAGGACGACCAGGCGATCCGATTGTGCCACGAGGCGTTCGATATTGCTTATCGAGAGGAATGTTCCGGTCGGATTGTTTGGATTGGCCACCAGAATGAACTTGGCGTCTTTTGCCGGACCGGAAAGCAATTGCTCCATTGGCAGCGAATGAGTTTGACATCCGATCTCGAGAAACTCAGCACCATGCAACATGGCAAGTTTGCGGTTGAACGAAAACCCTGGCGATATCATCGCCACCTTGTCGCCAGGGGCGAGGAAAGCTCTGTAGATGAGTCCGAGCAGTTCAGACGACCCGTTGCCTGCGATGACCTGATCCGTGGATACGCCATAGGTACTGGACGCTGCTTCCCTCAAGCTGATGTTATCGTCGTCCGGATACAGATACTGGCGATTGAGGGCCGCCACTGCACTTTGCATTATGATTGGCGGCAACGGAAACGGGTTCTCATTCGTATTCAGCTTGACAAAACTTTTGTCCGGCGCTGGTCCGTTGGACGGCAGAGCATCTAACTGTCGCGTCCCTTGCGGAAGAGACGAAAGCACAGCTTGCAGTTTTGCATCGGACATATTTTATCTCCGTTTCAGTCGCACAGGGGCATCCGTATGAGCTCGCAACGAGAGCAACATGGCGGACGGATTGACGATGGCAGCGTCGCCTTTCACAAGATGGTCGCAACGCCGGCTGCCACGGGAATTCGGCCAGGCTGTCCTCGGTCGGATCGACTTGACGCGGACGCGGATCTGCATCCCTGCGCGGGCCAAGCCGCTAAGCGGTCTCAGCTAATCCGCCTGAGTCATGCTTTCACAGACGCTTGACCTCGATGCCGTATTTCCTCAGCACGTAGCCAATCTGGCGCGGGGTCAGTCCAAGCAGGCGCGCCGCCTTTGCCTGCACCCAGCCACATCTTTCCATGGCAGCAATGACGCGCTCGGCGTCGGTGGTCCTCGCGCCCAATGAGTGGGTTGCTCCGGCAGGCGGGACTGTGGTGGCGGCCGAACGAGCGGCCGCATCCGGCGGCGTGGCCGGATTCACTGCCTCTGGGAGGATTGGCGCTGGTTGCAGCGCGGCCTTGCCCGATCTGCTCTTCCGCAGCGCCTCGGCAAAGCATTGGTCGTGGGAGCACGCAAAGTCGTTTCTCCCGATTGATCGTCCCTCCGCCAGGATCGCTGTCCGGTGCACGCAATTTTCAAGCTCGCGAATGTTGCCGGGAAATTCACATTTCATCAGTACTTCAATCGCACGCGCATCGAAGGTCAGCGTACGGCCGTTCTCATCGTTGAAATTCTTGAGAAACTCAGCTGCGAGGAGCGGAATATCGCTGCGCCTTTGGCGTAATGCCGGCACCAGCAAGGGAACCACGTTGATGCGATAATATAGGTCGGCGCGGAACTCATTCCTTGCAACCGCCTCTTCAAGGTTCCTGTTCGTGGCGGCAATCACGCGAACGTCGACCTTGATGGTCTGGTTGCTGCCGACGCGCTCAAACTCCTGCTCCTGCAGCACGCGCAGTAGCTTTGCCTGGAAGGAGGCCGAGATCTCGCCGATCTCATCCAGAAACAACGTCCCCTTGTCGGCGAGCTCAAAGCGACCCTTGCGGGAATTGAACGCGCTTGTGAAGGCACCCTTCTCATGACCGAACAATTCGGATTCCAGGACTGTCTCTGGCAGCGCTGCACAATTGAGTTTGATGAAGGGCCGCTTGGCGCGCGGCGACAACTCGTGAATTGCCTTGGCGACCAGCTCCTTCCCGGTACCGGATTCGCCTCGCAACAGAACCGTGGTCTTTGCCTTAGCTACCACTGCGATCTTCTCGAGCAGCGCGCTTAGCGCCGGACTATCGCCAATCATCCCCTTGACGTGAACCTTCTTGCGCTGCGGTGCAGGGTGCTTGACATCAGAGAATTGCGTTTGCAGCCGATCTTCCACCTCTGTCGGTCGTTCGCGGTCGCCCGCGGAGAAGCGGTGCAACTTGACTGTCTGTCCCACCATGTTGGCGATCATGGTGAGCAGCCGGACATCATAATCGAGCCGATACGTTGACCTGCTGTCCAAGGCGCGGTCGATAGTCAGCGTGCCTACGGCGTTCCCATCAACACGAATGGGAACGCCGATGAAGGACACGGGGTCGGAGGCCCCAAGCACCTCTATGTCAGCGGCAGTGAAGGCCGAATGCACCGCTATGTTCTCGGCGACGAGCGGCGTGTCCGTCGTCACAATCCGATCGATTGCCTTGCGCGGCAGACGCATCCGGGAGCGCTCATCGCTGTTCTCGTCGCAGCCGGTGACTACGGTGATGTCCAGTATGCCCTCAGCGTCGAAGAGAGCGATGATGCCGTGCCGCATCTGCACAAACGAGGGCAGGAGATCGACGACCTTGGCCAACGTGACTTCGAGCCGGGCGGGGTCGGTGAGTACTTTCGATATTTCGAAGATGCCGGTAAGCGCGTGCTCGTGCGATGGCACAAAAGGGACCGCGGTGTTCGTCTCGGACTTTGGGTAAGCCCTTTTCGCATCCGGAAGCGAAATGCGGCACTCGCTGGCATTTTGTTCTGATTTGGGAATGTTGTGGTGCATATGATCCTCGATCTCGCGCCATGAAATGCATGCCGGCGGCATGTGCGCCCGCGACGTCGCGGGCAAGCGCGAAAATGCTCTGACGTGAACTCGTGCCACCGCCGTGTGGTCGAGTGCAAAGCGGGTCGACCCCTGACGCATCGCTTGGCTCTCCCTCCACGAAGCTTGGCCACGTTCTCGGCTTGCACGGGGGCAACCACACGTTGATTTTCAAAAGACTGGAGCGAGGCGGGATAGTCAATCGAGCTTTCTTTCATTCGTGAAAGGAAACCTCGCGGCCTATGATAGAATTCATCAGTTCTAATTTTTGTCGGCGATGTTGAACGACAGAAATACGGCGCCGGCGATGCGGTGCCCGAGCGGCTGACCGCGCCGAGTTGCCGGGCCGTGCCAGTCACCAGCGCCTGCGAACCAGGGGCGGGAGCGATAATCACTGCCGACGACACTGGTCGGTCGCGGCAACCGCCATTTCCTCGATATTGATGACACAGATAAGGCGGCGGCGTCGCGTGTGAAGGCGCGAAGGTGGCGGTCGAGCGCGGCTTTCTCGGCGGTGCTCGGAACTTCTGAACCGCATCGTCGCGGTCAGCACCAGCGGCGTCAATCCCTACGTCTCGACGTCGCTTTCAAGCTGTCGCTGCAGCGGCAGCGCGGCAAAGAACACGGCAATTCTCCGCTCTGGTGCCAGCGATGCGGCCCTTCCCAAAGTCGGCAAACCGAGGAGCCCACCACGATGTGCAGCAAAACCGCAAGCCAGAGAGATCGACCGGCAATCTGCCGGAGAACATCAAGCGCGTGCTGGACGGCGGCCTTGTCATTCCCGTCTTGTGCCACCGCATTCATCCCATCATTGGCGAGCCCAACGTCAGTTCAGGTCATGCGGATCCATTTGGCATGGGTATTGCGGCGGCGTTGGTGCAGCGTTCGACCGGAGCGCCGCGATAGGGAGAAGCCCGGGAGAAGTCACGCCACCTCGATCCGGTCAGGGAGAGAGAAACAGTGTCAGCTGCACAAGTCCGCGGCGCGAGTCCCGCGCCCCGCAAACCCTTCTATGCCAAGCTTTACGCGCAGGTGCTTGCCGCCATCGCCCTCGGCGTCGCAATTGGCTATTTCTATCCGGGAACCGGCGAGAGCCTGAAGCCGCTGGGTGATGCCTTCATCAAGCTGGTCAAGATGATCATCGCGCCTGTCATCTTCCTGACAATTGCGACCGGCATTGCCGGCATGAACGATCTTCACAAGGTCGGCCGGGTCGCCGGCAAGGCAATGGTCTATTTCCTCACCTTCTCGACGCTCGCGCTGATCGTCGGCCTGATCGTCGCCAATGTCGTCCAGCCTGGCGCCGGCCTCAACATCGATCCGGCCTCGCTCGATGTCCAGGCCGTGAATACCTATGCCGCAAAGGCCCACGAGCAGTCGGTCACCGGCTTCCTGATGAACATCATCCCGCCAACGATAGTCGGCGCCTTCGCGGAAGGCGACATCCTGCAGGTGCTGTTCTTCTCGGTTCTGTTCGGCATGGCGCTCGCGATGGCCGGAGAGACGGGCAAGCCTGTCGTTTCCTTCCTTCAGGCGCTCATCGCGCCTGTCTTCAAGCTCGTCGGCATTCTGATGAAAGCCGCGCCGATCGGCGCTTTCGGCGCAATGGCCTTCACCATCGGCAGATATGGCATCGGTTCGGTCGTCAACCTCGCGATGCTGGTCGCGACGTTCTATTTCACCGCCTTCCTCTTCGTGTTCGGGGTTCTCGGCGCGGTCTGCCGCTACAACGGCTTTTCGATCTGTTCTCTCATTCGCTACATCAAGGAAGAGCTGCTGCTTGTCCTCGCAACGTCCTCCTCGGAGGCCGCGCTCCCCTCGCTCATGCAGAAGATGGAGAAGGCGGGCGCCAGGCGTTCGGTTGTGGGTCTCGTCATCCCGGCCGGATATTCGTTCAATCTGGACGGCACGAATATCTACATGACCCTGGCGGCCCTCTTCATCGCGCAGGCGACGAACACGGATCTGTCAATCGGCGATCAGGTGCTGCTGCTGCTTGTTGCGATGCTTTCCTCCAAGGGCGCTGCAGGTGTAACAGGTGCGGGCTTCATCACCCTGGCTGCTACGCTCGCCGTAGTTCCGAGTGTTCCCGTTGCTGGGATGGCACTGATACTCGGCATCGACCGCTTCATGTCCGAATGCCGGGCGCTGACGAATTGCGTCGGCAACGCAGTGGCATCCCTCGTCGTTGCCCGCTGGGAAGGAGAATTGGACCGAGCGCAGATGAAAGCCGCCTTCTCCGGTCATCAGCTTGCCGAGGCATCAAACCGGCTATCCTCCGCCGAGTAAGGGCGACGCACCGCGACCGGTTTCGCCAAGCTGGTCACATGACCTGAACGATCGACTCGCAGGCTCTAAACGGCGCCTCACGGACCATGTATCAGAAGCGCTAAATGTGTGAGTGCAAATCGTCGCCGCCCTAAGCGAATGAACCTTCCGTTATACCCGGCCGGTCTACGTCTGGAGTAGTCCAATACGCTGTCGATCATTCAGTATGCGGGCGTCTTCACTTTGCCCACCCGAAACCATTGTCGAATCGCGCTAGGTGACAGAGAGCCAGCCTGCGTCAAAAACCAATCAGAATAGGACCCATGACCAAGCGCCCCACAATTGCCGATCTCGCCCGCGAAGCCCGAGTCAGCGTAGCAACGGTCGATCGGGTTCTGAACGCCCGCCATCCGGTGCGCGAGGAGACCGCGCGGCGGGTCCACGACGCCGCCCACGCGATCGGCTATCATGCTGCCGGGCTCATCAAGCAGCGCTTGCGGCGAGACCTACCGTGCTACCGTCTGGGCTTCATCTTGAGAAAACCGGCCCAGCATTTTTACCAAGACTTTGCGCGCGAGGTCGAAGCGTCGGTCAATTTGGCCCAGTCCTTCCACGGCATTCCGCTCATCCAATTCGCCCCGTCACATATGCCGAGCGACCTAATCGCACCGCTCAAGGATTTGGGCGCACGCTGCCATGCGATCGCGATGGTGGCACCGGACCACCCAAAAATTACAGCAGCGGTTGAGGACCTCAAGGCCAAAGGCATTCCGGTTTTCTCGCTGCTTTCCGACTTCGCCGCCGGCGTGCGACAGGGCTATATCGGCCTCAACAACCGCAAGGTGGGGCGCACGGCCGCTTGGATGGTGTCCAAGGTCGCAAAACGGCCCGGCAAGGTGGCGGTGTTTGTCGGTAGCCATCGTTTCCAGGGGCACGAGCTCCGTGACGTCGGCTTTCGCTCCTATTGCCGTGAGAACGCGCCGACGTTCGAGGTGCTCGATCCGCTTGTGAACCTGGAGAAACGGCAGGTCACCTACGAGGCAACGCTTGATCTCATGCAGCGGGAACCCGAGCTCGTCGGCTTCTATGTCGCCGGGGGCGGCATGGAGGGCGCCATCTCCGCGGTCCGGGAAGAGGGTAAAAGTCGCGATCTCGTCGCGATCGTGAATGAAATCACGCCGGAATCTCGGGCGGCACTCGCTGATAACATCATCACGATGGCGGTCGCCACGCCAATGCGCCGGCTTTCCCAGGAGCTGATAACGCTGATGACGCGGGCTATCGAGACCGGCACTGCTGAAACACCAGGACAGACATTTCTGCCGTTCGATATTCATCTGCCGGAAAATATATGAAACTGATGGCTTCTATCGTAAGCGGGGAAGTTTCCTTTCATAAATGAGAGAAAGTTGATTGATGATCCTATCCACGCGGGGTAGCCGCACCCCACAGGCCTCAGCCGCGGCCCAGGATGAAGCGCCAATTGGTGAACGGATCGGCCACGCGTTCAGGCGGAAGCGCGAGGTCGCGACCGGCTTCATTGCCAACATCTCGACGTTGTCGGTCCAGGGCGGTGTCGTCAAGGATGCCTCACGCCAGTAGCCGAGCGAGGCCGGCACAGTCCATTGGGAGACCTCGTCGACCGGCATCTCCTCGCCTGGCCGCGCGTGAAAAGCCGCGGCAAGGCCGGCAAAGTTGGCATTTGAGTGGGGCTAGACATCTTCTGGGACTTCGCACGCGAAATCGGAGGCGGCAGTCAACTCAGCACCAACCCGGGCATGTGTTCTGCTCGTTCCTGGCCCTCGTACTCAGCAAGGAACTGCGCCGCTCTGCCGAGCCAAAGGCCTGACGCCCGAATGGCAACCGCTCCTACGCGATCGCGACCGCCTCCAGGAAGCCCGAGACGCTCAATAGCTTTCAAGCAAAGGCGCCAGGCGAGATGCCTCCTGCAACATCATTTCCCGCATCCACAGGCTTGCCGGATCAGTATTGTGAAGCGCGGGCCATTGGACGGCCTCCGTGAATGCGGGATGAGGAAGTGGCGGCGGAAGTTCGACGATCCGCAGGGGTGTTGTTTTTGCGAAATGCTGCGCCAGCCGTAAGGGCATGGTCCCGATGCGGTTGGTGCCTGATAGGACGGGCGCGATCAGGCTAAAGCCCTGTACGACGACCTCGATACGTCTCTCGAAACCGTGCTCGAGCAAATACCACTCCTCCATGGTGGGCTGCCGGGTGTGCCTGAATTTGAGCACGACATGCCCCATCGACAAGTATCGCTCGAATGTAAGTGGCTCTGACAGCTGCTTGTTCGTGCCGCAGCCTACGCATACGAGCATATCTTCGAACAGGGCTGCGCGAGGATGTTTCGACATGAACACTTCCGGCATAATCAGAAAATCAACGTCGCCGCGCCGGAGAAGCTCCTCGGGGTCGTCGCAAATAGGCAGACATTCGAAGCGGACGGCGGGAGCTTCCCGCGCAGTACGCTCTACGATCCTCTTAAAAAGCACGAGCGTGAGGTAATCGGAAAGCATGATTCGGAAGAGACGATCCGATTGGGCTGGGTTAAAGGCGTCGGAGGAAATAATCGATAGCTGTATGTGCAGCAATGCGTCCCGGACTGCTGGGGCAAGCCCCTCCGCGCGCGGTGTCAAAATGAGCTCGCGGCCGTTCATCGTAAATAGCTCATTGCTGAAGTAGGCGCGTAACCGAGCGACGGCGGCGCTCATGGCCGGCTGGCTCAGGTTAATACTGTTGGCCGCGGCAGTGACTTTACGCTCCCTGATCAGAGCGTCCAGCACAACGAGGAGATTCAGATCCAGCCCCTTAAACCGCATATCCTGATCTATCCAGCGTGTGGATGGGCATCATCTAAACAATCAATTTTACGAATTTACGAACCATGCATTAGAGGAACGTAAATGACCGACGTCAAGCTCAAATCGACGGCGCCGCGACGGGCGGGAACATCGAGAGAGCTCATTGGCGAGCCCCACCGGCTGGCTCACCTTCGCTAACGACAACGGTTGAGTGCAGCCAACAACGCCGCCGCTTTGGCCGGGTAATGCGGCCCGCAAGAAACTATTTTGAAGAGAGGTCCTGAATGCGCCCTCAGGTGCAGTGGAAATTGTGCTGGGAAAACGAGTTGCAGCTCTCGGACCACGTCGAGCTCGCCCAGTTCTTTCGTAATACCTACGGGCCGACTGGGGCGTCCAACGCAGAACCGTTCGAAGGTAGTCGAAGCTGGGCCGGCGCCAGGCCTGAACTCCGCGCAATCGCGTATGATTCGAACGGTGTAGCGGCTCACATGGGCATACTGCGCCGTTTCATCAAGGTTGACGCGGTCGATCTGTTGGTGGCTGAGCTGGGCCTGTACGGGGTACGTCCGGATCTTGAGAGTCTCGGAATCGCCCATTCAATCCATGTCGTGCTTCCAATACTGCAGGAGCTTGGCGTTCCATTCGCTTTCGGAACCGTCCGGCACGCGCTGCGGAATCATGTTGAGAGGTTCGGGCGGCGATACAGCCCTTTGGCCGTCTTGTCGGGAATTCGCGTGCGCTCCACCCGACCAGAGGCGCGCCTCGACCTGCCGCCCACACGCATTGATGACGCACTCACCATTGTTCTGCCAGTTGGACGGCCGATCAGCGAATGGCCCACGGGCACGATGATCGATCGGAACGGACCAGAGCTATGAGCCGTCCCGATTGCTTGTACGAAGTGCGCCGTGAGTGCTCTGACGGCACCGGCCGTCGCAGCGTTTATCTGACGTTTGACGACGGTCCCAATCCACTTTTCACACCGGAGATTCTGGATGTGCTGGCAGAGCAGCGGGTGCCGGCCACTTTCTTCGTCATCGGCGCCTACGCCTTAGAGCACCCGGATCTAATCCAACGAATGTTTGCAGAAGGGCACGAGCTAGGCAACCACACGATGACTCATCCGGATCTGTACAAATGCGGCTTCGGCGAAGTGCAACGTGAGATCTTTGAAGCGAACGGCGCCATCATGAGGGCGTGCCCTCAGGCCTCGGTGCGCTATATTCGCGCGCCCTACGGGGCCTGGAGCGAAGAAGTCTTCACAGCGTCACAGATCGCCGGGCTGACGGCCCTCCATTGGTCCGTCGACCCTCGAGATTGGTCTCGCCCTGGGGTCGACGCGATTATCGATACCGTGCTCGCCTCTGTCCGGCCGGGCGCAATCGTACTCTTGCACGACGGATGCCCTCCCGGCGAGTTGAGCCAGGGCGCTCACGCCGGTCTGCGCGACCAGACGGTCACGGCGCTGTCCCGGCTGATTCCAGCACTTCATGAGCGCGGATTTGTAATCCGCTCACTTCCTCAACATCACTGAACAAACGAGATCCCATGACTCTTCTTGGTACAACCAGCACTGTGGCCATTTCGCTTTATGCACTGCTCTCGACTGCTTATAAGAGCATGCAGGGGATTTATGCTCTGCCGACAAACGACTCATCGGCGTTGGAGGATCTCGTCGGCTCCGATCAACTGCCCAGCGTGGATGTCATCGTCCCCTGCTTCAACGAGGATCCGCGCACGCTTTCAGAGTGCCTGGCGTCCATTGCAGACCAAGAATACGCCGGAAGACTTCGGGTCTATGTGGTTGATGACGGTTCTGGAAATCGCGAAGCCGTACGAACTGTCCACGAAACCTACGCGCGCGACCCTAGGTTCGACATCATTTTGCTTCCCGAGAATGTTGGAAAGCGCAAGGCGCAGATCGCCGCGATACGCCGCTCATCCGGGGATTTGGTGCTTAACGTTGATTCAGACACGATACTCGCGTCCGACGTCATCACCAAGCTTGTACCGAAGATGCGAGATCCAGCGGTCGGCGCAGTCATGGGTCAGTTGATTGCCAGTAACCGGAGCGAGAGCTGGCTGACAAGGCTGATAGACATGGAGTACTGG
Organism: Mesorhizobium sp. M1169; assembly: GCF_040318345.1. NCBI lineage: Bacteria > Pseudomonadati > Pseudomonadota > Alphaproteobacteria > Hyphomicrobiales > Phyllobacteriaceae > Mesorhizobium > Mesorhizobium sp. M1169. The sequence goes on along the minus strand of NZ_JAMYME010000020.1, from coordinate 14,607 downwards.
CTGGCTTGCAACGAGGAGCGCGCGGCACAGGCTCGCTTCGGTGCCGTTATGTGCTGTTGCGGCCCATGTGCCATGTACCGCCGGTCTGCGCTCCTTTTGTTACTGGACCAGTACGAGTCGCAATTTTTTCGGGGCAAGCCAAGCGACTTCGGGGAGGATCGCCATCTCACTATCCTCATGCTGAAAGCAGGCTTTCGAACCGAGTACGTTCCGGGCGCCATCGCGGCCACAGTCGTTCCGAACAGACTCGGACCGTATCTGCGCCAACAACTCCGTTGGGCACGAAGCACATTCCGGGACACGCTGCTTGGGCTGCGCTTGCTGCCCGGCCTCAATAGCTATCTCACGTTGGACGTGGTCGGACAGAATCTCGGGCCGCTACTCCTCGCCCTATCGGTACTAACGGGCCTCGCACATTTCGCACTGACAGGCACTGTGCCTTGGTGGACAGGACTGATGATTGTGTCCATGACCATGGTCCGATGCAGCGTGGTAGCATTTCGTGCTCGACAGTTTCGATTTCTGGGCTTTTCCCTGCACACGTTCATCAACATCTTTCTCTTACTTCCCTTGAAGGCCTACGCGCTGTGTACATTGAGCAATAGCGATTGGCTGTCGCGAAGCTCTGCTGTCGCTACATCGAACACTGGGGGAAAACAGGCCCCCACCCAAACTCCGATCACTGGATCAAGCAGGGCAGAATTCTCACCGCATGCGGCTCCGCTTCGCAGGCTCAATCTTGCGCGGATTCTTCGGGATTAGCGCTGTCGAGCAACATCTGCGGCGACGAGTGATCGCTAATTACCTAGGTAGACGAGAGGTGGACGAGTTTGACCCAGAACATGAATCATCAGTTGCTCGATCGGGAATTGGCCGCAGACGATCCGTGGCGCCTCGACGGCAATCCGTTCGAGCGGGAGCGCCACACGGAAATGCTCCAGCTGGCGCTTGCCCAAGGCTCCATTACAAATGCCCTCGAAGTCGGGTGCGCTGCCGGCGCATTCACGGAAAAACTAGCCCCCTACTGCCAAGGGCTCACCGTCATCGATGTCGTGGCGCAAGCGATTGCTCGAGCACGTCAACGGATAAAGGAGCCGTCGCGCATCAACTGGATAGTCTCCGATGTTCAACAGTTTTCGACCGACGAGTTGTTTGACCTGATCGTTGTGGCGGAGGTCCTATACTACCTCGAAGACATAGCCGAGATGCGCGCGGCCGTCAAAAACCTGGTGCGGGTGCTTGCGCCAGGCGGGCATCTGATCTTCGGATCGGCAAGGGATGCTAATTGCCGTCGCTGGGGTCACGCCGCTGGTGCTGAGCCGGTCATCGCCATGCTGAACGAAACGTTGATCGAGGTAGAGCGTCTTGAGTGTCGGGGCGAGTCGGTCAACGAAGACTGCTTGCTCGTCCGTTTCCGGAACCCGCTTTCCGCTTCCTGATGAATCGAATCTATCGCCGTTAACGTGGAGACACTATGCGCATCTGTGGTACCAAGCTGACCCATGATGGGGCGATCGCCCTTGTCGAGGATGGACGGCTCGTCTTCTGCGTTGAGCAGGAAAAGCGGCACAACAATCCGCGTTATCAAACCATCGACAATCTCGACGTAATTGTCGCCGCTTTGGCGGAACAGGGGCTAAATCCTTGTGATGTCGATCAGTTCGTTATCGACGGCTGGGATGGCGAAGACGAGTCACAGTTTCAGGTCCGGCAGGCAACCAAGCAACCGCCAGTCTTGGCGTCCCTCTCGGTAAAATGAACCCATGTCCATGGTAGCGATCGATCTTACTGACGTAAGCAAAACTTATGACAAGCTCGTTGTCGACAGACTGTCGTTCCGCGTTGCGGCGGGGGAATGCTTCGGGCTCTTGGGACCGAACGGTGCGGGCAAAAGCACGATTGCGCGTATGGTCCTCGGCATGACATCGCCTGATGCGGGGAAGATTACTGTGCTCGGCGCTCCAGTGCCGGCGCGCGCGCGTTTGGCACGTATGCGCATCGGCGTGGTCCCGCAGTTCGACAATCTTGATACCGCGTTTACTGTACGCGAGAACCTGTTGGTGTTCGGGCGCTACTTCCGGATGAGCAGACGCCAGATCGAAGCGGTCATACCGTCGCTGCTTGAGTTCGCCCGCCTCGAGAACAAAGCGGATGCGCGCGTCGCCGAACTGTCCGGCGGCATGAAGCGGCGCCTGACGCTCGCGCGTGCGCTGATCAATGACCCGCACTTGCTGGTGATGGACGAGCCGACCACCGGCCTCGATCCGCAGGCCCGCCACCTGATCTGGGAACGGCTGCGATCGCTGCTGGCGCGGGGCAAGACTATTCTTTTGACTACCCATTTCATGGAAGAGGCCGAGCGGCTGTGCGATCGGCTGTGCGTTATGGAGGAGGGGCGCAAGATCGCCGAAGGCCGCCCGTCCGCACTCATTGACGAGCAGATCGGCTGTGACGTGGTCGAGGTCTACGGCGGCAATCCGCATGAACTGGGTGCGCTGATCCGGCCGTACGCACAGCGCATCGAGGTGAGCGGTGAGACGCTTTTTTGCTATGCACCCGATCCGGAGCAGGTGCTGGTGCAGCTACGCGGGCGCGCGGGTCTGCGCCTTCTGCAGCGTCCCCCCAATCTCGAGGATGTGTTCTTGCGGCTAACCGGGCGCGAGATGGAGGACTGAACAATGGGCGAACGTTATGCGGCGGCCATGCCCGCCAATGCGTGGAATTGGGTCGCGGTTTGGCGCCGCAACTATCTTGGATGGAAGAAAATCGGGCTTGCATCGGTTCTCGGCAACCTCGCCGATCCGATGATCTATCTGTTCGGTCTCGGCTTTGGCATCGGAACAATGATAGGTCCTGTTGAGGGCACTTCGTACATTGCGTTTCTCGCGGCTGGCATGGTTGCCACAAGCGCGATGGCATCGGCGACTGCTGAAACGGTTTACGGGAGTTTCGGCCGCATGGACAACCAGCGCACCTGGGAAGGAATGCTATGCACTCAGCTGACGCTCGGCGATATCTTACTCGGCGAATTGGCGTGGGCAGCCACCAAGGCCCTGATGGCGGGCACAGCAATCACTATTGTTGCCACCACGCTCGGCTACACATCGTGGCCATCCATCCTCTGCTTGCTGCCAGTCATCGCTCTCAGTGGCCTCGCCTTCGCGAGTCTAGCGATGGTCGTCACGGCGCTTGCGCCCAGTTATGAATATTTCATATTTTATAATACGCTTGTTATAACACCCATGCTGTTCCTTTGCGGCGCGATGTTTCCGGTCAACCAATTGCCCGGCGCTTTTCAGGACGTCGCCTCCTTGTTGCCGCTCGCACATGCAATTGACCTCATTCGTCCGGCGATGCTTGGCCGTCCGGCCGGCAGCATGGGCCTGCATATCGGCGCGCTTTGCATATACACGGTTTTGCCGTTCTTCCTATCGGTTGCTCTATTTCGTCGTCGGCTGATGCGTTGACGCTACTCACCATTCGTAAAATTGATTCTTTGGGCGATACCCATCCACGCGTCGGATAGGTCAATACATGCGTTTTAAGGGACTCGATCTAAATCTCCTGGTTGTGCTGGACGCTTTGATCAGGGAGCGTAAAGTCACCGCCGCGGCCCGCAGTATTAACCTGAGTCAGCCGGCCATGAGCGCCGCCGTCGGTCGGTTACGCGCCTATTTCAGCGATGAGCTATTTACGATGAACGGCCGCGAACTCATTTTGACACCGCGCGCGGAGGGGCTCGCCACAGCAGTCCGGGAGGCATTGCTGCACATCCAGCTGTCGATTATTTCCTGGGACGCCTTTAACCCGGCCCGATCGGATCGTCGCTTCCGCATCATCCTTTCCGATTACCTCACGCTCGTATTTTTTAAGAAGATCGTAAAGCGTGCTGCGCGGGAAGCTCCCGCCGTCCGCTTCGAATGTCTGCTTATTTCCGACGACCCCGAGGAGCTTCTCCGGCGCGGCGACGTTGATTTTCTGATTATGCCCGAAGTGTTCATGTCGAAACATCCTCGCGCAGCCCTGTTCGAAGATATGCTCGTATGCGTAGGCTGCGGCACGAACAAGCAGCTGTCAGAGCCACTTACATTCGACCGATACTTGTCGATGGGGCAGGTTGTGCTTAAATTCGGGGACACCCGGCAGCCCTCCATCGAGGAATGGTATTTGCTCGAGAACGGTTTCGAGAGACGTATCGAGGTCGTCGTACAGGGCTTTAGCATGATCCCGCCCCTTCTATCAGGCACCAACCGCATTGGGACAATGCCCTTACGGCTGGCGCAGCATTTCGCAAAATTAACACCCCTGCGGATTGTCGAACTTCCGCCGCCACTTCCTGCCGCATTCACGGAGGCCGTCCAATGGCCTGCGCTTCACAATAATGATCCGGCAAGCCTATGGATGCGGGAAATGATGTTGCAGGAGGCATCTCGTATGATTACCCCGCCTAAGAGCACCGGACGTCTCAGTTGTCGGCCGACGACCCCTCCGTTATGAGAGGAGGCATGGATGGCGATTGGGATTGGGCGATTCCTGCATTGTCGAGAACGATGCAGGGAGAGCAGATCCTTCAGCCTGAAGAGGTGGCAGCGATGCTGCCGCTGCATGAGCTTGGCTGGGGAACCGACGGGCGAACGAATTCGGGTGCGCTCGCAACACGGTGCCTCGGTATCTAAGCGAGGGCGGGACTGTTCCGTTTCGCAAGCCTGTGCGGCCGACCGCGTTTGACGGACTGGACGATTGGCTGCGGGAGCGCTTCTTCCCCCATGGCTCGGGCTGGATGACGATCTCGACCCGCTCCAGATGCGCCGGGAACGCCTTGCGCGGTCGCGCAGCACGTCGCGGCTCGCGTGTCGGTCTTGCGGCCTCGAGCTCGGACTCAATCGCGCCGAGCCCGGTCTGGATTTCGAAGGCGAAGGCCTGCTAGGCACGTTCGAGCTTCTCGGAGCTGCGACCGAAGCGGCGCGCTCCAGCTGCTTGACGATCCCATGAAGGTCGGCGATCCTCACCTGGGCACGCTCGTTGAGTGTCGCCATCCGGACGATCTCGGCCTTGAGTGTTTCGCTCCGGAGTTGTTGCAGTTCGGCCTTCTCCGCCGCCATGGCGACGAACATCGCCTTGAGCGTATCGATTTCGTGGGGACGGGCCGAAGCGCTTCTCATCATGACGCCGACAGAAGCTTATTGTGCACGGCCTGAAGCCCGCCTTTTGCGCCTGAGTCACTTCGCCACCGCCTTCCGGCCGGACGCCGTCGCCGTTCGGCTCGAACGCGTGTCCAGTCCATGCCTTCGACGAGCGCCATCAGTTTCGGCGCGGCAAGCCGATCACGCCGTTCTCCGCCAGCGGAACTTGTCCTCGTCCAGCGCTCACGGTGCGGGTATGCCGGCGTCGAGCAAACAGAGAGAAGTTTGGGGCCCAACCAGGACGGCCCCGTTACGAAGTTCGTCCTAGTCCCGGTTTGAGTGCCGAATCTTCATCGATTGCTTGGGCGACCAGCGTCCCCGCCGCCAGCGAGCCCGCAACTGCTCAGCAGAAGGGCGAAGTGAACGTGAATGCATCCATTTCGTAAATGTGTGTCTATCCAAGCAATCGATTTCTCTAATTATCCGATGAGCAATATGAACGCGTCAGGCAGGGTGCATCATTAGGAGTATTTTCGATGGCAAAGATTATCGAGGGTGGCCCGGGTGCCGAAACACTCATCGGCACCGAGCTTGACGATTGGATGGAGGGTTTCCAGGGCGGTGACTGGATTGACGGTCGTGGCGGCAACGACGAGATCTCGGGTGGCCCGGACAGTGACCGACTCATCGGCGGCAAGGGTAACGACCGCATCTTCGGCGGAGATGGCTGGGACGATCTCTCCGGCGACAACGGCCGCTTCAACCCGCGCGTCTCCGGTGAGGACAATGACAGGCTCAGCGGCGGTCCCGGCCAGGATGTCCTCTACGTGGGTGACGGCCAGGACACGTTGACCGGGGGCACCGACAGTGACACGTTCGTGTTCCAGTTCCACAATCCGGTGCCTGGGGTTGTCGGGTCGAAGTCGGACATTACCACTATCACCGATTTCAACCCGGCGGAGGACAAGTTCGCCTTCGATGCGGTGGGCCTCTACAATGACGGTTTTGGCGCGAACTTCGTCAACAACGCCAGCATACAGTCCGGCTACCCGGTGAGCAGCTTCTACAGTGGTGCGGCCTCAGGTGCGAACGGCGAACACGTCGTGGTAATCACTGGCGAATCTTTCAACTCTGCTTCTGAAGCCGCGAGTGCGATCTCCGGCGAGCACGCCGGCGACATCATTGTCTACCAAAGCAGCTACACCGACAGAGTCGCAACTCTGGCCTATGTCACCGCCGACAACAACGCGCATGAATTCGTCCACCTGGGCGGTGTGGTCACCGTGGCCGACCTAGGCCTGACCGCGTCGGACTTCACCTTCGTTTGATCCAGAAAACCCATACGGAACAGCGCCCCGCCCCCCGGGGGCGGGCGCTTCCGTTTCCGCTACTTGCGATGGGCCGGGGCGCCCGGGAGCAGTCGCAGCGTGTACAGCTTGACGAAGCCCTGCACGTCGCGCTGGTCGTACACCGAAATCTCCCTGAACGCGTGGAGGCGGAAGCCTGTTCGGGCCCTTGCGGCCGGCCACGATGACGTTGCCCTTCCAAACCTTCAGCCGGACGGTGTTGTTGTTGACCCGCTCCATTAGATGCCAAGCCAAACATATTCGGCGGGAGCACTGATCCTGAATCAGCGAGTCGGTTGCCGCTCGGGGAGCAATATAGGGAGCTGGGTCGCCAGATCCTCACGGAGACCTACGTGAGTAACCATTCCTTGAAGGATTCAGCTTTGAGACCTTTCCCTCTGACTTCCGCTATTTGGGGAATTCTGTTGATCAGCGGCGTGGTCAACGTGCTTGCGCTGATCTCGCCGCTGTTCATGCTTCAGGTCTACGACCGCGTTCTGGCAAGTGGCAGCGTATCGACGCTAGTGGGGCTCGTCGTGCTTGCTGCAGGGCTTTATGCGTTCCAATGCCTGCTCGACGTTTTGCGCGCCCGCGTGCTGCTGCGGATTGGCGAGCGTTTCGATGAACAGTTTTCCGGACGCGTTCACGATGCGATCGTTCGCCTTCCGCTTTTAACGCGCATGCCGGGCGACGGCTTGCAGCCGCTTCGCGACCTCGACAATATTCGCGGATTCTTAGGTGGAAACGGTCCGACAGCGTTCTTCGATCTGCCATGGATGCTGCTTTATCTTGCCATTTGCTTCCTCCTTCATTTCTGGATCGGCATGACGGCACTTATCGGGGCGATCGGTCTCACATCTCTGACACTTCTTACCAACACTCTCTCGCAACGGCCGATACGCGATACCATTGACCACAACATGGTACGCAATGGTCTACTGGAAGCAGCGCGCCGCAATGCCGAGGTCGTGCAAGCTCTCGGTCTCGCAAAGCGGATCGCTGCCCGATGGCACAAGGCCAATGCCGAGTATCTGGCCGCCAACCGGAAAGCTGGGGACGTGGCAGGTGGGCTGGGTGGCATTGCAAAGTCGTTGCGCGTGCTGCTGCAATCGGCCATTCTTGCCGTCGGCGCGTACCTTGTCATCAGGCAGGAGGCTACGGCCGGGGTCATGATTGCCAGTTCGATCATGATGGGGCGTGCGCTGGCTCCGGTCGATCTGGCCATTTCAAGCTGGAAACCCTTCCTCATGGCGCGCCAGGGTTGGGCGCGGCTGGAGGACCTCCTGGGAAAGGTTCCTGAAACCGCTCCTGTTATGCCAATGCCTGCACCTGAACGCGAACTCCGCGTCGAAGGCGTGACAATCGTTCCGCCCGGCGAAAGGAAGCCGACCGTGACCGGCCTTGCGTTTGCCGTTCAGGCGGGAAGCGCACTCGGGATCATCGGTGCATCGGGTTCGGGCAAGTCGACACTCTCGCGCGCCATCGTCGGCGCATGGACGCCGGTCGCCGGAAAGGTTCGCATCGACAGCGCAAGCCTCGATCAATGGGACCCGGAAGCGCTAGGCCGTCATATCGGGTATTTGCCGCAAGGTGTTGAACTGTTCGACGGCACCATTGCCGAAAACATCGCTCGTTTTGAAGATAATCCTGACCCTGAGGCTATTGTCACCGCGGCGAAAGCAGCGGGCACGCACGAACTGATCCTCCGATTTGAGCACGGCTACGAAACTCCGATTGGTGAGGCCGGATCGGCACTTTCCGCCGGGCAGCGCCAGCGTATCGGTCTTGCCCGTGCTCTTTATCGAGACCCTTTCCTTGTTGTGCTGGATGAACCCAATGCCAATCTCGATGCGGAAGGTGAGGCTGCGGTCGTCAAGGCGATCGCCTCCGTGCGCGGGCGCAAGGGCATTGCGGTTGTCGTCGCCCATCGGCCGAGCGCCATCCGCGCCGTGGATTTTGTGTTGGTCATGGAAGGTGGACGGCAGCGAGCATTCGGTGCGCGTGATGAAGCGCTTTCCAAAGTCTTGAAGAGGGCAGCGATGGCACCAGGCGCTGGCGTCAAGGCCATCGAGTCTACACAGGATAACGTGGGAGAGCGCGCTGACATGGAGGATCCCGGTGGCCGGCATTCATCAGAATAATGACGTTTCCAGCTCCATTCGCCGGCACCTGGTGGCGGGCCTTCTGGCGAGCGTGATCTTTGTTGGAGGAGCCGGAGCCTGGGCGGCCTTCACGAATCTCTCCGGTGCGGTTGTCGCGTCCGGACACTTTGTCGTCGATTCCTATGTGAAGAAGGTGCAGCACCCGACCGGCGGGGTGGTGGGAGAAATCCTGGTGAGCGAAGGTGATAAAGTAAAAGCCGGCGACATCCTCATGCGGCTCGACGCCACCCAGACGCGCGCCACTCTCGCTGTAGTCACCAAGCGGCTCGATGAGCTGGCCGCCAACCTGGCACGACTCGAAGCTGAGCGTGACGATCTGGCGGAGATCGCCTTCCCGGACTGGCTGCTCGCCCGCAGAGATGTTCCGGACGTAGCTTCGGCAGTACATGGCGAGACGCGGCTGTTCGAATTCCGCAGACAATCCCGCGACGGAAGGCAGGCGCAGCTAGCGGAACGCATCACTCAATATGAGCACGAGATCGAGGGGCTCAAGGCGCAGGAAATCGCTTCTGAGAAAAGCACCGAGATTCTCCAAAAGGAAATTGCTGCCCTGAGTGGGCTGCGCGACCAAGGCATTGTCTCGGACCAACGCTTGAACAGCCTGAAGACGCAGGTTGCCACTTTCGGCGGCGAACGCGGTGAGAAGATTGCACATCAGGCACAGACGGCAGCCCGCATAGCCGAAACGCGCCTCCAGATCCTGCAGATCGATCCGGATTTCAAGACGGAAGTCGGCCAGGAGCTCAGAGAGGTTCAGGCGCAGGTTGGGGAGTATGTTGAGCGCAAGATGGCGGCTGAACAGGAACTGCGACGGATCGATATTGTCGCGCCGCAGTCAGGCGCCATTCAACAACTCGCAGTTCATACGGTCGGAGGAGTGATCACGCCCGCCGATCCGATTATGCTAATCGTGCCGGAAGGCGACGATCTTGCGCTTGAAGCACGAATCACCCCGAAGGACATCGACCAAATCCAGCTTGGTCACAAGGCCGTGCTGCGGATGTCAGCCTTCAATCTGAGGACCACGCCGGTATTGAACGGATATGTCAGCCGGATCGCAGCCGATCTGGCGACGGACGAAAAAAACGGCGTTTCGTATTACCTGGTGCGTCTGTCGGTTCCGCATGCGGAACTGACGAAGCTCAAGGACCTGACGCTCGTGCCCGGCATGCCGGCCGAAGCGATGATCCAGACGGGCGAGCGTACGGCGCTTTCTTATTTTGTGAAGCCGCTGTCGGACCAAATCAGTCGCGCATTCCATGAGGAATGAAAGTAATCCACAGAAATATTTTGTTTGTATTTTTGTTGGTTGTTACGCATGCATGAGAGTCATAACCGTCTGAAAACACAGCCATGCTTTCCTCAGTTGGATTCCGCCTCTGACTCAGATTCGTGGTTCCGCGGTCATTTTGCCCTTCCAAGTCGCCGACCATTCAGTTCTTGGCCTCGAGCGCATTAAGATACCCATCATCGTACACAAAGGCTGGAAAAGAGTCCGGTGTCTTGAGCGATCCTAGGTCTGGAGACCTAGGGTGAGCCTGCAAGCACAGGGCCAGGACATGATTGAGCGTCTGCAATATTCGGACAGGTACATAGGAAGACAGGCAGGCGTCAAAAACGCGCTTTCAACGCGCTAAACCGATGCTACGCACCCCGAGCGTCTTGCCGCCCTCGCTCCCGCCGGTAGGAATCAATCGCGAGCAGGCTGCGACGTTCATCGGCGTAAGCTCAACGACCTTTGATGAAATGGTCCAGGACGGCCGGATGCCGCAGCCACGAATGCCGAGCAAGGGGCGCATTGTTTGGGACGTCGAGGAACTTGTATTGGCTTTTCGAAAGCTCCCTCACCGCCAAATCGGAGGAGCACCAAAGCTTGACGAAGATTCGCCGCCACTAGACAATCCTTGGGATCGAAAACCACGAACATGACGGATGAGCCCGTGAAAATCGATCTTAAGGGCGTAGTGAAGGACACTGATCGCCACGGCAATGATCGGTACTATTTTCGCGCACCGGGTCGGAAGAAGGTCCGGCTCCGTGAACCGACCGGCAGCGACGAGTTCCTCGAGGAACTGCGCTGCGCACGCGCCGAGGTCTCTTATGTTCGGCCCGGCACTCTTCCCGAGATTTGCCGGCGCCTCCCCAAGCCTTCCGAGCCAGCGAAGAAAGGCACGTTAGTGTGGCTTTGCCAGGAGTATTACCGTCGGGGCGGCACGGAAATCACCCAAGACACTATGGCGCGCCGACGAGCAATTCTGGAGCGCGTATGCGAATTACCTCATCCCCTCGAAGGTGACCCGGATCCTCAGTATCCCACCAAGGGATCTCTGCCATTCGCCGGTATGAAACGGTCTCATGTTAAGGAGATCAGGGACACCAGGCTCGACGCCCTGGGCGCGGCAAACAATATCGTAAAAGCCATCAGCGCGATGTTTGAGTGGGCAAAGGACACAGAGATTCCGGGCGTCGACTCCAATCCCGCCCGCGGCATCAGACGGCTAAAGAGCGGCGACGGCTGGCACCCATGGGACGTGTCGGAGATCGTTCAATATGAGAAGCGGCATCCGCTGGGTACCGCAGCCAGACGTGCGCTCTCGATCTTCATGTTTACTGGCCTGCGGTTGTCCGACGTCGCGATCTTCGGTCGACAGCACATCACGCTCGTCTACAACGAGGAGACCGAGCAGTGGGAGAAGTGGATCAGAATTAAGCCTGGGAAGACCAGTCGTAACAAGGATGCGGTGTTGGTGGAGCTCCCGCTTCTGCCCGAACTAGAGGCGGAACTTGAGCACACGCCTTCCGACCAGATGACCTTCCTGGTCAATGAGTATGGTCGCCCGTTCTCGGAGAACGGTCTGGGCAACAAGATGCGCCAGTGGTGTGATCAAGCTGAGCTGCCGCACTGCAGTGCTCATGGAATTCGGAAGGCCGGCGCGACGATCGCCGCTGAGAACGGCGCGACGCACGAGCAGCTGAAGGCGATATATGGGTGGACTACGTACCAGCAGCCCGACCACTACATCAAGAAAGCGCGTCGCCGGAAGGTAGCGAGAGCGGCGAAATACCTGCTGGTTATCGATCGAAAAGAGAACAAAATTGTCCCACTTTCTGAGGGGGTTGAAAGAGGTGGGACAAAAATGGCCAAAAAATCCAATTAAATCAACGGCCACAAAAGCCAATGGTGGGCCCGGAGGGACTCGAACCCCCAACCAAGCGGTTATGAGCCGCCGGCTCTAACCATTGAGCTACAGGCCCCACGGCGCTGGATTAGTGTTTTTCCCTGAACCGCACAAGGCTTTCCGAGGGCTTTCCGAGCAGGCGTTCCAAGGGGGCTGGCAGGGATCGCCCAAATCAGCCCATATTGATAACCTATTGCACGTCGCCCATTGGACGCCGGCCAACACTCGGCTGTCTTGGGATCCCAGATCGAGGAGATTTCATGACCAGACGTATTTTGCCCCTGGCGATTGCCGCCGCAATCGCATTTCCGGCGATCGCGGCCGCCGCCGATTCGCCACCGCCGCCGCGTATCGTCGTCACCGGTGAAGGCGAGGCGGCGATAGCACCCGATCTGGCTCTGCTGACGCTCAGCGTCATGCGCGAAGCCAAGACGGCACGTGCAGCGCTCGATGCCAATAACGACGCCATGGCCGCGGTGATCGCTGCCATGAAATCGTCCGGCATCAAGGAGCGCGACCTGCAGACAGCGGGCATCCAGATCAATCCGCGCTATAACTACACCAACAAGCCCGACGGCAGCCAGGAGGCCGAGCTTGTCGCCTATCAGGTGACCAACACGCTTTCGGTGCGCGTCCGCGACATCGACAAGACCGGCGACATTCTCGACAAGGCGGTGTCGCTCGGCGTCAACCAGGGCGGCGGCATCTCCTTCTCCAACGACGATCCGGCGGCAGCCGTCACCGAGGCGCGCAAGAAGGCCGTCGCCAATGCCATGGCCAAGGCCAAGACGCTGGCCGAAGCGGCCGGCGTCGGCATCGGCCGGGTCCTGGAAATCACCGACCAGAATTTCGCACCACCGCCGATGCCGATCAACGCCAAGGCATTCGATGCCGCCGGCGCGTCGGTCCCGGTGCAAGCCGGCGAGAATTCCTATACCGCACAGGTGACGGTGACTTTCGAATTGAAATGATCATCGCTTGCAGCATGAAAAAACCCCGGAGGATCGATCCTCCGGGGTTTTTTGAGCCGCGCTTTCCGTCCTGGCGGAAAGGGCTCCGCTACTCTACCGGCTGCAAGTCAGCCGGCCGCAAGCCCGAAGACCTTAGCGATAGATGATCGGACAGCCGCGCTCGTTGGCGAATACGATTACGACGCGGTCGCCATACTGGCGGCCGGCGACCTTGACCGTGCGGCGGTTGATGTCGATGATGCGGGCGCGGTGCAGGCCCATGCGTTCGGCCTTGTCAATGGCACGCTCCGGCGAACAGGACCGGCGCCAGCCGCCATGACGGCGGTGTTCGCGATAGTAACCATCATCTTCGTCGCCGGTATAGACGCCGACGCGCGGATCCTGGTTGTTGCCGAAGCCGAGATAGATGCTGTCAGCATGAGCGGGGATGGCAGCAAGCGTGCCAAGGCCGACAAGTGCCGAAAGAGCAATCGTCTTGATGGTATTGAACATTGTCTTCTCTCCTTGTTTGAGGGTTTCCACCCGTTTTCGTCAAACCTATGCGAGGAGAATGCACCCGCCTGTCTGAATTTTTTGCGAACCGGCCATTCATCCCCCGTTCATGCGGCAAGAATGGGCCAGCCGTTAGTCTGTCCGTTTCTGGAACCGTTCTATGCAGGGCAGATGGGGAACGTACCCTTTTGCCATGGTTCCCGGTCTTCGTTACCGCAGGAAATCCTAAGGCTCGTCCGCGAGCATATGGTCGAAATAGTCGTCCGGCTCGGCAAGGTCGGTCTCGCTGGCGCTGACCCGGCCGCGCATCGAGATGCCGGCCTCGTGCACGGTCTCGTCGCTTCCCGACACCAGCCTGTGCCACCAATAGAGATCGCGGCCCTCGGCCACCAGCCGGTAAGCGCAGGTCTTGGGCAGCCAGCTGATGGTGCGCACGTTCTGCGGCGTCAGCCCGACGCAATCCGGAACACGCGCCAGCCGGTTGGCATAGTCGGAGCAGCGGCAGCTTCCAGCGTCGAACAGCCGGCAGCCGACGCTGGTCCAGTAGATCTCTCCGGTGTCCTCGTCTTCGAGTTTGGACAGGCAGCACTTGCCACAACCGTCGCAGAGTGATTCCCACTCGGCCGGGGTCATCGCCTCGAGCGTCTTGGTCTTCCAGAACGGCTTTTCCATCGTCGGCATGTGGCCCCCGGACGCTTCAAGGTCAAGCACGGCAACCGTGCACCCTCGTCCGAACGATACGCCGGGACCATACGCCGGAACATACGCCAGGACCATACGAATGACATGAAGTCGCCTTCAAAACGCCGGTCAATCGCCCTGTGCCACAGCTAGAACCTACAAACAGGAACCAAACATGGTTGCTGAAAGTTTGGGCATGGATGGGACGCCACAAGGAGTGTTTATGATGAAACGCCAACCACGGATTCTGGCAGGCACGGCGCTTGGCCTGTTGATGGCGTCCGCGCCGCTAGGCGCGTTCCCGCTGCAAGGCGACGCCGCATTCGGCCCCGTGCAACGTACCGCAGCGCCGCTCATCCCAGTGCAATCGAGTTGCGCCGAGGGCGAGTCGGCGGAGGCCTGCGCGCAAAGCCAGCAGGCAGAGCAGCCCAGAAAGAAGAAGCGCGACCAGCAGCAGCAAACGGAATCCGCTCCGGCCGAGCAGGCGGCTCCAGCCGAGTCCGAGCAACCCCGCAAGAAGCGGCGCAATCAGCAGCAGCAAACAGAATCCGCTCCGGCCGAGCAGATCGCTCCAGCCGAGTCCGAGCAACCCCGCAAGAAGCGGCGCAATCAGCAGCAGCAAACAGAATCCGCTCCGGCCGAGCAGATCGCTC
>NZ_JAMYME010000019.1:0-106994 GCF_040318345.1 Mesorhizobium sp. M1169 | reverse complement strand
ACGGACGGCTCCCTTGTTTGAGATCTCAACGAACTCATTCTGGCACATCCGATGCCGTCGGGCGCCGTCCACCCCATCATGCCGTGACCTCTCCGCGCTGCAACGGGCGGGACTTTCTGATGCGGGAAGGACAGGAGGTGAAAGGGATCGCTACAGAACGGCTTTCAATCTGCGTCGTTGCATTCTTCGGCTGACGTAACGGCATGGATCCCAGGGTCTGCGCTCCGCTTCGCGTTCGCTCCGCCCTGGGATGACGAAGCCATGAAGGGCTGCCGCGAGCGACCTAAGCCCCTCGCCCCTCTTGGGCGACGCGTGTCAGCGGCTTCGACAGGCGCGGCACCACGACGAGGCGCTTGATCTTGCCCTTCTTGTAGGCGGCGAGGAAGCGGGCATAGTCCTTGAAGACGACGCAGCCATTCGATTCGGCGCGGCCGCCGCGCAGCATGTAGGTGTGGGCGAGCAGGCCGTCACGGCCATATTTGTTGCTGCCGCTGGCCGGCGTCAGACGGATCGCCTCGACACCGTGGAAGCGCGATTCGCGCATCGTCAGATTGTAGGTATCCGGCGGCGTCGGGCCGACATTCTTCTTGTGGACGTAGCGTGGCTGGTCGACCATCGCGCCCAGTCCCGAATGTGCCTCCAGCCGCGAGCCGTCGGGCATATAGACGGTCTTGGCCGAGATGTCGTAGACGGCGACGCCGGTACCCATGTTGGGCGTGGTGAACAGGTTCCTGAAGGCTCCGCCGAGTCCGCCGGAAGGCATGTCGGGCTTGGCATAGGCCAGCATGTCGCCGCCCTGCGTCTTCGAACGTTTGCCCGGCTTGCCCGACACACCCGGCACTGCCGCTTGTGACGAATTGCGAGGCGACAGGCTGCCGGGTTGCGTCTCGACCGGCGGAGCGTCGGCCGTCTGCACCTTGCTCGCCTTGGCGGTCCTGGAGGCCTGCGCCTTGGGCGGCTCCGTTTTCGATGCCTGATCCTTTTGCGCCTGATCTTTTCGCGCCTGGTCTTTTGGCGCCTGATCTCTTGACGCTTGAGCCCGCGGCGCCTCGGCCAGCTTATCGATGTCCGCCCGCGGACGCAGCGTCGGCAGCGGAATGCTGTCGGGCATGTCGTCTTGCGGCGGCAGCGAGGCCAGTTGGACCTCAGGTTCTTGCGGCTCTTGCGAAGCCGCGGGCTCGCTTGCCGCGACGGCTGCCGGGAGCACGTCGATCATCTGCTCCGGCAATGTATTCGCCAGCGCCAGCGCAAGGCGCGACGAGCGTTCGATCTCCGCCACCGCGGGCCCGAAGCGCACTGACGCCGGGCCGTTCGGGTCGGGTATGCGTACCGGCTCGGCGAACCGGGCGTCGGCCGGCAGGCTGGCGAGCATGACGGGAGAGCCGGCTGAGGCACGGGCAAAGGCGGCGGCAAGCTTTTGCGGCGACAGCGCGGCCTTGGCGACCACGTCGTCGAAGCTCGATTGCCGCGACGCATCAGCGACAAGCGGCACGGTGTTGCGCTTGAGGCGGGCCGATTTTCCCTGGTGGACGAAGTTCGACGCCGACCGCAGGCAGTTGGCATCGCATCCGTGCTGCAGCAGCTTGGCCGACAGCGCCGCGTTTGCTGCGGCCCATGTCGGGGCCTGCGCCTTTGGAAGGCTGCGGCGAGGATCGGCGAGCGCGATGGTGCGCGGCGCGAGCAGGCTTTGCGGGAGACCGTTGGAAGCGGCGCTGAGCGAGGTTCCCACTGAATAAAGGCCGGCCAAGGTCGCCACCGACCATAAAGCAATGGCTGCGCCGACGGCCGGAACCGCGACCCAGCGCAGGCCGGGCCTCATCGAAGTCAATCCAGTTGCAGGACTGTCACCCCGGGTTTTCGCACTTACAAACGCCATTCAACCACTCTCAATCGGCCGATGCCGGCTAGCGGATTTCGCAGCCGTGACATTCACAGTTCGCCTGGTGCCCCCAGCACGCTTTGCGTCTGTTGCCGATTGATTCAAAAGATGGACAAAGTTGGTTAACCAATCCCTCTACCGACCGCCGATTGGGCGACGGTCACACCGAAAAACGCCCTCCAAAACCTGCATAGGTGGCAAAACTGCCCTCCAATGATGACTTTGCTGCCCGTTTTTGTCGGCCGAGTCAAGAAAGCGAAATGACTAGACCTTGCTGGGCGGAGTCGGCCATGGCTGCCAAAGTGAAGCCGGGCCGACCGGAATCGCGCGGCCGGCAGCCGCCGCCATCAAGCCCCGGCGATCGGTCAAACCGGCGATTATCGACCTGGCACTTGTCGACCTGCCACTCGGGCGAATGAACGTTAACCTCTGAGAATTCGGGATAGCGGCAAGATGTTTGCCGCACAGCAGCTGAATGTCGCGAAGTGCCGGAGCGGGATATCCAACACCTAGGCCACAGCCACCACTATGTGAGCCTGGATTTTGGCAGCAACCTCGCCGCTGCCATGCCTGTCAGCAATCGCGGCTGCGGCGTAGTCGGTTGCAGCGTCCAGTTTTCCCGCCTCTCTGGTCTCGATTTCATTGCGAAGGAGAGTGCCCTGGCAATAAGCAACGGCCGGAACGCGGGGCGAGGAGGCACGGCTTTGTTCGGCTCTCGTCTCGATCACCACACCGGAAAAACCTGCGTCCTCCAGCTCGCTACGGATCAGTGCCGTATCGTGGTAGCCATGCGGCGTGCGTGCCAGAAAGCGCGGCGGATCGTTCGGAAAAATCCTCGCCAGGGCATTGGTCACATCGTCCGCAAATACATTCTCTTCGATGCGATCCCATACGCTGAATAGAAAATGTCCTCCGGGCTTCAGGACTCGCCGGGCTTCGCGATAGGCGGATGAGCGGTTGGGAAAGAACATCGCACCGAACTGACAACAAACGAGATCGAAGGCCGCATTTTCGAACGGTAGCGCCAGAGCATCAGCCTGACGCCATTTGATGCGATCGTCGGGAGCTTGCCGCGAAGCGGCGTAGTCGAGCATCGGCTGGTTGAGGTCGGTTACGACATAGCTTGCATCGGCGGACAGTTTTGGCGCCAATGCGCGGGTGACAACCCCGGTGCCCGCGGCGGTTTCCAGAACGGCGCTTGGCGACAAGGACGCTGCTCGTCGTGCAAGATCTGCGGCGAACGGCTCGAAAATCAACGGCACCATATAGCGGTCGTAGTTTTCCGGAATTGAGCCAGCGAATACCTTGTCCGTTTCCAACATTGCTATCCCCCGTCGCCCGTTTGATGGCTCGCCAGCATAGCATGGAATTGTTTGCTGTTCGGTCGCATTCGACCGGGAGGCGGTTCGCTTCCGTAAGCTCCGAAACGCCGTGCTGCAATTATCTGCATGTGTGCTAATGTATTGTGGTCATGCGCATTGGTGCGTGGCCAAACATTAAATGGGAGGACGCGATGAAAACCATGAATCGCAGGTCCGCGATTGCGCTCGGCGTGACGGCGGCAGCGGTAACGCCTTTGTTCACGCTGGCGGCGGCGGCAAAGGTGAAGAAATACGGCCCGAAGGAAGGCAAGGAGATTGCACCCGGCGTCAGATTGGTCGAGGTCGGCACCGGCAATTCCGATATCCCCGCCTACAAGAGCATCTCAATTGTCGATATAGTCTTTCAGCCCGGAGCAGCCGCCCCTCAAATGGTGATGGACAACGATATGGTCTGCACCATTGCTGCCGGTGAATTCACGATCAAGAAGGCGGACAAGGAATTCAAGCTCAAGGAAGGTGACGTGTACACCTGCTCCAAGGGCAAGACCGACGAGGCAGCCAACACCAGCAAGGTGGTCGGCATCCACCGGATCGCCGTCTTGATACCTGCCTAGCGCATACCGACGAAATCGGCCCGCGTCCTCTTCGGAGGCGCGGGCCTTTTGATGACGTGCGTGGCCTTGTGCGGTTCATCGTTTCACCGCTTCAACCCGGTCGACTTCGTCCAAGTGTGGTGAGGCTCATGCTGTTCATGGTTTTTCCTCCCGATTTTTACTTATG
Source organism: Mesorhizobium sp. M1169 (assembly GCF_040318345.1). Classification (NCBI taxonomy): domain Bacteria; kingdom Pseudomonadati; phylum Pseudomonadota; class Alphaproteobacteria; order Hyphomicrobiales; family Phyllobacteriaceae; genus Mesorhizobium; species Mesorhizobium sp. M1169. The sequence goes on along the minus strand of NZ_JAMYME010000019.1, from coordinate 103,013 downwards.
GGCGGTTCTCCCTCCGACCGCTTTGAAAGGGTGCGATTATATTAGAGATCGCGCAAGTTTCTGGCTGACTGCTGGCCGGTATAGGGGCCCGCATTGGCGGATTGGCAATGCGGCAGCGCGCTGAGCGTTTTGGAGTTCACGAAACGGCCCGGTGCTCTTCCCGAGCTGCCTCCCAGACCTCGCGCGCCGCATCTGCATTCAGTGCCGCGATTCCCAGGCCGACGATCAAATCCGGCCACGCCGAGCGCCACAGGAAGGCCGTCACCAATCCGGCCAGTATGATCGCAATATTGGCGACCGCATCGTTGCGGGCCGAGAGGAATGCCGCCCTGGTAAGACTGCCGCTGTGATGGCGGTAGCGCGCCAGCATGTAGGCGCACGACAGATTGACCGCCAGAGCGCCCAATCCCGCCAGCGTCAGCGCCGTTGGCTGCGGCGGCACCGGCATGTTGAACTTTTCCCACGCGGTCCACAGCGTCGCCAGGCCCGGCACCAGCAGGATAAGCGCCAGCGCCATGCCGACCCGCGAGCGGGCACGCAGCGACCATCCCATGGCGAGCAGTATGAGGAGATTGACCGAGGCATCTTCCAGAAAATCGACGCTGTCGGCGAACAGCGACACCGAGCCGATCGCCAGCGCGACAGCGAATTCAATGCCGAAATAACCCAGGTTCAGCAGTGCGACGACAAGCACCACCCGGCGAAGGCCGTCCGACGCAATGGCTTGCTGCATGGTCTGTCCTAACACGATGCCGTTGTCGCTCTTACCAGCTGCTCTTCCAACGCAACAGCCGCATGGCATTGGCCGTCACCAACACCGTCGCCCCGGTGTCCGCGAGAATGGCGGGCCAGAGGCCGGTGATGCCGGCGATCGTCGTCACCAGGAACACTGCCTTCAGGCCCAACGCAATGGTGACGTTCTGCTTGATGTTGGCCATGGTTGCTTGGGACAGCCTGATCATGGCCGCAACGTCGCCGACGCGTCCATGCAGCACCGCTGCGTCAGCCGTTTCAAGAGCCACATCGGTGCCGCCGCCCATGGCAATGCCGACATCGGCCGCGGCAAGTGCCGGCGCATCGTTGATGCCGTCGCCGACCTTGGCTACCCTAAGCCCCTGCCCCTTCAACTCGCCGAGGATGCGCTGCTTGTCCTCAGGGAGCAGTTCGGCGCGCACCTCGATGCCGAGCTGTTTGCCGATGGCAGCCGCCGTGCGCTTATTGTCGCCGGTTAGCATGACTGTCCTGATGCCTGCATTGGTCAGCGCCTTTAGCCCGGCGAAAGCATCCGGCCGGGGTTCGTCGCGCATGGCAATGAAGCCGGCCAGCGCGTTGTCTACAAGCAGCACCGCCACTGACTTGCCTTCATCGTTCAATGCCACGATGCGTGCCGCCTGGTCTGCTGGCAGCAGGTTTATCTCGCCCGCCGCGACTGGCGAGCCCAGAAACAGGTTCTTGCCGCCGACACGACCGATAACCCCTTTACCGCCGATCGCTTTGGCTTCGGCGGCAGGCGGCACGGGAATGTTGCCGGCTTTGGCCCTTTGGAGGATGGCCAAAGCGAGGGGATGGCTCGAGCCGATCTCAAGCGCTGCCGCGAGCGAAAGGATGTCGCGTTCACTGGCACCCACCGCAACGACATCGGTGACCTGTGGCTTGCCGAGCGTCAGCGTGCCGGTCTTGTCGAGCGCCACGGCGTTGATGGTCGCGAGCCCTTCCAGCACCGCCCCACCTTTCATCAGCAGGCCGCGCCGGGCTCCGGCCGAAAGCGACGCCGCGATCGCCGCCGGAACTGAAATGACCAGCGCGCACGGGCAGCCGATGAGCAGCAGCGCCAGCCCCTTGTATATCCATTCGTTCCAATCGCCGCCCAAGAGCAGCGGCGGTGTGGCGGCCACAAGCGCCGCGACGGCGACAACGCCGGGCATGTACCAGCGCGAAAAGCAATCGATGAAGCGCTCGGTCGGCGCCTTGTTTTCCTGCGCCTCCTCGACCAGCTTGATCACGCGTGCAATCGTGTTGTCTGCGGCGGTCGCCGTCACCTTGACGCGCAGCACGCCGTCGCCGTTGATAGTGCCGGCAAAGACCGTGTCGCCGACGTCCTTGCGCACCGGCACGCTTTCACCGGAGACGGGTGATTCATCGATGGCGCTCCCGCCTTGGGTGATCTCGCCGTCAGCCGGAATCCGGTCGCCCGGCCGCACGAGGATGATGGCGCCCACAGCCAGGCTTTCGGCCGGCACCTCGCGGGTCTGGCCGCCTTTCTCGACGAACGCGGTTTTGGGAACGAGGACCGTGAGCGCTTGAATACTGGACCGTGCCTTGCCGGCCGCAACCCCTTCGAGCAACTCGCCGATCAGGAACAAGAAGACCACCGTCGCCGCTTCCTCGCCGGCACCGATGATGACGGCCCCGGCCGCCGCCACAGTCATCAGCATTTCGATTGTGAACGGAATGCCTGCCGCTGCGGCCATGGCCGCTCGGCGCGCGATCGGAGCCAGGCCGAGCAGCATTGCGGCGATGAAGGCCCACGGGCCGGTTGCGGGCCAGGCGTAATCAATCGCGAAAGCCACGGCCAAGGCGACTCCGCTGGCGATGGCCAGGCGGCCCTTGGCGCTGTCCCACCATGGCTCCGACGCCGGCGCATCATCGTTATCATGTAACCGCGCTACGTTCTCGTCGTGATTGTGCCTTCCGTCTGCATGGTCGTCGGCGGATTGATCGAATGCCGCCGTCCCAGACTTGGAGGTCAGCAGAGCGACGGCGTAGCCGAGGCCGGCGACCTTCCTCTCGATCGCGCCGAGATTGCTTTCGGGACTATGAGTGACCGTCAGAGTGCCCGCCGAAACGGATACGTTGACGTCCTGAACACCAGGCATCCGCCGCACGGCCGTATCGATTTTGCTGGCGCAAGCGGCGCAATCCATGCCTTCCACGCGATAGCGGATCTGTTGTTTGGTCGCAGCCATGGTGAACCTCTTGTATCTTCGAGCGCGACGCTACATCCTCTAGCGACTAGAGGAGCAAGCGAAAATGTCAGCAGGTGTGACCATCGGTGAAGCGGCCCGACACAGCGGCGTGAAGGTTCCAACCATCCGCTACTATGAGCAGATTGAGTTGCTTCCTGCCGCTGCCCGCAGCGAAGCCAATCGCCGGCAGTATGAAGCGGCAGACTTGCGCCGGCTCGCCTTCATCAGGCACGCGCGCGAGTTGGGGTTCGGGATCGAAGCCATCAGGGCGCTGCTGACGCTGCAGGATAATCCCAGCCAGCCTTGTGCGACCGCCGACGCCATTGCCCAGGCGCGTCTGGCCGACGTGGTTCAGCGGATACGCAGCCTTACAGCATTGAAAGCCGAGCTGGAGCATATGGTCGAAGGCTGCCGGCACGGAAAAGTCTGCGAATGCCGTGTCATCGAAGTGCTGGCGGATCACGATAAATGCGAGCATGCCCGGCACTGATTGGCTCCCCTTGGTCGCTATGTCACAGCATTGGCACTTGCAAAAACCGTACTTTGCGGTCAGCCTGAGCAGATGTTGGCTCGGCTGTCGCCAAAACACATGCTTGTCACGCTGCTCGCGGTCTTCCTGACCGTGGGGCTCAGCCTGTCCGGTGCACAGGCCAGCATCATGTCGGCAACGATGACGGCCGGCATGGCTGCCGGCGATGGCATGACCATGCCTGCGGGGCCCGGCATGGACAAGATGGCCGATGCCGCCATGAAGGGTGACTGCAAGGGGTGCCTCAAGGGTGCCGGCGGTGACGGCAAGGGGATATACTGCCCGCCGACCTGCATTGCCCCGGCGCTTGCGTTGCTGCCGCAGAAGCTCGACATGGTGACAATCCCGCTGCCGTCGCAAATATCGCCGCTGCCGGCGCCGTTCCTGCACGGGCGAAGTTCCCTGCCCGACCCATACCCTCCCAGAGCCAGCGCTCTCGTCTGACGCCGTTTCAGCCGTCCCACGGCTGATGTCCGGCGTCCGGTCGCCCGCTCGCGTTGATGCGCGACGGGCGCGGACAAGCAATCAGTCGACGCTCGCCGTCGATCGAGATCGCAAGGAACGTAAGGGTGAATAGCAATTCCAGTCTTTTCCTGTCGCGCCGCGGGTTCCTGCTTGCGGCGGCGGGCGTCGCCGTCTCGACGTCGATGCGCCCGGCGCGGGCAGCCGCAGTTGATGAGCGCCGTATCAAGGTCGCGCCAGCCCATGCCCGGTTAATCGACGCAGGTGGTCCGCAAACCACGGTATGGGCCCATGACGGCACAATTCCCGGCCCGACCCTGCGCCTGCGGCAAGGCCAGCCGGTCCGCATCACTGTCGAGAACGGTCTCGACGAGGATACGACCGTCCACTGGCACGGCATTCGCCTGGCAAACGCCATGGACGACGTGCCGGGCCTGACCCAGAAGCCGATCGGGCCGGGGCAAAGTTTCGTCTATGAGTTCACACCGCCGGACGCCGGCACCTTCTGGTACCATCCGCACGCCGACAGCCTGGTCCAGCTCGGCCGAGGCCTTGCCGGCGCACTGGTCGTTGAGGAGGTCGAGCCGGTCGCCGTCGACCGTGACATTCTGTGGCTGCTGCAGGACTGGCGGCTTGCGGCCGATGGGCAGATCGCCGGCGGCTTCGGCAGTGCCATGGATGCCTCGATGTCGGGCCGCGTCGGCAATGTCGTCACCGTCAACGGCACGGGGCCAGGCGATCGGAGCGTGAAGGCCGGCGAGCGCGTCAGGCTGCGGCTCGCCAATGCCTCGCTTGCCCGCATGATGGCGCTGCGCTTCGAAGGCCACCGTCCGGTCGTCGTCGCCATCGACGGCCAGCCCTGCGATCCGCATGAACCGGAGGGCGGTCGCCTGGTGCTGGCGCCCGCCATGCGCATCGATATCGTGCTCGACATGCAGGGCCACCCCGGCAGCCGCCACGCGGTGATCGACGATTTCTACGACGGCCTCGCCTATACGCTGACCACGCTGGCCTATGACGCAGCGCCGCCGCTGAGAACCCATCCGCTCGACACGCCTGTCGGCCTGCCGCGCAACCCCTTGCCCCAGCCCGACCTCGCTGGCGCCGAGCGCCAGGAGATCGTGCTGCAGGGCGGCATGATGGGCGGCGGCAAGCTCAAGGGCGTCGGCGGCATGATGGGCATGGGGATGATGGGCATGAACGGCGGTGCGGCCTGGGCGATCAACGGCATGTCGATGACCGGCGACGGCCATGCCGGCATGGCGCCGCAGTTCACGCTGAAACGCGGTGTGACCTGCCATCTCACCATGAGCAACGAAACCGCCTGGTGGCACCCGATGCATGTCCACGGCTTCAGCCTGTCGGTCATCTCGCGCAACGGTTCGCCAGTGCCGCACCGCCAATGGCAGGACACGGTGCTGCTCGCCCCCAAGGATGTGATCGAATGCGCCTTCGTCGCCGACAATCCCGGGGACTGGATGCTGCACTGCCATGTCGCCGACCACCAGATGGCGGGTCTGATGACCGTCTTCCGCGTGACCTGATTTTTTCGCCACCCAATCACCCAAGGAGAACTGCAAATGAAACTGCCCTACTCAATCGCCGCTCTCGCGGTCGCAATCGCAATGCCGATGCCTGCATTCGCCGCAACGATCCAGGCGGTGATGTACAAGAACCCGAGCTGCAGCTGCTGCGAGACCTACGCCGCCTATCTCGAACAGAACGGCTTCAAGGTCGAGCTCAAGCCGACCAACGACCTCAGCCAGATAAGCGCTGGGCTCGGCGTTCCCGCGCAATTGCAAGGCTGCCATTCGGTGGTGATCGGCGACTACGTGGTCGACGGCTTCGTGCCGGTCGACTTGGTCAAGAAGATGCTGACGGAACGGCCCCAAATCACCGGCATCGCCATGGCCGGCATGCCGATGGGCTCGCCGGGAATGGGCGGCGAGAAGACCGAGACCTGGAAGATCTACGCCTTCACCAAGGACGGCAAGGCGCCGACCGTCTACGCGACGCAGTGACGGCCGGCGATGAATTTCTGGAACCCGAGGAGACTGCCATGAAACTGACCTACTCGCTTGCGGCCTTCGCCGTCGCGATCGCCATGCCCCTTCCGGCCGTCGCCGCGACGATCGAAGCGGTGATGTACAAGAACCCGCAATGCAGCTGCTGTGAATCCTATGCTAACTATTTGGAGCACAATGGCTTCAAGGTCGAGATCAAGCCGGTCAACAACCTCTCGCAGATTAGCGGCGATGCCGGCGTGCCGGCCGACCTGCAAGGCTGCCATACGCTGATGGTCGACGGCTATGTCGTCGACGGCCTAGTGCCGGTCGAGATCGTCAAGAAGCTTTTGACCGAAAGGCCAGCAATCACAGGCATCACGCTGGCCGGCATGCCGACGGGCGCGCCCGGCATGGGCGGCGAGAAAGACGGGACCTGGACGATCTATGCTTTCACCAAGGACGGCAAGGCGCCGACCGTCTACGCGACGGAGTGAAAGGCACCGCGATGTTGACCGACATTTCCGATTGTCCGGCCAGAACCTGGCTTGCGATGACCTTCCTGTCCGTTGCCGGTTTCCTCGTGCTGCTGGTTCTGGTGCTCGCCGTCGCAGCACTCGCAAGATACGTGCTGACGGGTCGTCGGACCACAATCGGCCGGGTGCATCATGACCAGCGGTGACGTTCAATCCGATGCGGGACCGGCAGCCATTCGGCGCGCCTTGCTTCGACGATTACTGGTCGTCCTGCCCGTGATGATTTTCGTCGGGCTGGCCGTGTTGCTCGCCTGGGGGCTCACGCGCAATGCGTCCGACATTCCATCGGTGCTGATCGGCAAGCCGGTGCCCCAATTCAGCCTGCCGCCGGTCCAGGGCCGCACGTTTGGTTTGTCGAGCGGTGACCTGCGGGGCGACGTTTCGCTGGTCAACGTCTTCGCATCCTGGTGCTTGGCCTGCCGCGAGGAACATCCTGTGTTCATACAACTGGCGGCGAGCAAGACGGTGCCGCTGCATGGGCTCAACTACAAGGACAGGCCCGATGACGCCGCACAATGGCTCGACACGATGGGCGATCCTTATACGCGTACCGGCGCGGATCTGAACGGCCGCGTCTCCATCGATTGGGGCGTCTACGGCATACCGGAAACCTTTGTCGTGAGTGCCGACGGCCGCATTGTCTACAAGCACATTGGCGCGGTGACGGACGAGGCCCTTGAGAAAACGATCATGCCGCTCGTCGAGCGCCTGAGGGCCGAGGCGAAGGAGCGGCAACCGTGAAGATGCTCGCTCTCGCGCTCTTCGGCGCCTTGCTCGCGGTGGCGCAGCCCGCATCGGCCGTCGAGCCGCCGCAGGACTTCGCCGTTCATGAGGCTCCCGTCCCCGTGCCGGAAATCAGCTTTGAGGACGCCGACGGTCAACCGAAAACGCTTGCGGATTTCCACGGCAAGGTCCTGCTGCTCAACATCTGGGCGACATGGTGCGCTCCCTGCCGCAAGGAAATGCCGACGCTCGACCGGTTGCAAGCCAAGCTCGGCGGACCGGACTTCGAGGTCATCGCGCTGTCGATGGATCGCGGCGGTCCGGACATCGTGAAAAAGTTCTTCGCCGAGATCGGCGTCGAGCATCTCGCCCTCAACATCGACACAACGGGCAAGGCGATGTTCACCCTCGGCGCCCTCGGCCTTCCCATGACATTGCTGATCGACCGCGAGGGCAAGGAAATCGGCCGGCTGATCGGCCCAGCCGAATGGGATTCACCCGAAATGATGGCGTTCATCCGCAGCCATTTCGGGGCCAACTGAGAAAGGAAAAGACATGACCACAACAGAATCGCCCGAAACCTCGCAGGCTTCGCTCGGCCGCAGCATTCTTCACGCCATCCGCCACTATCTCGGTGACCGGCGCGGACTAATCGCTGCCGGCATGGTCATTGCCGTCGCCGGCCTCGCCTTCAACTGGACATGGCTGGTCGCCGCGGGCATTGCGCCACTGCTGCTCAGCGTCCTGCCTTGCGTGGCCATGTGCGCGCTCGGCCTGTGCATGAACCGGATGACAGGCAGCACCTGCCAAACGGAAAACGCTGCCCCAAAAGCGGATGGGGAAGGCACCACGAAAGGCAGCGGTTGATGCCTATCCAGACCCAAAACGAGCGGCAAGCGCTCTCGCCGACTTTGGGCACGCGCTTGCTGTGCGGCCTGATCGCACTGGCGGCGCTGATCCTCGGCCTTTTTCACGGCGCGCAGGCGCATTCGCTCGATGAAGTCGACGCCATGCTCAAGGGCGACGAGAAGTATTTCCAGCCGATTGATAAGCCGATACCCGATTTCACCCTGCGCACCGCTGAGGGGCGTATCGTGCGGCCGACCGAGTTGCATGGCAAGGTCGTCGTCCTCCACTTCGTCTACACGTCGTGCACGGACGTATGCCCGCTCCACGCCGAGAAGATCGCCGAGATCCAGGCGATGGTGAACGCCACGCCGATGAAGGACCAGGTCACCTTCGTGACTATCACCACTGACCCGACGCGGGACACGCCGGACGTGCTGCGCAGCTACGGGCCGGCGCACGGGCTCGATCCGGTCAATTGGTTGTTCCTGACCACGACACCCGATCAGCCGGAGGACGCGACCCGCAAGCTGGCGGAAGCCTTCGGCCACAGATTCAGCAAGACAGATGACGGCATTCAGGCGCACGGCATCGTCACTCATGTCATCGACAAGGAAGGCCGGTGGCGCGCCAATTTTCACGGCCTGGATTTCGCGCCGGTCAATCTTGTCACCTTCGTCAACGCGCTCACCAACGGCGTCGAGCGTCCGCACCATGAACAGGAAACGGGTGGGGAGCCGGACGAAGGCTGGCTGGCAAAATTGAAAAACTTCTTTTGACGCGCAATTTCGCCGGCGGCATGCCGACCGGGCGCCTCGACGGAGAACAAGGAGAGATGCATATGACGATCAGCGTAAAACAGGCAAACCGATATGGGAGCTGGCTTGTCCGCGCCCTGCTGCTTGCCGCCGTGACCGGATGGTTCCTGCTAAATCCGGGCCTTCAGGGCGCCGGGCGATCGGCGATGGCGGCTGGCGGAATGTCCCAGGACCAAATCGACCAGCGCATCCACGACTATATCCTCGCCCATCCCGAAGTCCTGGTGCAGGCGCTGCAAAGCCTGGATCAGCGCCAGCGCGAGGCCGAGGCGGCCCAGGTAAAGGCGGTTCTGGCGTCGCGCGCGGACGACATTTTCCGCGACAAGCAAAGCCCCGTCGGCGGCAATGCGCAAGGCAACGTCACCATGGCCGAATTCTTCGACTATAATTGCCCTTATTGCCGCCAAGTGGCGCCGATCATGGCGCAAGCCGCGGCCAACGACCCGCAGTTGCGCATCGTCTACAAGGAATTCCCCATCCTCGGCCCTGATTCCGTATTTGCGGCCAAGGCAGCGCTCGCGGCTCAGATGCAGGGCAAATATGCGGAGTTCCACAAGGCCCTGTATGACGCCAAGAGCCGGGTGAACGAGACGATCGTTCTCAGGATCGCGGCCGAGGTCGGCCTCGACGTCCCTCGCTTGAAGACCGATATGCAGCATCCGGACATCCAAGCGGCGATTGACCAAAATGCGAAACTGGCTCAGGCGCTGAAAATCGCCGGAACGCCGACTTTCGTCGTCGGCGACCAGATTTTTCAAGGCGCGACCGATCTTGCTTCGATGAAGAAATTGATCGGGCAGGCAAGGGCCCTGAAGAAGTAACGCCGGCAAGCGGGAACAATTGACCGATGCCCGAACTCTCCAACATCGGCGTGCTGACCGCCTTCGTGGCTGGCATCGTCTCGTTTCTCTCTCCTTGCGTGCTGCCGCTGGTGCCGGGCTATGTGTCCTATGTCGCCGGCAGGACGCCGATGGACGGGTCGGCGCGCCTGTCGGCGGCCGCTTTGAGCCTCTGTTTCGTGCTCGGGTTCTCGACCGTCTTCATCGTGCTAGGCGCCAGCGCCACGGCGCTCGGCCGATTGCTGCTCCGCCACCGCATCGAGCTCAACCTTGCCGGCGGTGCGATCGTCATCCTGTTCGGCCTGTTCCTCACCGGTCTGCTTCGCCCATCCTGGATGATGCGCGAAGCGAGATTTCATGCCGATATGCCCGGTGGCAAGGCGACGTCGGCCTATGTTCTCGGCCTCGCCTTCGCCTTCGGCTGGACCCCGTGCATAGGCCCGATCCTCGGCGCCATCCTGACCGTCGGCGCCGCGTCGGCCACCGTCGCCGAAGGCGTGACGCTGCTCGCCGTCTATTCGCTCGGCCTCGGCCTTCCCTTCTTGCTTGCCGCTCTGTTCACCGACAGTCTGGCGCGGCGGCTGAAGGCGATGCGCCGGACCGGCTCGATGTTGCAGTTCGCCGCCGGGGGTATCATGGTCGTCATGGGGCTCGCCATGGTCACCGGACGGATGTCGACATTCTCGTTCTGGCTGCTCGAACAGTTTCCAATATTCACGCGCATCGGCTGAAGACCGGGAAAGGAATTAGTCATGGTCCGGACAATGTCCCCAAACAGACGAATGGTTGTTTTCGGCGGTGTTTTCGGCGCCGCGATGGTTGCCGGCTTTGTCAACGAACCGGATTTGGCAATCGCTGCGGAAGACCCCGGTATGGCGGGTCGCTTCAAAGACCTCAGCGAAAATGGCAACAGCACGTGTTCGGCCAAATTCACGGAGTCGATCGCAACCATGCCAAGCACGTCGCGGATCAAGGGCTCATGTTGCAGCCCGATGGAAATGAAGCGCTACATCGAGCAGTTGAATGGGCTGACCAAGTATCGCGATATCGCCATGATCCCCGTCGATCCATACGACATTCCGGCTGGCATCGCCCAAAAATTGATTCCCTACTACGATGTGAAACTCTCCGGCGAAGAGCAGCAGGCCTACGACTATGCGATGGCCAATTCCAACGAGAAAGGCCCATGCTGCTGTCAATGCTGGCGCTGGAAAGTGTATGGCGGGCTGGCGAAGTTCCTGATCCGCGAGCACGGTTTCACCGGCAAGCAGGTCGTCGACGTCTGGGATCTCTCCGACGGCTGCGGCGGTGGAGAGTAGAGCCGGGCGACGCCTCGGATGCGGTTCAACAAGCGCTCTCAACCTGTTCTAGCTTCTTGAAAGGAGCGCTTGACCTTCCGGTGGCTGGAACGGTTAGGCTCATTGCCAACTTCCGGAGATCGTCCAATGGCGGACCGAACCATGAATTTCGAAAGGCAGCTACTGGCCCTGTTCAGAGAGGCATATCGGCAAGGCAGATCAGATGTCGCGGAGCATTTGCTGCGAGCGCTGGAGGCACTGGATCAAAGCCCTGCCATTCCCGAGTTACCGCACGGCCAGCATGTTTTGGCCGAAGCCTACTATGAACTCGTTCGTCGATAGCATTGAACATGCCCTGATTGACCGTCAAGCCACCGCCTTCGTGGGCTGATCGAGTTCGCCTTGACGGGCGTACATGGCGAACTAGTTCCCCTCGCAATCGCCGGTGGCAGCGGCGGCGGGAGGGATGATTGTAATGATGATGGACGGTTCAATGTGGATGATGGGCGGCATGGCGCTCATTTGGGTCCTGGTGCTTGTCACCCTCGTGCTCGCGATCGCGGCGCTGGTCAAATATTTGCGAACCTGACGGCATAGGCAGTCGGGGTCAAAAGAGCAAAAAGGACGGAAAGTTGTAGGCGTCACCGGAAGCAGCAGCGTCATCGGGTCGGCGTCGGAACTGGTCCGGCCCTCCGGCTCTTAACGTCTGTCGCCTTCGGCCCTCTCAGGAGTGGCAAATCGCCGGCTATGAGGTCTGGATGGCGAAGCGCAAAGACACGGTTATTGTTACCGGCAGCACCGGCTTCATCGGCTCGGCTCTGGTCAACAGCTTCGCCGACCGGTTTGCTCTCGTCGGCCTCGACCGGGCGGCGACGCGTCAGCCGCCGCCGGCCGCGGAGTGCGTCTGCATCGACCTGACATCGGAGGACGCCGTGGCAGCCGGCTTGGCGCGCGTGCGGACGGGCTATGGCGCCCGCCTCGCCTCGGTGATCCATCTTGCGGCCTATTTCGATCTCACAGGCGAACGGAACCCGCTCTACGAAAAGATTACGGTTGGCGGCACCGAGAAGCTCCTGCGCGCCCTGAAACAATTTGAGGTCGAGCAGTTTGTCTTCATGAGTTCGATGCTGGCGCACAAGGCTGGCCGACCAGGCGACATCATCGATGAGGATTGGCCGCTCGAATCGAACCTACCCTACCGCACCTCGAAGATCGAGACCGAGCGCCTGATCCATGAGCAGCACGGGGCGATCCCTGTCGTCTATGCCAGGCCGGCCGGCGTCTATGATGATCTCGGCCGTAACGCATTCCTCGCCAATCAGATTGCACGTATCTACGAAGAGGATCCGACCGGGCATGTATATCCGGGTGACCTGCGCACCGGGCAGTCGTTCCTGCATCTGGAAGACCTCACCGATGCGGTGGCGCGCCTTATAGATCGGCGGAAGAAACTTCCCACGGAGCTGGCGCTGCTTCTCGGCGAGCCTGAGGTCATGGGCTACGGCGAACTTCAAGCCGAGATTGGTCGGTTGATCCGTGGCGAGAACTGGGAGACACGGGAGGTGCCGAAGGCGCTCGCCAAGGCGGGTGCCTGGGTCCAACAGGACGTGCTGGGCGAAGAATCATTCGTTCGTCCCTGGATGGTCGATATCGCCGACGACCACTACGCGATCGATATCAGCCGTGCCCGCAATGTCCTCGGCTGGCAGCCCCGGCATTCCCTGCGCGAGACGTTGCCGCGGATCGTCGACGCGCTCAAGGCAGATCCCGCCGGCTGGTATCGGGCCAACAAGCTCAACGCCGCCAAGGTGGCCGGCAGCGGAACAAAAGCGCGAGAGAAAGACAAGGCGTTCGAGGCCAAACACGACAAGATGAAACCCGGACACATGGCCGAGATGGCGGGGATGGGCAAGCAGATGCTCTGGGCTCATTTCCTGGTCATCACGCTTGGCGTGTGGCTCCTCACCAGCCCGCTTCAGTTCGCGCTGTTCGATCCGGCGGCGGCTGGCACTGTGCGTGACGTCACGCAAGAGCGTGGACTGTGGGAACCGGTGCTGCGCAACGCGCTCACCGGCTGGAGCGACATCGCCTCGGGGCTGCTGCTGATGCTGTTTGGCGGGCTCGCGCTGTCGCCGCGTTTTTCCTGGGCGCAATGGGGGACGACGATCGTCGGCCTCTGGCTGCTGTTCGCGCCGCTGTTCTTCTGGACGCCGAGCGCCGCAGCCACCATGAACGACACGATCGTCGGCGCGCTGGCCATCACTTTCTCGGTGCTCGTCCCGATGATGCCGGGCATGAGCCATGAAGGGATGATGGATGAGAGCACCGTTCCGCCCGGCTGGACCTACTCGCCATCATCCTGGCTGCAGCGCCTGCCGATCATCGCGCTCGGCTTCTTCGGCTTCCTCATCGCCCGCTATCTCACCGCCTACCAGCTCGGCCAGGTGGGCGCCGTCTGGGAGCCGTTCTTTTCCGGCGGCAGCGGCAGGAACGGCACGGAGTTCATCATCACGTCCGATGTGTCCCGGGCCTGGCCTGTCGCCGATGCCGGGCTTGGCGCGGCGGCCTATATGATCGAAACGCTGATGGGCGCGATGGGCACGGCGACCCGTTGGCGAACCATGCCCTGGATGGTGACGTTCTTCTTCATCCTGGTGGTGCCGCTCGGCGGCGTCTCGATCTTCTTCATCATCATCCAGCCGATCATGATCGGAACCTACTGCACGCTGTGCCTGATCGCGGCGGCGGCCATGCTGATCATGATACCGCTGACGCTCGATGAGGTAGTGGCGATGGGCCAATATATGCTCCGAAGCGTGCGGGCAGACCGTCCGTTCTGGCGCACCTTTTTCCAAGGCGGGCCGGAGCCGAACGGCGAGGCGGACAAGAACGATCCCGGCTTTTCCGCCGCGCTTGCCGCACAGTCCGCCGCAGCCATTCGAGGCGTGACGTTTCCATGGACGCTGGTCGCATGCTGTATCGTCGGCGGTTGGCTGATGATCTCGCGGCTGGTCTTCGGCACGGCCGGCGCCATTGCAAACAGCGATCACCTCTCGGGCGCCATGATCATCACGATCGCGGTCTGCGCCATGGCCGAGGTGGCACGGCCGTTGCGTTTCCTCAACCTGCCGTTCGGGTTATGGCTGATCGCAGCGCCCTGGCTGCTCGACGGCGCGACCAGAGGTTCGACATTGAACAATGCCGTTGCAGGGCTAGTTGTGATCGGCCTCAGCCTGCCTCGGGGGCGCCGAAGCAAGGAGCACTACGGCTCATGGGACCGCTATGTCGCCTAGACGAAGCCGGGAACCGGCTTGGTCTTGCCGCTCAGTTGCGCGCCCAGCGTCAGTGTCTGCGGGAAATTCCGGACGATCGCTGCCATCAAGGTGGCGCTGCCGGGGCGAAGGGCAATTCCGGCAACGGCCGCGGCGGCGTAGACCCGTGTCGAGAACAGTCTTTTCCAGGCCGCCCCGTAGCGTGTGGCGGCAGCCTCGCGCCCTGCCCGGCCACTTGGCGCGGATGCGAGTTCGCAAGCCAGCAGCCAGCCGGACTGAAGCGCCATCGAGATGCCCTCGGCGATGACAGGATGAGACTCTCCGGCTGCATTGCCGACGCGGAAGATGTCCTCTTCGTAGCACGAGCGAATTCCCGGCCGGATCGGACCTGCGGCAAGCCACGGACCGTCGAGGAGAGCCGGTTCCAGGGCGTTCCTGACGCCTCGGCACGAGTCCACGAGATGGCGCGCGACCGCATCGGCGGCCGACACGTGGCTCCGTTGTTTGGGGCCATATTGTTTACGCAGCCGCGCGAGCATATCGCGCCGGATGCAGCACGAGACCGACAACCGGCCATGATCCGCCGAAACCATGCCGCCATAGCCGCCGGGGAAGGCCAGCAGAGGCATCAAATCCGGCGGCAGGGACGACCCGGTGAAATGCGCCTTGAAGCCGAGCAGGTCCGACGGGCGATTGGCCTTTGCGAGCTGGCTGGGCAATGGTCCCGGTTCCCACGAGCCGTGTGCGGCGACAATCACCGGCGCTCGCAATATCGCCGTTCCGTGCCCGGGATGAATTCGCACCCGTTGCATCTCGCGATCCCGCTCGATGGCGACGGCGCGGCAGGGTTGAAAGATTTCGACACCCGCCGATCGCGCCGCTTGCAAAAGCAGAGAATCGAGAATGTCCCGGCCGAGCGCCCGGCCGAAGCTGTCTTTCGCCCGAGGCCCAGCTCCCGCACGTGGCATTGCCGCCTCGACGCAGGTCTCCCCGGAAAACAAACCGACGCGGCGGATTTCGGGGCCGGCATTGGTACGCCAGGCATCGCCGATCTCAAGCCGGTCGAGAAGCGCAAGATTGCTTGCCGAGATATATTCGCCGCAGACCTTGCGGCGTGGAAACGCACTCTTTTCCACAATTGCCACGGCCCATCCGCGCCGGGCCAGCGTGAGCGCGACGGAGGTGCCCGCCGGGCCGGCACCAATGACGATCGCGTCATGGGTCGACAATCGCGTCATGGGTCGTTGCCGGCGCTGGCGCCGACGAAAATGTGGGAAAACAGGCCGGCGCGTCGTTCCTCGACCGGTTTGCCGTTGGCCTCAAGCCAGAGACCGGAAAGCTCGCTGCCGCGAAAGCCGGCACGCACGCTTTGCGCCGCGTCGTTTCGTGTGACGTCGTTGGCGCCGATTGCCGGCAGAAGACGGGTCGCGGCCAGCGGCAATTTCGCCCGCAGCGGCTCTGTCGCAATGAGCAACGGGGCTTTCGGCCCGATCAGCGAAAATAGACGCACGAGTTGCGCATCGTCGAGATGATGCAGAAACAGATTGACGGTGACGGCGTCGAACCGCGCGCCCTCGATCTTTCCTGCCCAGTCGAAGACATCGGCGGTGACGCCTTCCGCCCTCCATCCCAGCCGGTCAAAATCGCCGCGCAATTGCGCGGTGAGGAGGCCGACGCGGTCGAGCATCACCAGTTCGACCCCGGGCCAATGCCTGGTCATGCGCCGCGCCACCGTCAGCATGAAGGAGCCATCGCCGGCGCCGATCTCCAGAATGCGGCGTGGCGGCTTTGGCACAAACCTCCTGAGCAACGACGTCATGATCGGCACCTGAAACATCAGCATATTGATGCGCCGAAGGTCGCGACGCGCGGCCAGCGCTCGCGGATCGTCGGCCGCAAGTCCGTCGAGGATTTCCGGCGCAAGCTGCCGGTGCTCCAGGCCGCTCATGACACCGTTCGAAAGAGCATGGTTTCGGCCGTCAGCCCGGGTCCGAACGACATGCCGCAACCGAGCAGGCCGGGTGGCGCCTTCAGCATCTCCTTCATCACGAACATGACGGTCGCCGACGACATGTTCCCATACTGGCGCAACACCTCGCGCGATGGTTCCAGCGCGGTGGGCTCCAGTTCCAGGGCCCTTTCGACGGCGTCGAGCACCGAACGTCCACCCGGATGCACGGCCCAAAGGTCGATGTCTTTCGCCGATCGGCCTCCGAGGACGGCGGCCTGGCTGTTCCGCAACGCTTCATGAATCGCTGCCGGCACCTGGCCGGAAAGAACCATTTCGAAGCCGTGGTCGCGAATGTTCCAGCGCATCAGGTCCCGCCGTTCCCTCGCCACCAGACAGTGAAAGCTATCGAGCTCGATGCCGACCGGCTCGGCAGTGATGAGCGCAGCCGCGCAGCCGTCGCCCCAAAGGCAGAACGACAGCAGTTTTTCCAGCTCGGTGGTCTGTCGCAGATGCATCGTGCAGAGTTCGATATTGACCAGCAGGACCTTGGCCTGCGGGTCGGAGCGGACGATGTGGCGGGCCAGCTTGAGGCCGTTGATCGCCGCATAGCAACCCATGAACCCGATCATCGTGCGTTCGATCCCGTTCGGCAGCCCGCAACGCGCAACCAACTCGAGATCGATGCCCGGCGCCGAAAAGCCGGTGCAGGTGGTGACGATCAAATGGGTGATGCGGGAAGCGTCGTCGCCAAGCTGCAATCCGTCGATGCCCTTTTGCGCCAGAACAGGTGCGGCATCGTCGAACATCGCCATTCTCGCCGCCGTTCCGGGAAACGCGCCCCGGATGAAGGTTCCGGCCAGGTCGGCGGACGGTCCGTCGGGGTCGGACGCCGGCGCAAAGCAGGAATATCGGTGCTCGATGCCGGCAAGATCGGCCATGCGTTCGAATATCCTCCGGCGATCGGCCGCGAGCATGGAGGCCGCGAAACGCAGGTAGAATTGATGAACCTCGTACTCCGGCACCGCTGTCGCGATCCGGTTGATATAGGCCTTGACGGGCATGTTCTGTCTCCTCGGCGTCTGCACGGTGTTGCGTCGAGCCAGCGCCGGAGGGTCTTTGCTCATCGGCACCCGGTGTCGAACACCGGGTTTTGAGCACTGTTCGGTAAAAACGTTTCCGAGGACCGATTTCTTCCCGAAGGTTCAGTATGTGCTGGCAGGCAAACGGTTGGAGCAGGCGGGCGGTTGCGTCAGGCATCCAAAATCGCCATATCATGTTGACCTTCCATCTACTGGAAGGTCTATTTCCTCCGACAAAGGAGATTTCCGCCATGAACATCGGCGTCGCATCCGAAAAATCAGGCTTGCCGGCCAAGACGATCCGTTACTACGAGGATATCGGGCTCTTGCACCCGGCCCGGACAGACAATGGCTATCGTGATTACTCGACGGCCGATATTCACCGGCTGCGCTTCCTGCAGCGCTCGCGAAGCCTGGGGTTTTCGGTCGACGAATGCCGCCAGCTGCTGTCGCTGTATCAGGACAGGGAACGTGACAGCGCCGACGTGAAGGCGATCGCGAAAGCCAAGCTGGTCGAGGTCGACAGGAAGATCGCCGAACTGGTCGGATTGCGCGGCTTGCTTCACCAATTGGTCAGTCACTGCCACGGCGACGAGCGGCCGGATTGCCCGATCATCGACGAGCTGGCAGGACAAGGCGTCGCCCAGTGAGGTGGATTGAAAATCGGAGCGGCTGACGTGCAAACTTCGCTGTCATGCCGGCTTGTGCTGCTGCACGACCTTCCATTCATGCCAGATCAGCACCATGACGACAGCATCGAATACGGTCAGGACAAGCAGGCCGAACGAATGAGTGTAGGAGTAGCGGTAGACTTGATAGAACATAAATGCGCCCAGCGCCGCAAGCGATGCCGGATACGACCACAGCTTGCCTCTCAAAAGCCCGACAACGAGCAGCAGTTTTATCAGGCCGTGGCTAAGCAGGTAGAAGGCATAAAACTCCTTGCTGGCGACGGAAAAGTGGCTTGCCATCTGCGACAGATAGCCAGCTATGAAATCGTTCGGATCTTCGATCAATTCCTCTTGGGTGAATGTATTGACCCAGGAGGCAATGGCGTCGGTGGTGACGACATAAAGCAGGATCCCGCCCACGCATTCGATCAGGGCATGCGCCCCTTTAAGCCAGATGCTGAGCTCGAAAATCTGATGGATGCGGCGTTCGTCTACTGCTTTCACAAAATTCACCTTGCGATCGACAACAGCGGAAACGAGAAACGATGGATGCAGCTCTAACCCACTGGATCAACGCGGCAGCCGGGATCAGCCCTTTTCTTGATAAGGCAATGATCGCCGTCTCACAAATCGGCGTTCCGCTGATGGTGCTGGCTGTTGCCCTGCAATGGTGGGCAAAGGCCGACCGCTACCATGTGCGCCATGCTGCCTTGTCCGCCGGCTTGGCGTTCCTGCTCGGTCTGGCGATCAATCAGTTCATTTTGCTATTCGTCCACCGGCTGCGGCCCTACGATGCCGGCGTGACGCATCTGCTGATTGCGCCCAGCGCCGACTGGTCGTTTCCCTCCGACCACGCGACAGCCAGCTTTGCGGTTGTTGCTGCTCTTGCAATGCAAGGTCTGCCGCGCCGGATGCTGGCCCTCTCCATCATGGCATTGCTGATCTGCTGGTCGAGAATTTATATCGGCACCCACTATCTCACCGACGTGATAGGCGGTGCCATCACTGGCGTCTTAGGTGCCGTTGTGGTCCGATTTGCCTATCGCGAGAACTCCCGACTGGACAGTCTGGTCACAAGAATTCTCTAGCTCCTTATGTGCCAACGATGAGACGAGCAGCTATCATAGCGGTCCTGTCGCTTGCCTGCGTCTCTGTCGTGCTCGCCGCCGCCCATTCGGGTCGTGATGCGGTCATCCAGGCTCGCCAGGCCTCGATGAAGGAAATGGCCCAGGCCGCAAAGACGATAGCCGGGATGTTCGACGGCAAGCAGGCGTACGACGCCGCGGCCTTCAAGGCGGCGGCCGAGACCATCCGCGCCCGCACCGGCCCTGCCCTGATTGCCGAATTCCCCAGCGCGACATTGGGCGCGCCTTCAGGCGCCAGGCCGGATATCGACCCCGCCCGCGCGGAGTTCGAAGAGCTGGCTTGCCACATCGGGACGCTGGCCAGCGCCTTGGCCTCCGACGCCGAGCGGGCGCCGCCGCGCATCACCGACGACATGAGAATGGGTTCCGGCCTGGCGATGGGCGGTGGCAGCCTGCTTGGCAAGCGACCATCACTCGCGGAAGCCGATCCCACTAAATTGCCGGCGGAGCACCTCCTGCATCTCATCTTGCAGGATTGCTCGAGCTGCCATTCGAAGTTTAGGCAAAAGGTCGAGTGATAGCGTCAGCTTCGCTGCAGCTGACCCGCCATGAAATTGCGCCAGCCGCCGAAATGCGAAATCTCCTTTGCATCGGTGAGACCGGCACTTTCGACGAGGAAGCCTTTCGGCGAAGTTCCGTCATCAAGCAGAAGCGTGCCGATGCCTAGCGGCGGCGGGATCGCGGCAACAAAACGGCCGAAGGCTTGCGGCGAGAGCCGCCAGACTTCGACCTCGATCGCTGTCCCCTTGCCGTTGCAAATCCGTTCGAGCCCCGGTCGCGGCACCGACTGGCCGGCGAGCGCGTAAAGCCGGTAGAGCGGCGCCGTTCTTGCAGCCCGGGCGAACATTGCGCCGAGCTGCTGCAGCTGGCCGTTCAGCGCCATCCCCGACAGATGCGCGCCGACCACGGCCAGCTCGATCGTGCCTTCATCCACGCCCGCCAGAACATCGCCGCGCTGCGGCTGCGGCCAGCCGATAGCACCAAGCGCAAGGCCGCTTGCCGCATGGACATCGCGCGCAAGCGACGCAGTCAGGTGGTCCTTGCCCGCCGCGGCAAGCAAGGTGACGCTCATCGGCAGACCGTCGCTGCGGGTTCCGCTCGGCACGGCAATGCCGCACATGTCGAGCAGATTGACGAAGTTGGTGTAGGTGCCGAGCCGGCTGTTGGTGACGATGGGATCGGCCAGCACCGCTTCGACTGTGTAGTGCGTCGGCGCGGTCGGCACGCAGAAAACGTCGACCGAGGCGATGACCGGCGCAAGCCTGGCCTTATAGCCTTGCAGGGCATAGAGCCCCTTGAAAGCGTCCGCAGCGGAAAGTTTTCGCGCACCGCCGATGATCTGCCGCGTCACCGGATGCATGGCGGCCTCGTTGGCATCCATGAAGTCCCTGATCGCGGCGTAACGCTCGGCCACCCAGGCGCCTTCGTAGAGCAGAGTGGCGGTGGCGTAGAAATCACCGAACGGGATTTCGACCAGCCGGCAGCCCAGCGTCTCCAGCGAGGCAAGAGCGGCCTCGAAACCCGCCTGCATCGCCTCGTCGCCGAAGAAGGTCCAGTCCGCCCTGGCCGGCACGCCGACAGTCAGCACCGGCGGGCGCGCGGCAAGAGCCTGAATGCAGAGGTCACGCGAATAGGGATCGGCGTCGTCCTTTGCCGCCGCCGCCTCGAACACGTGATAGGCGTCATCGACGGTGAGCGCGAAGACCGAGACGCAGTCGAGCGTCCGGCAGGCCGGCACGACGCCGGCGGCTGATAGCGCGCCGACGCTCGGCTTCAGCCCGACGATGTTGTTGAGGCCGGCGGGTATGCGCCCCGAACCGGCGGTATCGGTGCCGAGCGCGAAGGAGACGATGCCGCGCGCCGTCGCCACGGCCGAGCCGCACGAGGAACCGCCCGGCACCAGTTTCGGGTCGATCGCATTCCTCGGGATTGGATAGGGCGTGCGAACGCCGACCAGGCCGGTGGCGAACTGGTCGAGATTGGTCTTGCCGACAACCAGCGCGCCGGCGGCCTTGAGCCGCGCGACGACGGTGGCGTCTTTCGCCGGCAAGTAGGCATATTCCGCACAACCCGCCGTGGTCGGCATGCCGGCAACATCGATGTTGTCCTTGACCGCGAACGGCACGCCCCACAGCGGCTTTGCCGCGGGATCGAACGGGCCGAGCTTTTCCGCCTCGGCAAGCAACTCCGCCCTGCTCGCCAGATGGATGAAGATGCCGGGGTCATCGGCCGCCGCGAGCCGCGCATGGACCACATCGATCACCTCGCCAATGCCGACGCCGGCCTGATAGGCAACGTGCAGGCTCGCTATGTCGAAGCGGATGTCGCTCATTTGGCCTCGCCCAGAATGACTACCGGCAGGTTCCACTGGATGAGCACGACGCAGCCATCCTTGGTCCACACCGAATGCTCGGTTCCGACCGGGTTCAGGATCACGCTGCCCGCGGCATGATCGCCGTTCTCGTCGCTCTGCGTGCCTTCCAGCACGATGATCGTCTCCAGCCCGGCATGGCGATGACGCGGCACGCTGGCGCCAGCCCGGTAGTTCAGGATGGCGACCGACGGTTCCATCGGCCCACCCTTGAGCAGCCAATGCACTGTGATGCCTTCGCGAAAATGCTCGAATGGCAGATCACGCCAGCCCCCTTGGATGAGAGCCGCGTATGCGACGTTAGGCATTGGAAAGTCCCTCGAGCACCTGGTCCGTCGTTGCCGTCCAGCCGACGATGGCGCCCTGCGCCCTGATCATGGCAAGGGCTGCCGCCTTGAACTCCGGAAAATAGCTCTCAGTGGCATCCTCCGCCAGAAGGCATTCATAGCCGCGGTCGTTGGCCTCGCGCATCGTCGTCTGCACACAGACCTCCGTCGTCACCCCGGCAAAGACTAGCTGCTGTGCGCCGAGCCGCTTGAGGTCGTCGCCGAAGCTGGTGGCATAGAACGCGCCCTTGCCGGGTTTTTCGATGACGATCTCGCCAGGCAGTGGGGCAAGTTCATCGAGGATCGCCGTTCCCGGCTCCCCGACGATCAGCACACGACCCATTGGCCCGACATCGCCGATCCTGATCGACGGATTGCCGCGATTGCGCTTGGCCGGCGGCAGATCCGAAAGGTCTGCCTTGTGGCACTCCATCGTGTGGATCACCGGCAGGCCAGCGGCGCGAAACCCCGCGATCAGCCTCTTCACCGTCGGCACGATCGCCGTGACCCGGCTGACGTCATTGCCGAGGCTGGCGCCGAAGCCGCCGGGTTCGGCAAAGTCGCGCTGCATGTCGATGACGACCAGCGCCATCGCCTCAGGCTTGAACACAAACGGAAACGGCAGCGCCTCGATCTCCGCCATCAGTGATGTCCCGCCATGTGCTCGCCGATCGTCTGCACGCTCGCCTGCGCGATCGGCGTTTCATAGACCAGCGCGCCATCCGACATGACGAAGATGCGGTCCGAGAGCTCGAGCAGCTCATCAAGGTCCTCCGACATAAGGAGCACGGCGGCACCGGCGTTGCGCGCCTTCATGATGCGGGCGCGGATTTCGGCGACGGCAGAGAAGTCGAGGCCGAAGCAAGGGTTGGACACGATGAGCAAATCGACCTCGCCGGTCAGCTCGCGCGCCAGCACGGCGCGCTGCACATTGCCGCCCGAGAGCGACGAAATCGGCGAAGCGAGCGATGCCGTCTTGACCTTGAACTGTTC
The DNA here is from genome assembly GCF_040318345.1 of Mesorhizobium sp. M1169. Lineage (NCBI taxonomy): Bacteria > Pseudomonadati > Pseudomonadota > Alphaproteobacteria > Hyphomicrobiales > Phyllobacteriaceae > Mesorhizobium > Mesorhizobium sp. M1169. The sequence continues at coordinate 80,185 of NZ_JAMYME010000019.1, read as the reverse complement.
GACCAGGCGGGCCGCGTAGTCCCTGATCGCACTCATCCTGATCCAGTTGACCGGCTTGCCCGCCTCGTTGAGGTCGAAGGTCCGGAAGGCCATGTTTTCCGCCACCGTCATCTTCGGTGCGCAGGCATTGCGCAACGGCTCCTCCGGAATGAAGCGGACATTGAGCGTACGCGCCTCGCTGCGGCTGGCGCCATAGGGCGAGCCTTTCACCAGAACGTCGCCGCCATTGCGCGCCCGCTGTCCGGCAAGGACTTCGAGAAACTCCTTCTGGCCGTTGCCGGAGATGCCGGCAATGCCGACGATCTCACCCGACTTCACATCGAGTTCGCCGATGTCGATGGTTTTCAAACCGGTGCGGTCGGGCGCCTTCAGCGACTTTACCGTCAGCACCTGTCTGGCGCCGGCCGGCACCGGGGCGCGGCTGTCGAGTGCGGCGATCGGTTGGTCGCCGATCATCATCGCCGCCATCTGCTTGTGGGAAAGTTCGGAGACCTTTCCGGTTCCGGTCAGCCTGCCCTTGCGCAGCACGGTGATATCGTCGGCAAAGGCCGTCACCTCGTGGAATTTATGCGAGATCATCAGCACGGTGAGGTCGCCGGTCCTGGTCATGTCGCGCACCAGGCCAAGCACTTCCTGTGCCTCGCCGGGAGTGAGCACAGAGGTCGGCTCATCGAGCACCAGGAAACTGCGGCCGAGATAGAGCTGCTTGATGATTTCGAGCTTCTGCTTCTCGCCGGCCGCAAGTTCCGCCACCTTGACGTCGAGCGGCAGCTTGAACGGCATACGCTGCATGAATTGCGCAAGTGCGGCGCGCTCCTTGCGCCAGTCGATGACGCCCGGCACCTTCTCGCGCGAAATGACCAGGTTCTCCGCGCCGGTCAGCGACGGAACGAGCGTGAAATGCTGATAAACCATGCCGAGCCCGAGCGCCGACGCGTCCTTGGGACTGGCGATCGCGACCTCGCGGCCATCGACCAGCATGTCGCCGGCGGTCGGATGGCAAAAACCCATCATGCATTTGACCAGCGTCGACTTGCCGGCGCCGTTTTCGCCGAGCAGCGCGTGGAACGATCCCGCCGGCACCTTGATCGAGACATCGTCCAGCGCGGTGAAAGCGCCGAAGCGCATGGTCATGCCGATGGTCTCGACGCCGACGGCCTTCTTCCCAGTGCTTCCGCTCAAGATCGCCTCCTCACGGCAGTTGCGCGACGAAGGATGCCGAATTCGACACCGCGCCGAACACGCCGCCCTGCATCTTGATCATCTTGATCGCGGCGAGATGATTGCCGTAGTCGGTTGCCCCGCAGCAATCCTCCAGCATCACGCATTCGAAGCCGCGATCGTTGGCCTCGCGCATCGTCGTGTGGACGCAGACGTCGGTGGTGATGCCGGTCAGCACGATGTTTTCGATGGCGCGCTGGCGCAGGATCAGCTCGAGGTCGGTGGCGCAGAACGAGCCCTTGCCGGGCTTGTCGATGATCGGCTCGCCCGCCGCCGGATAGAGGTCGGGGATGATTTCCCAGCCGGGTTCGCCGCGCACCAGGATGCGCCCGCAAGGTCCGGGGTCGCCGATGCCGGCATTGATGCGGCGCGAACGCCAGCGCTTGTTGGCCGGCAGGTCGGCGAGATCGGGCCGGTGGCCCTCGCGCGTGTGGATGATGGTGTAGCCCTTGGCCCGCATGGCTGCGAGCACCGACTTGATCGGCTCGATCGGTGCCCGCACCAGCGAAAGATCGTAGCCCATATGATCGACATAGCCGCCCGGCCCGCAGAAATCGGTCTGCATGTCGATGATGATCAGTGCCGTATTGTCCGGCCGGAGCTCGCCATTATAAGGCCATGGATAAGGGTCGGCGTCGATGTAGCGCTGGGTGATCTCGGCTCTGGCGTTCATCGGAAAAACTCCAGTCATTTGGTGATCGACAATTCGCCCGGCGCGCCGGCAAGCGAGCGGCTCGGCGACGAGGTGGCGATCATGATGATGAGCGTGAGGATGTAAGGCGCGGCGTAGAAGAGGTAGTAGCCCTGCGTGACCCCGACCGATTGCAACGCCGGGCCCAGCGCGCCCGCACCGCCGAACAACAGTGCCGCGGCAAAGCAGCCGAGCGGATTCCAGCGGGCGAAGATGACCAGCGCCACCGCCATCAGGCCCTGCCCCGACGAGATGCGTTCGGTCCAGCTGCCGGGATAATAGAGCGACAGATAGGCGCCGCCGATGCCAGCAAGCGCACCGCCGACACCTGTCGCAAGCAGGCGCACGGTGTTGGGATTGAGGCCCATGGCGCGCGCCGCATCGGAGCTGTCGCCGACGACGCGCACGATCAGGCCGGCGCGCGTATTGCGGAACGCCCACCATAGGAACACGGCAAGTGCGGCACCAATCAGGAACAGGATGTTGACGTTGAGCGCCGCCTGCACCTGCGGGATATCCGACCAGCCACCGAAGGCGATGGCCGGCAGGTCTGGTGCCGAGGGCTGGATGAACGGCTTGCCGAAGAAGAAGGCGAGGCCGGAGCCGAACAGCATCAGCGCGATGCCGATGGCGATGTCGTTCACCCCGCGGAATTTGCAGATCCAGCCGTGGAACAGGCCGAAGCAAAGACCGGCACCGGCGGCAGCCAGCACGCCGAGCCATGGCGAGCCGGTCATCACCGCGACGGCGTAGGCAGTCATCGCACCGAAGACCAGCGTGCCTTCGAGGCCAAGATTGATGCGGCCGGAGCGTTCGGTGATGGCTTCGCCGAGCGAGACGAAGATGAAGGGCGTCGAAACGCGGATGGCGCCGCCGAGAATGGCGAGCGGCACGCCCCACAGGCCGATCTCGGTCGCGTCCATCAGGAGCCTCTCTTCCACAGATCGGGATTGAAGACCTTGAAGCGGCCGTAAAAGGTTTCGCTGAACAGGATGACGACGAAGAGCATGCCTTGCAGCACCAGCACGGTGGCGTCGGGCAGGTCCATGCGGCGCTGGATCAGCCCGCCGGAAGCGCCGATACCGCCGAGCAGGAAAGCGACCGGGATGATGGCGAGCGGATTGTGGCGAGCGAGGAAGGCGACGAGGATGCCGGTATAGCCATAGCCGGCGGCGAGCGAGGCGTTGGCGCTGCCTTGCACGGCGCCGACCTCCAGCATGCCGGCCAGCCCGGCGAAGCCGCCGGCCAGCCCGGTGAAGCCGACGATCAGCGGCCCGACGGCAAGCCCTTGCACCTGAGCTGCCCTGACATTGCCGCCGGCAATGCGGGCGGCAAACCCCCAGCGCGTCTTTTCGATCAACAGCCAGGACAGGAGGCAGGCGAGAATGCCGACGACCAGGCCCCAGTGCACGTCCATGCCTGGAATGTTGCCGATGCGGTAGGCATCCGCCAGCGGCTCGGTCGAGGGTTTGTTGAGCGAAGCCGGATCGCGCAGAGGCCCTTCGACCAGATGGTTCATCAGCGCGATGGCGATATAGGCCATCAGCAGACTGGAGATGGTTTCGTTGACGGCGCGGTAGTGGCGGAGTGCGCCGACGGCACCGATCCAGATGCCGCCGGCGACCGCGCCCGCCACGCCCATCAGCAGGATGACCAGAAAAGCCGGCGCGCCATTCGCCGCGACGCCGATGGCGGCGGCGGCAACGCCGCCCAGCACGATCGCGCCTTCGCCGCCGATGACGACGAGGCCGAGCCGGGCCGGCAGCGCCACGCAGAGCGCTGCCAGTAAAAGCGGTGCTGCCCGCGACAGCGAGTTCTGGATCGAGAACCACGAGCCGAAGCCGCCGCGCCACATCGTCTCGTAGAGTTGCACCGGCGAATTGCCGACCAGCGCGATGAACACGCTGAACAGCGCCATGCCGACGATCAGCGCCGCGAGCGGTATGACGAAGGCTTCCGCCCGCCGCGCCGCCCATTCGAGCGCCGCCGGATAATTCCTGGCGCCAACCAGCGCCGGTGCGCCCGCAGTGCTGACCGTGTCTGCCATGGCCCGTCTCCGATCCGGTTCAGGCGGTCGAGCCGACGACGCCCTCGACCAGGTAGTCCATGCTTTCGAGTTCGAGCGCGGTCTCGGCGAAGGCCTGGCCTTCGGTCGCGACGACGACGCCCTTGTTGCTCTTCAGCGGACCCTTGATGACGGAAAAGCCGCCTTTCATCATTTCGGCCAGCGTGCCGTCGAACTGCTTGCGGGCGGCCTCGCCGACAGCGGGGCCGAGCGGGCTCATCTTGACGAAGCCGTCGGCCAGGCCGCCGCGCGTGAAATTGGGCAGCGGCGTGCCGGCCACCAGATCGTCGACGAACGTCTTGTAGACCTTGGCCCAGTTCCATTCCGCGCCGGTCAGGTATTTTTCCGGCGCCAGCGGGCTCTGGTTGGCATGATAGCCGCAGACGAAGGCGCCACGCCCGGCCGCCGTCTCGACCACCACCTTGGGGCTGTCGACATGGCAGGTGATGACGTCGGCACCCTGGTCGACCAGCGCATTGGTGGCCTCGGCCTCCTTGACCGCCAGCGACCACTCGCCGGTGAAGATCACCTGGCAGGTGATGGTCGGATCGACCGAGCGCGCGCCGAGCAGGAAGGAATTGATGTTGAGCAACACCTGCGGGATCGGCTTTGCCGCGACGAAGCCGAGCTTCTTGGTCTTGCTGGTGTGACCGGCGACGACGCCGTTCAGATACTGGCCCATGCCGATATAGCCGAAATAGGAACCGGCATTCATCGGATGCTTGTCCTTGTTCCACATGCCACCGCAATGGCGGAACTGCACGTCGGGGAATTTCGCGCACATGGCGAGCATGTGCGGATCGAAATAGCCGAACGAGGTCGGGAAGATCAGCGACGCACCGTCGAGATTGATCATCGATTCCATCGTCTTCTGCACGTCGACCGTCTCCGGCACGTTCTCCTCCTCGACGACGGAAATTCCTTCGATCCCCTTCAGCGTGGCGGCGCCTTCGGCATGCGCCTGGTTGTAGCCGTAATCGTCCTTTGGCCCGACATAGATGAAGCCGACGGTGGCCGTCGCGGCGAAGGCCCTGCTGATCGGAAACGATGCGGACGCAAGGCCGAGCGCCGCTCCGGCGGCGGAGGTCTTGAGCAGGTCGCGGCGGCTAAGCATGAATCTCTCGGACATTGAATGCTCCCTCTGTGGGGCCTTTGGGGCCGGTTAACACCTCAATGAAAAAAGTGTATGCAATCAGCATGCCAGTTTCAGAAATGAGATTTATTCTGCAATATCAATGAGTGTGCCGATGTGGGCTGCACAAAGCCGGAGCAATTGCATACACTTTTTGCCTCCAAAATCGCCAATTTGACATGAAGGCTAAAACATAGGCATACAGAGATGCAGAGGAATCGAAGCCGGTGAGTGGCTTACGGCTCTAGCGAAAAGACTGGACGGAGGAGACGTGTCGGGAAAGCGCAATTTGATCAGGTCGGGCACGACCGTCGATCAGATGGTGAGGGCGATCAGCGACCGGATCGTCACCGGTTTCCTGCGCCCGGGCGAAAAGCTCGACGAGGCCTCGCTAGCCGCCCGCTTCGACGTCTCACGCACGCCGATCAGGGAAGCGCTCAGCCGGCTCAGCGCCATGGGGCTGGTCGAAAGGCGGCCGAACCGCGGCGCCACCGTCGCCGTGGTGACGCAGGAGCACCTCGCCTCGATGTTCGAAAGCATGGCCGAGCTTGAAGCGATCTGCGCGCGGTTCTCGGCCGAGCGCATGACCGCTGGCGAGCGCCGCACGCTGGAGGCCGAGCACCAGGCGTCGGCGCGCTTCGTGCAGCTCGGTGCCGAAGAAGAGTATGAGCTCTTCAACACCGAATTCCACACCCGGCTCTATCGCGGCGCCCACAGCAAGCACATTTATGAACTGACCGTCATGACCCGTGGCCGGCTGGCGCCGTTCCGGCGCGCGCAATTCATGCTGCCCGGCCGGCTAGCCCAGTCGTGGCAGGAGCATGACGCCATCGTGACAGCAATCATGCGCGGCGACAGTGCGGCGGCCGGAACAGCCGCCAAGGATCATGTCTCGATCGTCAGCGAGGCGAGCGCCGTCTTTGCCATCGGCGATCGCCCCAAAGGCAGGACCGAGCCGTTCCCGACATCGGCTTCCTAACCATCAATCGACCAGCACGGCGACCACGGCAGCGCAGTCGCCGGCCTTGACCAGCCCCGGAAAATGCCGCGCCGCCAACAGACCGGACATTTTGGCCCGGATCTCCTGCGACGCGCCGCCGGTGCGGCCTATGGAATGGATACGTGCCAGCACCTGGTTCTCTGCCACCGGCTCGCCGAGATCGATCATGGTTTCGATCATCCCGTCGTCCTCGGCGAACGAGAAGCAATCGCCGGACGGCATGTCGAGCCAGCGGGTTGGCTGCATCTCGACCGCGCCGGCGACGATGCCGGCATGACGCAGCACGTTGAGCACGCCGCGACGTGCGATCCGCACCGTTTCCGCGCGCGAAGTCCCGCCGCCGCCAAGCTCGGTGGTGATGAACAGCTTGCCCATCTCTTCGGCGGCAGTGTCGAACATGCCGACCGCGTCGATCTCCAGCATTTTCATCGACCATGGTGCGGAGAAGGCTTCAACCGCAGCGAAACCCTTTGCTTCCAGCACCTTGTCGGGCCGGATGTGGGCGGCGCAGAACGGCACGAAGTCGAGCGTCTTGCCGCCGGAGTGGAAGTCGAGCGCGATGTCTGTACGGGGCAGAAGCTCGCGCTGGAAATAATCGGCGATCTTCTCGGTCACCGTGCCGTCGGGCCGGCCGGGAAAGCTGCGGTTGAGATTGCCCTTGTCGATCGGCGAGGTGCGCGTGCCGACGCGGAACGCCGGATAGTTCATTGCTGGCACGATGATGATCGTGCCGCTGACTTGCTTCGGGTTGAGCGTACGGGCGAGGTCATAGAGCGCCAGCGGCCCCTCGTACTCGTCGCCATGATTGCCGCCGGTGAGCAATGCGCTCGGCCCCTTGCCGTTGCGGATGACGCAGATCGGGATCATCACCGATCCCCAGGCGGAATCGTCGCGGCTGTAAGGCAGGCGCAGGAAACCGTGCTGCACGCCGTCGCGCTCGAAATCGACGGTCGGCGTGATCGGTGATGGGCGAAGGCTGGACATCGGGCTCAATTCTTCACCACCAGTTTGCGCGGCACATTCGCCAGGCACTCGACGCCCGTCTCGGTGATCAGGATGGATTCGGTGATTTCCAGCCCCATCGTTTCGAGCCACAAGCCGGTCATGAAATGGAAGGTCATACCGGGCTTCAACTCGGTGCGGTCGCCTGGACGCAGGCTCATCGTGCGCTCGCCCCAGTCAGGCGGATAGGAAAGCCCGATCGGGTACCCGGTGCGGTTGTCCTTGACGATGCCGTACCGCTTCAGCACCGCGAAGAAGGCGTTGGCGATGTCCTCGCATGTGTTGCCGGGCTTGGCGGCGGCAAGTCCCGCCTCCATGCCTTCCAGCGTCGCCTTTTCGGCATCGAGGAATTCCTGCGTCGGTTTACCAAGGAACACTGTCCGCGACAGCGGGCAGTGATAGCGGTTGTAGCAGCCTGCGATCTCGAAGAAGGTGCCCTCGCCCGATTTCATCGGCCGGTCGTCCCAGGTCAGATGCGGCGCCGATGCGTCGGCGCCCGACGGCAGCAGCGGCACGATCGCCGGATAGTCGCCGCCGATGCCGTCGACGCCGCGCGTGCCGGCATCGTAGATCTCGGCGACCAGGTCGCATTTGCGCATGCCGACCTCGATCTTGTCGACGATGCGCTGGTGCATCGCTTCCACGATGCGGGCGGCCTTGCGCATGTAGTCGATTTCGGTCGGGCTCTTCACCGCGCGCTGCCAGTTGACGAGTGCCGTGGCGTCGACGAAGCGGGCATAGGGTAAGTGCTTCTGCAGCGCTGCGAAGGCAGCGGCCGAGAACCAGTAATTGTCCATCTCGACGCCGATGCTGAGCTTGCCCCAGCCGCGATCGGCGAACACGCTGGACAGAAAATCCATCGGATGGCGCTCGGTCGACTGCACATAGTGGTCGGCATAGCCGATGATGTTGTCGTGCGCGAGATAGGCGGTGCGCTTGGCGCCGTTGGCGTCCTGGCCGCGCCCGTACCACACCGGCTCGCCCGACGGCGGCACGATGACAGCCTGATGCACATAGAACGACCAGCCGTCATAGCCGGTCAGCCAAGCCATGTTGGACGGATCGCTGACGACGAGCAGATCGATGCCCTTGGCTTCCATGGCCTTCCGCGTCTTGGCGAGGCGCTCCGCATATTCGCCGTGCGAGAATTTCAAGTTGGGCTGCATTGTTCTTGGTCCTCGTTTGTTGGGCCTTGCGGCCAGCATCAGCTTTCGAAAATCGTACCGGTCTTGGCCGCACGCGCACGGTCGCGGGCGAGCGTGGCGATCGCCGTGTCCTGCACGCCGGTGCCGGTCAGGTCGGCGATGGTGATGTCGCTGTCCGAGCGCCGGCCGTGCCTTTCGCCGGCGATGATGTGGCCAAGCTCGGTGATTTCGGCATCGGACGCCATCACGCCCGCCGCGATAGCATGGTGCAGTTCGCCCAATCGGCGCGTCTGTTTGGCGCTATCGGCGACGTAGAGATCGGCCATGCGCAGGATCGCCGGCGCGATCTCGTTCTTGTGCTCGGCATCCGAGCCCATGGCAGTGATATGCTGGCCGGCGGAGACGAAGCCGGCCTTGATCAGCGGCTCGGTCGACGGCGTCGTGGTGACGATGATGTCGGCATCGGCCGCAGCCTTTGCCGCGTCGGGCTCGGCGTGAACGGCGATGCCCAGTCTTTCGGACAATGCGTCGGCCGCGGCTTCGGCCTTGCCGGCATCCCTTGCCCAGATGCGGGCTTTGGTGATCGGCCGCACCAGCATCAGCGCCTCGAGCTGCAGTCCGGCCTGAACACCGGCGCCGAAGATCGCGGCAACGGAGGAACCCGGCCGCGACAGATGCTTGGCGGCAACCGCGCCGGCCGCCGCCGTGCGGATGTCGGTGAGATAGCCATTGTCGAGCAGCAGCGCCTCGACCAGACCGGTTTTCGCCGACAGCAGTACCATCATGCCGTTGACGCTGGGCAGGCCGAGCTTCGGATTGTCGAAGAAGCCGGGGCTGATCTTGATGGCAAAACCGTCGATGCCCGGTACATAGGCGGTCTTGACGTCGACCTCGCCGCGATGCTCGGGAATGTCGAGCCTGAGGATTGGCGGCATCGCCACCGGCAAGGTGGCGAGCGCGCGAAACGCGTTCTCGACGCAGGCAACGGCATCGAGATCAAGCTTCACGATCTTGCGCAATTCAGCTTCGGTGAGGATCGTCATCCGGCTCATGCTGCGCTCTCCGCAATTGCTTCGCCGCAGATGATCTTGCGGTGCAGTGTCATATCGATGTTGCGGCCGGACAGCACGAGCACCGTCGGGCCGCTCGCCCTGATCTTGCCGGCAAGCACGGCTGCGATGCCGACCGCGCCGGCGCCTTCGACGATCTCGCGCTCCTGCTCATAGGCATGCCGGATGCCGGCGGCGATCTCGTCCTCGCTGAGCAGGATCACATCGTCGAGCAGGTCGCGGCACATGGAAAAGGTCAGCCGGTTGTCGAGGCCTATGCCGCCGCCGAGGGAATCGGCCAGCGTCGGCAGTTCCTCGACCAAAACCGGATGTCCGGCGTCGAGGCTCGCCTTCATCGCCGCACCGCGCGCCATTGAAACGCCCATCACCTTCGTCGCCGGGCTGACGCCCTTCACGGCAGCAGCGACGCCAGCCGCCAGCCCACCGCCGGAAAGCGGCACCAGCACCAAGGCGGCGTCCGGAACCTGTTCGATGATCTCCAGCCCGAGCGTGCCTTGCCCGGCGACAATGGCAGGATGGTCGAAGGGCGGCAGCATGATCAGCCCCTCTTCCGCGACCAGCCGTTCGACCTCCCGCTGCGCATCGTCCTGGCTGTTGCCGACGATACGGATCTCGGCGCCGAGCCGACGGATCTCGTCCAGCTTGTTCTGCGGCACCAGCCGCGACATGCAGATCGTCGCGTGGATGCCTTGCAGTCGAGCGGCATAGGCAAGCGCCCGGCCGTGGTTGCCGGTCGAGGCAGCGACGACGCCACGCGCCCTCTCCTCGTCTGTCAGCGAAGCGATAGCGTTCGAGGCACCGCGCAGCTTGAAGGCGCCGGTGGTCTGCCGATGTTCGAGCTTGAGATAAACAGGAGCGCCCAAGTGCTGGGAAAGACTCCGGGAAGTGACGGTCGGCGTACGCTCGACCTTGCCTGCGATGCGCTCGCGCGCGGCGCGGATGTCGGAGAGGCTTATCCTGGACGTGGTCATGGCTCTGCAATCAGTTCAACGGCAGCGTCATCAGACGGCCGAATTCAGGACGCGGCTCGTCGTCGTCGCAAAGCCGCAGGCAATTCCAGGCTGTCGCCTGGTTGCTGGTGACGACAGGACGGCCGATGGCTTCTTCCATACCGACAACTGCCGCCGCGGACCGCAGTGCCGTGCAGGAGACAAACAGCGCGTCCGAGTGTTCGGCCGTCGCCTCGCGAGCCAGATCGACCAAGGATTTCGGCGCAATCCGCGCCATCTCGCGATCATCCTCGAAGCCGAGGCAAGTGAAGCTGACGATTTCGAAACCATGCTCGGTGAAATAGGCCGCCATCGGCCGGCTGGTCTCGATCGTATAAGGGGTAAGAATGCTGATCGTCCTGGCGCCTAGCGCCTTCAGGCCGCGCACCCCGGCCATCGGCGGCGTAACCACCGGCACGCCGGGTTTGGCGGCCTGCACCGCGGCCTCGATCTCGGCATCGCCGATCACGACGGAGGCCGAGGTGCAGGAATAGCAGATCGCGTCGAGCGGCTCGTCAGGAAGGATCAGGGCCGCGGCCGCCGTCAGTGACGGCTGCATCTTGCGCAAATTGTCCGGCGTCGTCGGGTTGGCGTAGGGGATGCGCGCGACATAAACGCCGATGCGGTCGCTTGCCACCATGCGGTGAAAATCCGGTTCGCTCGTGTGGTCGGTGGCAAGGATGATCAGGCCTACCCGCTTTTCCAGCGGACGCGCGTCGAGCGGCGGCCGGGCCGAATGCAGGCGGATTTCGGGTGCAGCGCTCATCTTTCGATCCGCCCATAACGGTGTTCCAGCCAGCGCAGCAGCACTACCGAGAACAGGCTGATGGCGAGGAAGAAGGCGCCGACCAAGGTGATCGGTTCGATATACCGGTAATAGGTATTGGCGACGCTCTTGGCCTGGTTCATCAGTTCCAGCACGGTGATCGCCGACAGCAGCGGCGTCTCTTTGAACATGGCGATGAAATAATTGGCAAGCGCCGGGATCATCGGCGGAATTGCCTGCGGAATGATGATGTGCGTCCAGGTCTGCGTGGCGTTCAGATTGCAGGCCTTGGCCGCTTCCCATTGGCCGCGCGGCACATTGTCGATGCCGGCGCGGTAGACCTCGGCCGTGTAAGTGCCGTAATGCAGTCCGAGACCGATGACGCCCGCCACCAACGGCGGCAACAGGATGCCAAAATCCGGCAGCACGTAGAAGATGAAATAGAGCTGCACCAACAGCGGCGTGCCACGGATGAACTCGGCAAGGAAACCGACGGTGCGCGACAGAGCCCTGTTCGGCGACCGGCGCGCCAACGCGATGCCCAGTCCAATGATGGCCGCCAGTACCGAGCCGAGCAGCGTCGCCAGGATGGTGATCTTCACCCCCTCGATCAGCGTCGGCAGGATCTGCCGGACAAAATCCCAATCCCATTCCATTAGCAGGGCCGATCCATCATACGCGCACCCCGTCGAGGCCACGCGCCATGCGGCGTTCCAGCGACCGCACGCCCCATGAGATGAGCAGCGCCAGGACGAAATAGATGACGAGGATGGTGCTGAACGGCACCAGAGTATTGCCGGTCTGCGAGCGCACCACCTGCGCCTGGAAGGTCAGGTCGGCGAGCGAGATTAGCGAAACGACGGCGGTGGCCTTGAGCAATTCAATGGCGTTGTTGCCAAAGGTTGGCAGCATCACCAGAAGCGCCTGCGGCAGTATGATATGGCGCATGGCTTGCCAGCGGCCGAGATTGAGGGCGGTGCAGGCCTCATATTGTTCGCGGCCGATCGACTTGACGGCGCCACGCACCACTTCCGCCGCATAGGCGCCGACATTGAGGCCCAGCGCCAGCACGCCGGCCTGCAGCGGCGTCAGCGAAATGCCGGCAAAAGGCAGCACGAAATAAGCCCAGAACAGCTGCACGAAAATCGAGGTGCCGCGGAAGAACTCGATATACGCGGTGGCCAGCGCGCGTAGCACGAAAAACCGCGACAGCCGCCCCAGTCCGGCAAGAAAAGCCATGATCAAGGCCAGCACCGACCCCATCAGCGTCAGCTCGATGGTGACAAGCGCTCCTTGCAATATCAGGCCGAAATAGCCGGACCATTGGGTCATTGGGTCGAAAGTTTCCGCGTTGAATGTCTAGCGACACGTTGGTTCCAGCGTCCTTCTCCCCGTTCACGGGGAGAAGATGCCGGCAGGCAGATGAGGGGCAGCGCGAACCAACCGGAGTATGGCGCCGCCCCTCATCCGGCCCTTCGGGCCACCTTCTCCCCGTGAAAGGGGAGAAGGAAGAACGCACCTACTTCGCCGAGCAGAGCTTGTCGCGGCTCGTCGACATTGCCGCCGCCGCCGAGAAGCCGTAAGGCTCGATGATCTTGGCGAACTCGCCGGACTTCTTCAGTTTCGCCAGCTCGACATCATAGGCGTCGCGCAGCGCTTCGTCGCCCTTCTTGAAGGCCGCGCCGTCGCAATAGACCGGCGCACCGACCACCGGCGCGATGACTTCGAGGTTCGGATCATTGGCTTTCTTGACCAGGTCGTTGATCGACAGCACGGGCAGCGAATAAGCATCGATGCGGCCGTCCTGCAGCATCTTCAGGCCGCTCTGGCCGTCCGGCACGACGATGACGCGCTCGCGCGGCACACCTGCGGTGAGCGCCAGCTTCTCTTCGGTGCCGCCACCCGGTGCGCCGATCGTGGCGCTCGCGTCCTTCGCGACGTCCTCGTAGCTCTTGAAACCCTTCGGGTTGCCCTTCTTCACCAGCATCGCCTCGGCGTCGCACAGCACCGGTTCCGAATAGGCGACCGCAGCACAACGTTCCGGCTTCATGAACAATCCGGCGGTGACGACGTCGAAACGGCCGGCCTGCAGGCCGGGAATCATCGCGCCATATTCCGAGATCGAGGCGACGATATCGTTGACGCCAAGGCGCTTGAAGATTTCACGGGCAACGTCAGGCGCCGCACCCGAAACCTTGCCGTCGGCAGCGACCGCCGTATAGGGCGGCTCGTTGGCGATGGCGACGCGGGCAAAGCCTTGCGCCTTGAGCTCTTCGAGCTTGCTGTCATCGGCCGAGCCGGCCGTCGAGGCGGCCAGCACCGCCGTCAGCGCGATACCGGCGACGCCGGCCAAAATGGCAAATTTCTTCATTGTTCCCAACTCCTTGTTTGTCTGTCTTCTTGGCTTGCTTGAGGCGTCGCCGCCTCGCATGGCAGTCAGACCCGATGTCCGGCCGCAATGATCTTCTTCAGGAAACCTTGCGTGCGCTCCTGTTTGGGATGGCGGAAAATCTCGTCGGGCTTGCCCTCCTCGACTATTCTGCCGCGATCGAAGAACAGCACCCGGTCGGCGAAGTCATGGGCGAAACCCATCTCGTGGGTGACCAGCAGCATGGTCATGTCGGTCTCGGCGGCGAGCTTGCGCATGACGTTGAGCACCTCGTCGACGAGCTCAGGGTCGAGCGCCGAGGTGACCTCGTCGAACAGCATGATTTTCGGCGACAGCGCCAGCGCCCGCGCAATCGCGACGCGCTGCTTCTGGCCGCCTGAAAGCTGCGCCGGCATCGCTTTGGCCTTGTCGACCATGCCGACCATGTCGAGCAGTTCCATCGCCCGCTTTTCGGCGGCGGCCCGCGGCACGCCTTTGGTCAGCATCGGTGCCAGCGTCACATTGTCGATGACACATTTGTGCGGAAACAGATTGAACAGTTGGAAGACCATGCCGATCTTCTGGCGCATCTTTGCCAAATGCCGTTCATCGGCCGTCAGCAGCCGGCCGTTACGCTCCATGTGGTACAACTGTTCACCGTCGACTTGGATGTGGCCGCTGTCGATACGCTCTAGCGTCATCAGGATGCGCAGGATCGTCGTCTTGCCCGAACCCGATGGACCGATCAGTGCCAGCTTCTCGCCGGGCATGACTTGCATCGAGAGGCCGTCCAGCACCTTGAAGGTGCCGAAGCTTTTCGAAATACCGTCGATCTTGATGATGGGCGCCGACAATGAATTTCCCGTGCTGGAGAAGCTATGCCTTTAACGATGCGGATCGCGGCAAATCATGTCAATCAAGAAAATCATATCATGACAATATTTCGAACTCCGCACAATTCCCCGCCATTTGTTCCCTAGATGGCAAGCAGGAGATGCTCGGGATCGCCGAGCAGAAGCTTGGTGACAACGCCGAGACCGGCACGCAGTTCCCCCTCCGTGGTCGAGCCAAGCGAAATCCGGACAGCTGGATGCCAAGGCATCTGCGAAATGCGAAACGACGTACCGGGCGCAATCGCCACGCCCTGCAGGCGCGCCTGGGACACAAAGCTTTCCTCGCCGCGATCCTCGGGCAGTTGCAGCCAGACATGCAGCCCGTCGCGATGAGCCCGATAGTCCACTCCGGCAAGCACCTCGGCGGCTATGTCCAGACGCCGCCGCAAAGCCAGGCGCTGCCATCGCACGAGTTCCATCGCGGTGCCGTCGGTCACCCATTTGGTGGCGATCTCGGCCACCAACGGCGTCGCCATCCAGTTCGAGACGAGATGGCGATTGGCGACCGCGGCGACATAACGATCGGGCGCCGCGAGATAGCCGATGCGCAGGCCCGGCACCACGATCTTGGTAAAGGAGGTGACGTAGAGCGTGCGCTCGGGCGCGAAGGCGGCTACCGGCGGCGGCCTGTCCTCGACCAACGGGCCGAGGACGTCGTTTTCGATAACGGCGATGTCGTGCCTGCGCGCCACCGCAGCGATCTGCTCGCGCCGGGCGGCATCCATCAGCGTTGCCGTCGGGTTGATCACCGAGGGCTGCACGAACACGGCGCGGATGTCGGACAGCCGACAGGCCTCGTCCAGCGCTTCCGGGATCAGCCCATTGTCGTCGATCGGCAAACCCTCGAGGTTGAAGCCGAGATAACGCGCCAGCGGGATCAGCGTGTGGTGACCGATCGCCTCGGTGGCGACGGTCGAACCGGGCGGCGCTACGCTCATCAGCGCTACCGTCATACCGGCGGTGGCGCCGTTGGTCAGGCTGATGTTCTGCGGCGACGCGTCGAGGCCGCAGAGGCGTAGCCACTCGACACCCACCGCACGGTGGCGTGGGAACACCATGTTCGGCCTGAACGACAGCGCCGAGCTCGACGGCAGGTTTTCGGCGAGCCAGCCCAGTGCCTGCCTCAGCCGCTCCAGATGCATCGGTTCGCAGACCGGCTTCAGGATGGAGAGATCGATGACCTCGCCCAGCCGCTCCGGCAGATAGGGCGGCTCCGGCTCGCGGCGCTGCGTCTGCACGAAGCTGCCGCGGCCGATCTCGCCGGACACCAGCCCGCGGCGGATCAATTCCTCATAGGCGCGGCTGACCGTCTGCACGGAAAGTTGCAGATCGTCAGCCAACTGCCGGTGCGTCGGCAAGCGCGCGCCATTGGCCAGGCGCCCGTCATGGATGGCGCGCGCGAACTGGTCGGCGAGCGATTGATAGGCCGGCCGCCGGATAAGAGCGGGATCTGGTCGCCAAAATGTCATGACTTATTAGAGATCGAAATCAGTGCAATTGACAATCGAAATAATGCGCCGTCATGGTGTCCGGCACTAGAAGTGGACGATCATGGCTGCAGCGAAACTCGATCCGATCGATCTGAAAATACTCGACGCCATCCAGCGCGACGGGCGCATCACCAAGCTGGCGCTGGCCGAGAAAGTCGGCCTGTCGCCGACGCCGTGCTGGATGCGGCTGCGCAAGCTGGAAAAGGCCGGCATCGTCTCGGGCTACCATGCCAGGATCGCCATGCGCGCCATCTCGCCGGTCGCTACCGTGCTGATGGAGGTGACGCTTGCCAGCCATCGCCAGGCCGATTTCGACCGTTTCGAGCGCGTCATCCGCGACATCCCCGAGATCGTCGCCTGCTGGTCTGTCGGCGGCGGCGTCGATTACCTGCTGAAGGTGATGGCGCGCGACATCGACGCCTATCAGCGGCTGGTCGACACTCTGCTCGAGCGGGAGATCGGCATCGACCGCTATTTCACCTATATCGTCACCAAGACGGTGAAGGAGGAGAGTGTGCTGCCGGTGGCGGACCTGTTGCCGACATCTTCCTGATATCGGAGAGATCGTCTGCCCGCTCGGTGCAATAGAGACAATCTCTCTACGTGCAGGCACGCAAACAGCCTCTCTGTTTGCGCGGCAGAGATAGTCTTGCGGCATCACCCGAACCGGGAGCCCGATGATGTCCGCACATTTTGCCCGCTCGCAGCGCCATGAAGCACTTGACCGCCTCGCCGACCGACGGCTGCTGCGCGAACTCGCCTATGTCGCTGGCCACTGGACGGCGAGCGAGACCGCGGAGAGTTTCGAGGTGACCGATCCGGCCACCGGATCCACCGTCGCTTTCGTTGCCGCGCTCGATGCCCGGCAGACGACATTGGCGATCGATGCGGCATCGCGCGCCTTTCCTGCCTGGCGCGCATTGCTGCCGCAGGAACGGTCGAAAATCTTGCGAAAATGGTTCGATCTGATCGTCGCCGCCAAAAATGACCTGGCCCTGCTGATGACGCTCGAACAAGGCAAGCCGCTGAAGGAATCGCGCGGCGAGATCGACTACGCAGCCTCTTTTGTCGAGTGGTATGCCGAGGAGGCCAAACGTCTCAACGCCGAAAGCGTCACCAGCCATTTGCCAAATGCCGAGATGGTGGTGCGACGCGAACCGCTCGGTGTCGTCGGCGTCGTCACGCCGTGGAATTTTCCAGCGGCCATGCTGACCCGCAAGGCGGCTGCCGCCCTTGCCGCCGGCTGCACCATCGTCGCGCATCCTTCCTCGGAAACGCCGCTGTCGGCACTGGCGCTGGCCGAGCTTGGCGAACGTGCCGGCCTGCCGGCTGGCGTGTTCAACGTCCTCACCGGCAGGGCTTCGACCATCGTCGGGCGGATGTGCGAAGACCCGCGCGTTCGCGCCATGAGCTTCACCGGCTCGACCGAGATCGGCAGGCTGATTGCCGCGCAAAGTGCGCCGACGATGAAGCGTCTGGTGATGGAACTTGGCGGGCATGCGCCGCTGATCGTCTTTGCCGACGCCGATCTCGACAAGGCGGTGAGAATAGCCGTCGACGCCAAATTTGCCACCTCCGGCCAGGACTGCCTCGCCGCCAACCGCATCTATGTCCAGCGTCCGCTCTACGATCGGTTCTGCGCTGCTTTCGCCAAACGCGTCGAGGCATTGCGGACCGGCAATGGCCTCGCTGAGGACACCGAAATCGGACCCTTGATGCACGAACGCGCCGTCAAGAAGGTCGAGGAGCAGGTGGCCGATGCGCTCGCCAAAGGCGCGCGTTGCCTGACCGGCGGCAAGCGCCATCCTGCCGGGCCGCTGTTCTACCAGCCGACGCTGCTGGCCGATGTTGACGACGACGCCCTGATCATGCGCGAGGAGACCTTCGGTCCGGTTGCGGCCGTGACGCCCTTCGACAGCGAAGAGGAAGTCGCCGCCCGCGCCAATGCCACCGAGTACGGCCTGGTCGCCTATGTCGTCACTGAAAACGGCGGCCGGCAATTGCGCATGGGCCGCGCGCTCGACTATGGCATGGTCGCCATCAATCGCGTCAGGATCACCGGCGCGCCGATCCCGTTCGGCGGCGTCAAGCAGTCCGGCATCGGCCGGGAGGGCTCGCGTCACGGGCTCGAAGCCTTTACCGATCTCAAATATCTCTGCCTGGACGTGGCCTAGAACCGCGCCCGACACTTTTCCTCAGGAGTAAAAAGATGCTCGACCAGTCAAACGAACTCGCCGCCTGGGACCGCGATCACTTCTTCCATCCCTCGACCCATATGGGCACGCATGCACGGGGTGAATCGCCGACCCGCATCATCGCCGGCGGCGAAGGCGTCACCATCTGGGACAATAACGGTCGCAAGAGCATCGATGCTTTCGCCGGCCTCTACTGCGTCAATGTCGGCTATGGCCGTCAGAAGATCGCCGACGCCATCGCCGCACAGGCCAAGAACCTCGCCTATTATCACGCCTATGTCGGGCACGGCACCGAGGCGTCGATCACGCTTTCCAAGATGATCATCGACCGCGCGCCGCAGGGCATGTCGAGGGTCTATTTCGGGCTCTCCGGTTCCGACGCCAACGAAACCAACATCAAGCTGATCTGGTACTACAACAACGTGCTCGGCCGGCCGGAGAAGAAGAAAATCATCTCGCGCTGGCGCGGTTATCACGGCTCCGGCATCATGACCGGATCGCTGACCGGCCTCGACCTGTTCCACAACGCCTTCGACCTGCCGCGTGCGCCGGTCCTGCACACCGAGGCGCCCTACTACTTCCGCCGTGCCGACCGCTCGCTGAGCGAGGAGCAGTTTTCGCAACACTGTGCCGACAAGCTCGAGGAGATGATTCTCGCCGAAGGGCCGGAGACGGTCGCCGCGTTCATCGGTGAGCCTATCCTCGGCACCGGCGGCATCGTGCCGCCGCCGGCCGGCTACTGGGAGAAGATCCAGGCGGTGCTGAAGAAATACGACGTGCTTCTGGTTGCCGACGAGGTCGTCACCGGCTTCGGCCGGCTGGGCACCATGTTCGGCTCCGACCACTACGGCATCAAGCCCGACCTGATCACGATCGCCAAGGGCCTGACCTCGGCCTATGCGCCGCTGTCGGGCGTCATCGTGTCAGACAAGGTCTGGCAGGTGCTGGTGCAGGGTTCAGACAAGCTCGGCTCGCTCGGTCATGGCTGGACCTATTCGGCGCATCCGATCTGCGTCGCCGCCGGCGTCGCCAACCTGGAACTGATCGACGAGATGGACCTGGTGCGGA
This sequence comes from Mesorhizobium sp. M1169, assembly GCF_040318345.1. Classification (NCBI taxonomy): domain Bacteria; kingdom Pseudomonadati; phylum Pseudomonadota; class Alphaproteobacteria; order Hyphomicrobiales; family Phyllobacteriaceae; genus Mesorhizobium; species Mesorhizobium sp. M1169. The sequence continues at coordinate 61,090 of NZ_JAMYME010000019.1, read as the reverse complement.
ACGCCGGCGAGACCGGCGCCTATTTCCGCGCCGAGCTGACGAAAGCCGTCGGCGGCCACAAAAACGTCGGCGAGGTGCGCGGCGACGGCATGCTGGCGGCGATCGAGTTCGTCGCCGACAAGAACGATCGCGTATTCTTCGACGCCTCGCATAAAATCGGGCCGCAGGTCGCGACCACCCTTGCGGCAAGCGGCGTCATCGGCCGGGCCATGCCGCAGGGCGACATTCTCGGTTTCGCGCCGCCGCTCTGCCTGACGCGGCAAGAGGCCGATATCGTCGTGTCGAGGACGGCCGACGCGGTGAAGAGCGTGTTTGCAAATATCTGAAGAGCCGACATGAATGCCATGACCAAGACCCTCCCCGCCACCATGGCCGCCGTGCAACTGATCGGGCACGGCGGACCGGAAAAGCTCGTCTACCGCACCGACGTGAAAGTGCCCTCGCCCGCCCGGGGCGAGGTGCTGGTCAAGGTCACCGCTTGCGGCATGAACAACACCGACGTCTGGGTGCGCCAGGGCGCCTATGGAACGGAGGAGGATGCCGCCGCTGTGTCGACCTGGCGTCGTCGGGGCAATACGCTGAGCTTCCCGCGCATCCAGGGCACCGACACGGTCGGCAACATCATTGCCGTCGGCGACGGCGTGTCGCCGACCCGCATCGGCGAGCGGGTGATGGTCGATTTCTCCATCTACAATCGCGACGACGATTCACTCGCCGACATCGACTATATGGGCCACGGCCGCGACGGCGGCTATGCCGAATATCAGGCGGTGCCGGCAGAGAATGCCCATGTCGTCGATACCGATCTCAGCGATGTCGAGCTCGCCACTTTCTGCTGCGCCTATCTCACCGGCGAACAGATGCTGGAACGCGCAGCATTGAAGGCCGGTGAGCGCGTGCTGGTCACCGGCGCCTCGGGCGGCGTCGGCTCCGGCATCGTGCAGTTGGCGCGGGCACGCGGCGCCATTCCCTATGCGGTTGCCGGCAAGGGCAAGGAACAGGCCGTGCGTGACATCGGCGCCGAGGCGGTGATCACCCGTGGCGTGGCCGACCTGCCGGCAGCCGTGAACGAGGCGACCGGCGGGCGGCCAATCGATGTGGTCGCCGACCTGGTCGGCGGCGCCATCTTCAATGACCTCTTGCGCATCTTGAGGCCGGAAGGCCGCTATACCACGGCCGGCGCGATCGCCGGCCCGGTCGTCCAGCTCGACCTGCGCACCATGTACCTGAAACAGCTCCAACTGCATGGCTCGAGCCAAGGCACGCGGGCGGATTTCCGCCGCATCGTGCGTTACATCGAGGACAAGAAAATCCGGCCGCTGGTCGGCGGCGTCTACCGGCTCTCCGATTTCCATCGCGCCCAGGCCGATTTCATCGCCAAGGATTTCGTTGGCAAGCTGGTCGTCGTGCCGGATGCGTCGCCAAAATAGCGCGTCGACCAAAAACGCCTATGACAGGCTCGGGCCGTTCGCGAACGCGGTGAGGTCGAGCGCCACATCCAAGCAGCGTTTTCGTGATGGCTTTGTTTATCTGAATGAGCAAAACCCATTCTGATTTGGCTGCACGCCGGCAACAAGGATTCCTGACCCTCTCCTGCGGTGTTATAGGTTTTCGCGATTTTCTTATAACTCCCGCTTGCGTCCCTTGAGGTCATGCCGCTATAAGAGAACCGCATTTTTCTTATAACCGGAGCCGCCTGACATGAAGACGGTCGACCTCGTTTACCGCACGATGTATGCGGAACTCGCCCAGCGATCCTTGGACGCAGTCTTCGAAACGGATTTCCCTACGACGGGCAATCTCGTCAAGGTGCCCGTCAAGGGCAAGGTATACTGGTATTTCGAGGAAACGCAGCCGACGAAGACGCGACGGTATGTCGGGCCTGACAGCGATCCCGAGATTGCAAAACGCGTTGAATCCTTCCGTCAGATCAAGGACGACCTCCGCGCCCGCAGGAAGCTGGTATCCACGCTCGTGCGCGAGGCAGGGCTGACAGAACCCGAAAGGTTCACCGGGGATGTCGTCGAGGCGCTGGGGAAGGCTGGCATCTTCCGCTTACGCGGCGTCCTGGTCGGCACAGTCGCCTTTCAGTCCTACGCGGGCTATCTGGGCGTGAAGCTGCCCGGTGCAGCGTTGCAGACGGGCGATGCAGACTTCGCCCTATTCCGTTCCGTGTCGGCCGCGGTCGAGGACAGCCTGCCGCCCATCCTCGAAATCTTGAGGGAGATCGACCCAACCTTCAGGGAAATCCCTCACAGATCAGATCCCGGACACGCGACGCAATTCGAGAACGCAGTCCGATACAAGGTCGAGTTCCTTACACCGAACACGGGCAGCGATGACTACGCCGATCATGCAACCTCGATGACGTTTTTGGGCGGTGCATCCGCGCAGCCTCTTCGGTTTCTCGATTTCCTGATCCACGAACCAATCAGAACTGTGCTGCTGCATCGATCGGGAGTGCCTGTCGTGGTACCGTCGCCCGGACGATATGCGGTTCACAAGCTGATCGTTGCCTCGCGCCGACAGAACAACGCAAACGGCGTGGGCAAGCGGGAAAAGGATGTCCACCAGGCAGCACTTCTGGTCGAGGCACTGGAAGCTACCCGTCGCCAGGACGATCTCGCCATCGCGTTTTCGGAAGCGTGGGACAGGGGGAAACATTGGCGTGAAGCGATACAAAAAGGACTTGGCTTGATTCCCCAGAAACAGCGTGGCGACGTCGAGACGACGATCGTCAATGCACTTTCAGGAATCGGCGAGGAACTGGAAGGATTCAGCGGCTCATCTGCGAAAACAAAGCACGGAGACTAAACGGCAGCAACGGGTGTGGAGGGTAACCTTCTGCCAGCCGTCGCCGAGGCGTTTTTGTTTTCAGGTTTCAAAATCGACTTTGCCTATTCAGCTCTGCGATCGGACCTGCTTGGCGGCAGCCTCGAGCGACCGTTCAAACGCGTCGATCACCTGGTCGACCTGCGGCTCGGTGATGATCAGCGGCGGGCAGAAAGCCAGCGCATCGCCCATATTGCGCGAGATGACGCCGTTCTGCTGCATGAAGCCGTTGACGAGCCCGCCCAGTTCACTGGTCTTCCCCCACGGCGCCTTGTTCGCCTTGTCGCCGACCAGTTCGACCGCCGAAATCAGGCCGATGCCGCGCACCTCGCCGACAAGCGGGTGCGAAGCGAGCGTGCGCAGCCGCTTCAGCATATGCGCGCCGACCGCACGCGCATTGCCGACAAGGTCGCGCTCCTCGATCAGCTTCAGGTTCTCGAGCGCGACCGCTGCCGCAACAGGATGGCCGCCGCCGGTGAAACCGTGGCCGAAGGTGCCGATACGGTTGCTTTCGTCGGCGATCGGCTCGAATACCTTGTCATTGATCAGCAGGGCTGAGATCGGCAGGTAGGACGAAGAGATCTGTTTCGATAACACCATGATGTCGGGCCTGATGCCGAAGGTCTGCGAGCCGAACATCTCACCAGTTCGGCCAAAGCCGCAGATCACCTCGTCGGCGATGAGCAGGATGTCGTATCTCGACAGGACCGCCTGTATCTTCTCCCAGTAGCCCGCCGGCGGTACGATGACGCCGCCGGCGCCCATGATCGGTTCGCCGAAAAAGGCGGCGATGGTTTCCGGTCCTTCGGCGAGGATCAGCTTTTCCAGTTCGTCGGCAAGCCGCGTCGAAAACAGCTCCTCGCTTTCACCCGGCAGCGCCTCGCGCCAATGGTGCGGCGTCGAGGTATACAGCACATTGGCAATCGGCAGGTCAAAGGAAGTGTGGTTGTTGGGCAGTCCGGTCAGGCTTGCCGAGGCGATGGTGACGCCGTGATAGCCCTTCTTGCGGCTGATGATCTTCTTGCGCGCCGGCTGGCCGAGCGCATTCGACCGGTACCAGATCATCTTCATGGCCGTATCGTTGGCCTCGGAGCCGGAATTGGTGAAATACGCCTTGCTCATCGGCACCGGCGCCATCTGCACCAGTCTCTCGGCGAGATCGATCAGCGGCGAATGCGATTTGGAGCCGAAATCGTGATAGTAAGGCAGCTTCGACATTTGCCGTACTGCCGCATCGACCAGCCGCTTCTCCGAAAAGCCGACCGCGACGCTCCAGAGCCCCGCCATCGCCTCGATATAGCGGTTGCCGGCAAGGTCCTCGACATAGATGCCGTCGCCCTTCTCGATGACGAGCGGCCCCGACTCCTGATGCTTGCGCGCATTCGTATAGCCATGCATGTGAAAGCTTATGTCGCGGGCTTCGGGTGAATTCGGTCGTGCGTCCATGACGGCTCCTGATGCTGCACGCGGAACAGTCCTGCCGCCGGTCCGGCTCGGCAGGTCCCCGTGCGTTATGCCGTTTGATGCATCTTTCTCGAACGGTATAGTGTCAAGCGCTTTCGGCAGGGCCAGCGGATGGATGGACGCATGCAGAACTTCGGCTTGACCTAACCGTGGACCATGTCGACTGCATTGTCGCCGGCGCCGGCGTTGTTGGCCTGGCGATCACGCGAGAGATGGCGCAGCGCGGCATCGATACGCTGGTCCTGGAAGCCGAGAACGCTATCGGCACCGGGACAAGCTCGCGCAATTCCGAGGTCATCCATGCCGGCCTCCACTATCCGGTTGGATCGCTGAAAGCCCGGTTCTGCGTGGCCGGCCGGGAAAGACTCTATCGCTATTGCGAGGAGCGGGCGGTCCCACACGCGCGCTGCGGCAAGCTCATCGTTGCCACAAGTGCCGAACAGGAGCCGGTGCTCGCCTCAATCCGGGCCAATGCACGCGCTTGCGGCGCCGGCGACCTGTTGCGCTTGAGCGAAGCCGAGGCGCATACGCTGGAGCCCAGCCTTAAGTGCACGGCGGCGCTGCTGTCGCCCGCCACCGGCATCATCGACAGCCATGCCCTGATGCTCGCCCTGTTGGGCGACGCCGAGGAGCACGGGGCGGCACTTAGTCTCAACACGCGCATCGCCTCCGGCCGCATCGAAGCAGGCCGCGTCGTGCTCGAGACGGTGGACGCTGCCGGCGGCGAGCGCTTCGAGATCGCCACTCCGCGTTTCGTCAATGCCGCCGGGCTTGGCGCCGCAGCACTTGCCGGTTCGCTTGAAGGGCTCAATCAGCAATTCGTGCCAAAGCTCCATTATGCCAAGGGCAATTATTTTTCGGTGGCCGGACGGGCGCCGTTCTCGCGATTGGTCTATCCGGTGCCCGAACCCGGCGGGCTCGGTGTTCATCTGACACTCGACCTTGATGGCGTCGCCCGCTTCGGGCCGGACGTCGAATGGACCGATCAACTCGACTACCGCGTCGACCCGGCTCGTGGCGAGCGCTTCTACAGCGAGATCCGCAAATACTGGCCGGACCTGGCCGATGGCAGCCTGCAACCCGCTTACAGCGGCATCCGGCCAAAACTGTCCGGTCCCGGTGAGGCCAATGCCGACTTCGTCGTCCAGGACGTGGCGGTGCACGGCGTGGATAGCCTGGTCAACCTGTTCGGCATCGAAAGCCCCGGCCTGACCTCCTGCCTGACGATTGCCGACCATGTCGCGCAGTGCCTCGCGCCGAAGTTGTAGCGTGCGGCGCCCCGCCGCGATCTGCACTGTATCAAGGCGCATCGCGTGAACTTTCAGTCGCAAGTCGCCTATGAGGCACATCGCGCACTTGCAGCCCGCTCCGCGCTCTGATTCCCTGCATTCTGGGCTGTCCTGATTCGCACTGCCCGGTTCAGAGTTTTCGCAGTGCGCCCGGGACAAGCTTCCAGCGACCACTCGGCGTATCCAGGGAGAACGGCAATGAACACCGCGACGAGGCCGGTAATCTCGGAGATGAGGCCCAAGATCACCGTCGTCGGGGTCGGCGGCGGCGGCGGCAACGCCGTCAACAACATGATCGCCGAAGGCCTGCAGGGCGCGGAATTCATCGTCGCCAACACCGATGCCCAGGCCCTTGCCATGTCGAAGGCAACGAGGCTGATCCAGTTGGGCGCTCATATCACCGAAGGTCTCGGCGCCGGGTCCCTGCCCGAGGTCGGCCGTGCCGCGGCCGTGGAATCCATCGACGAGATCATGGATCACCTTGCTGGAACGCACATGTGCTTCGTGACCGCCGGCATGGGAGGCGGAACCGGCACTGGTGCCGCGCCTGTTATAGCGCAGGCAGCGCGGGCAGCCGGAATACTGACCGTTGCCGTCGTCACCAAGCCATTCGTCTTCGAAGGCAGGCGCCGCATGTACGCTGCCGATGAGGGCATCGAGCGCCTGCGCGAAAGCGCCGATACCGTCATCGTCATTCCCAACCAGAACCTGTTCAGGATCGCCGACGCCAGAACCACGTTCGCCGACGCCTTCGCCATGGCCGACCGGGTCCTCTATGCGGGTGTCGGCTGCATCACCGATCTGATCGTCAAGGAAGGCCTGATCAATCTCGACTTCGCCGATGTGAAGTCGGTGATGCGCGACATGGGCCGCGCCATGATGGGAACCGGCGAAGCCGCCGGAGAAGGCCGCGCCAAGAAGGCAGCGGAAGCGGCAATCGCCAACCCGCTGCTCGACGAAGCCTCGATGATGGGCGCCAAGGGCGTCCTTGTCTCGATATCGGGCGGCATGGACATGACGCTGTTCGAGGTCGACGAAGCCGCTACCCGCATCCGCGAGGAGGTCGACAACGATGCCGACATCATCGTCGGCGCCATCTTCGACAAGGCACTCGCCGGAAAATTCAGGGTGTCGGTCGTGGCGACCGGCTTGCGGCGTGGCCTGGAGATCCCACTGCTTGCCGAACCGGAAGTTCGCATGAACTGAACGCGTATCGCTGCAACTCGCTCAGCCGACTGCCAGCCTCGCGTCACCAGGGCCGCGCGCCGTCGATGACTTCCACGGCGCGTACAGCAAAACAGCCGGCCAGCGGTGCCACATCCGCCGCATCGGCCGCAACCGCGCTGCCGGCCAGCACGCGGTCGGCGATGCCGACGAAGATCACGGCAAAGCGGAACATGGCAAACACCAGATGGAACCGCTGCAGCGGTGCCGTCGGCACGGCGTAGGCGAAGTAATGATCGAGGAATTCGCGCTGTGTCGGAATACCGAGGGCTGCCTGATCAAGGCCGAGGATGCCGCCATATTCGTCCGATGAGGAATGCCAGGGCATCGAGCAGAAGCCGAGATCGGCAAGCGGATGGCCGAGGGTCGATAACTCCCAGTCGAGTATGCCGATCACCTCGGGCCGCTCGGGATGGAAGATGAGATTGCCGAGACGGAAATCGCCATGCGCGATCGAAACGTGGCCATCATCTGGCGGAAGATGTCGCGGCAGCCATTCGGCGACGGCTTCGAGCGCGGCAATGCGCTCGCTCGGCGATTCCCGCAACTGTCTGGTCCAGCGCGCGATCTGTCGCTCAAAATAGTTCCCGGGACGGCCATAGTCGCCGAGCCCAACCTCTTCCGGCCGGACGGCGTGCAGCTTTGCCAGCGCCTCGGCCATGCCGAAATAGATGCCGCGCCGCTCGTCTGGCGTCAGTCCCGGCAACGCGCCATCGTGGAACACCCGGCCGTCGAGCCGCTGCATCAGATAGAACGGCGTGCCGAGCGGCTCGTCGCCGTCGTGATAGAGCACCGGCCGCGGCACCGGCACCTTTGTCGATGCTAGCGCCTCGATCACCCGGTACTCGCGATCGACCGCATGAGCGCCGCGCAGGATCGGTCCCGGAGGTTTCTTGCGCAGAACCATGCGGCGGCCGCCATAGTCGACGAAATAGGTCGGGTTGGATTGGCCGCCGACGATCCGCTCAAGCGACATTTGGCCATCGCCAAAATGCGCTCTCAGAAAATCCTCCAGGCGTACCGGATCGAAATCCATCCTCATTGCCGGCTCAGCGGTTCCCGCCGCGACCTGTTTCGTCTTGTCTGCCGGCTTCGACATGCCAGCGCCAGAAGCCCGCACCTTCCTCGTTGAGAAAGCGGTTGAGCACCATCTTGTGGACCTCGTCGGCGCCGTCGACCAGGCGAGCCTGGCGGGCGTAGCGGTAAATCCATTCGAGTACAGTGTCTTTCGAATAGCCGCGGGCGCCGTTGATCTGGATCGCCACGTCGGCGGCGTCATGCAGCACGTTGGCGACCTGGATCTTGGCCATGGAGACCTCCTTGCGGGCAAAGCCACCGCGATCGAGCTCCCAGGCCGCCTTCATCACCAGCAGCCGCCCGATCTCGATGCGCATGGCAAGGTCGCCGAGCATCAGCTGGATACTCTCACGGTCGGCCAAAAGCTGCCCGAAACCGCTACGCTCGGCGGCATAGGCGCGCGCGATCTCGATGCAGCGCTTGGCAAGACCGAGCCAGCGCATGCAATGGGTGAGCCGCGCCGGACCGAGCCGGACCTGGGTAACCCGGAGGCCGCTGCCTTCGCCGGCAAGCACGTCCTCGACCGGGACTTCCAGGCCGTCGAACTCCAGCTCGCAATGGCCGCCATGTTCTTCCGGTCCCATGATTTCGATGCGCCGCACGATCCGCCAGCCCGGCTGGTCCTTGTGGAACAGCAAGGCCGAAAGGCCGTGACGCGGATCGTCCGAAGTGCGCGCAATGAGAATGAAGTGGCTCGCCTCTTGCGCGCCGGTGATGAACCATTTGCGGCCTGTGACGACATATCTGTCGCCACGCCGTTCGGCTCTGGTCATGATCATCGACGGGTCGGAGCCGCCGCCCGGGTGCGGTTCCGTCATTGCGAAGGCCGAGCGCACCTTGCCCTCGACGATCGGTTTCAGCCATCTTTGCTTCTGCTCAGGCGTTCCCAACCCTTCCAGCATCATCATATTGCCATCGTCGGGGGCCGCGGAATTGAACACGACCGGACCGAAGATCGAGCGGTTCATCTCTTCATAGCAGACGGCCATATCCACCTTGGAAAGGCCGGCCCCGCCGGTCTCGGGTTTGAGCTGCAGGCACCACAGGCCGGCTGCTTTCGCCTTGCCGCGCAGCGTTTCAAGCAGCGGCAGCGCAATATTGCCATGGCCGTCATAGCAAGCCTTGTCAGCCTCGAGCGGCAGGATTTCGCGCTCGACGAAATCGGCGATCCGGCTGCGGAAGGCCTCGGTTCGGACGGAAATGTCGAAATTCATGGCGCTCACAAGGATGAAACGAGATGCCGCCATCGGCTCCGATGGTCGCGCCGGTAGTGTAACTGCCGTCGTTGAATGGGAGCAACAGCAGTTCGCCGGCCGTTCCTTGCGCACGTCAAAGCGCCGGTTCGATATGGATCGATGCCGGCGTGCTGCCGATGGCGGTCGAATTCCAGGATCAAAGAGTACTCAGGTTTCGTATCGCTGACGTCCGCGACAATGCTCAGATCAATTCGAGGACAGCGCAGCCATAGCCGTCCAGCGTCAACACTCCGGAGACAGGTCCTTCGCTATCGAGCAGGTTGCTGCCGAAGGGAACGCCGGTTACCGTAACGGGCGTGTCTTTGACGTTTTGCACGAACAACAGCCGGCGTTCGTCATTCTCGCGCATCGTGACCTCGACGCCGTCCGGCAGATCCGGAACCAGAGGCTCCACATTCGCATCCACGAAAGTGCGCGTAGCGAGTTGAGCTGTCAGCTCCGGCGTTAGATAAGTGCCGACATAGAGCACACGGCCCTTGCCGACGGCGCGGGAGGTAATTGCAGGCGTTCCCGCCGCGTAGCGGTTCGACCAAACCCCTACAATTTCGACTTCCGGTTCGACTGCGAGGTTCTCATAGAAATAACCGGCATCGAACTCGTGGTTTCCGACGGTGAAACGACGGATACGGCGGCTGGATTCGGCCGGTCTGTCGGGAGGAATGACGAGCCCGCCGGAGCGCGACATGGTATTGAACAGGCCATTGGCCCCAGGTGCCGCCAGCCGCCCGAAATCCTCGACGCGAACGCCGGTCAGCTTCGACAGCGACCGGCCCGGCGCTGTCTCGCGGATGACGTGGTTGTTTTCGTCGCGGGTTCCCGTGCGCGCGCCGATGATGACGGTACCGCCATTTTCGGCAAAGACTTGCAGCCGCTCGGTCCAGCTGTCCTTCCAGATCACCCAATGCGGCACGTAGAAGACCTTGAGCTTCGACAGATCGTCTTCCGGGTGGATGAAGCCGCAGGCGATGCCGCGGTCATAGCAATACTGATGCAGCAAGGTTGCATCATCCTGCGGACTTGGCAGGCCGATGGGGAAGGTCTTGTGGGCTTCCTGATTGTCGAAGTCCGAGCCGGCGATGCCGACATCCATCCGCACATGGGTGCCCAGGATCTTGTCTTTAAGCGCCGTCACCTCGGTGGCGAACTGCCTGGCTTCGTCATAGCGGCGGCGAGCGACATCATCGTGGTCGATGATGCCCATCCAGTATATCTCCGCACCGAAATGCGCGGGGCGCCAGCGGAAGAACATGATACCATCGGCGCCACGCGCAACCGACGACATCGCCATGCGTCGCATTTCGCCCGGCTCCGGCGTCAGCGTGCAGAAGCCCGGCTGGGCGCCAAAGCCCGACTGTTGTTCCGGCACTATGTAGTTGCCGGAAAATCCCCTGCAGATGTCGAGATGCAGCGCCTGGATCTTGGCGTGGTTGCCGAGGCGAAAGAACTCGTCATAGAGGAACGGATAGATGTCGTAGCCGACGAAGTCGAGATCGGTGGAGAATTGGCCGCGAAAGTCGATGTCACGCAATCCGCCGAGATTGTGGAAAATGAACCAACTGGCATTCGCTTTTCTCAGGATCTCGACCTGGTCGTGCTGGAACCGTGCTGTCGAAAAGGCGAGAAAACGGTGGTAGTCCTGGAGGTGACCGGGACCGGGAAAGGACGGGGAAAAATCCAGCGGGAAGACAATTTCGCTGAAATCGCCGTAAGCCGTCGCCCAGAAATCGCCACCCCAGGCGAAGTTCAGCCTGTCTGTCGTCTTGTAGGTTTCCTGGAGGTAAGCCTGGAATTCCTTCAATGCCGACGGCGAATAGGATTCCGGCATGCTGGTGTTGAGTTCATTGTCGGTCTGCCAGCCGATGACATTTGCGTTGTCGCGGTAGTGGTCCGCCATCGCCCTGGTAATCTTGCGGCTGTAGTCGCGAAACACCGGGCTGCTGGTGTCGGCATACTGGCGCGAGCCGTGGCCCATCGACCGGCCATTTCCATCAAGCCGCAGGATTTCCGGATGTTTTGCCGTCAGCCAGCGCGGCGGGGTGGCGGTCGGCGTGCACAGGATCGTGTTGACGCCGTGACGCGCGAGGCCCTCGATTGCCCGGTCGAACAGGTCGAAATCGAAGGTGCCTTCACGCGGTTCGAAAATGTGCCAGGCGAATTCGCCGAGGCGGGCGACGTTGAAGCCGGCCTCGGCCATGCGCCGGGCGTCGTTGTCCCAGTAACTCTCGTCCACATGTTCGGGATAGTGCGGCGCGCCGACCAGAAAGCGGTCGGTCTGGATCGTGCGCCAGACCGACAGGGCGCGGCCTCTTGAAGTCTTGTTCACGAAGGATACTCCTGCAGATCAGTCGGTGATGGTGGATTTGCGGGCACTGATTGTCCGCTCATCGACAGAGGAAAAGAGATAGACGTCACGCGGCTCGACCTTGAAGCCGACGGTCGCGTCGGCAGCGACGGCACTCGCATGGCCGATCTGGACGGTGACGTTGCCGCTGCCGCTTTCGGAACTGACGCATTGCAGCGGGCCCGCGTCGGCATAGAGGATGGTCTCGCGGCCGAGATGCTCGACCAGCCGCACCCGTCCTGCAAAACTCGCTGTCCCTTCCGCGGCCAAGCTGATGCTCTCCGGCCGAATCCCCATCGTCACCCTATCGCCGACCTGTACGGATGCCGCTTCCGTCAGTTCGACAGTCAAAGGAGAAAGACCGGCGGTCGACAGCGTGGCGGCGCCGCCGGAGACAGCGGCGACGGTCACTTCGAAAAAATTCATCCGGGGTGCGCCGAGGAAGCCCGCGACGAAAAGGTTGGCCGGATTGCGATAGAGTTCGAGCGGAGCGCCCACCTGCTCGACCGAGCCGCGATTGAGCACGACGATACGGCTCGCCATTGTCATCGCCTCGGTCTGGTCGTGCGTGACATAGACCATGGTGGCGCCGAGCCTGGCGTGCAGATCGGAAAGCTCGACGCGCATCTGCGTGCGCAGCGCTGCGTCGAGGTTGGACAATGGTTCGTCGAACAGGAACACGTCGGGCGAGCGGGTTATGGCACGGCCGATCGCCACACGCTGACGCTGGCCGCCGGAAAGCTGTTTCGGCCGCTTGTCGAGCTGGTCGGTAATGCGAAGGATCTTGGCGGCTCGCAGCACGGCGGCATCGATCTCGGCCTTGGGGCGATGCGCCATGCGCAGGCCGAAACCCATGTTCTCGGCGACCGTCATATGCGGGTAAAGCGCATAGGACTGGAAGACCATGGCAATGCCGCGCTCACCCGGCTCGGTGGTGGTGACATCACGGCCGTTGATCAGAATCTTACCGGTCGAGACGGTTTCAAGCCCGGCGATGATCTTCAACAGCGTTGACTTGCCACAGCCGGACGGCCCGACGGTGACAATGAACTCGCCCTGTTCGACGCTGAGATCGATGCCGCGCAGCGCGTGGTAGCTGCCATAATTCTTTTGTATCTGCCGGAGTTCAAGACTGGTCATGGAGCCCTGCTTGCGAAATCAGTTTCGGATCGGGTGGGCGACGCCTTGAAGCCATGGTCGCTCATCCCTTGACCGCTCCCATGGTGAGGCCGGTGATGAAGTGCTTCTGCATTAGGAAGAACATGGCAACCGGCGGCAAAGCCACGACGATGGTGCCGGCCGAGATCAGGTTCCAGGCCGAAACCCATTCGCCGCGCAGGTTGGCCAGGCCAGCGGTTACCGGTTTGACGGTATCGCTGATGGTGAGCACGACCGCCCAGAAATAATCGTTCCAGATGAAGGTGAAGAGCAGGATCGCCAGCGCCGCAAGAGCCGGCCGCACCAGCGGCACCACGACATGTACCAATGTCTGAAACGGTGTCGCGCCCTCGGCCCTGGCGGCCTGAAACAGTTCTCCCGGCAACGCGGCGATGAAGTTGCGCATGAACAGTGTCGCAAACCCGGTCTGGAAGGCGATGTGGAAGATGATCAGGGCGGCCATCGTGTCGTAGAGGTTGAGCCGCACCATGAGATCGCGCACCGGGATCATCATGATCTGGTGCGGCAGGAAGTTTCCGCCGACGAACAGGGCGAAGACGAGCATGTTGCCGCGAAAACGGTAACGGGCGAGCACGAACCCGGCGAGCGTGCTCAAGATGAGAACGCCCATCCCCGAGGGGATGGTGATCGTCAGGCTGTTGAGGAAGTAGCGGGCCATCGGCGTCTGGGTGAAGACCGCCGTGTAGTTGTCGACCAGGCCGAATTGGGTCGGCCAGCCCCACAGATTGCCGCCCATGACATCCTGCGTAGAGCGGAACGAGGTAAGGATGATGGCAAAGAGCGGCGCCAGCCAGACAATCAGGATGCCGACCACCAGCACGACATAGAGGCCACGCTGCCAAATAGCAGTCTCGGGAATCGGGCGGGGAAACATCAGCCGCCTCTTTCATCGGCGCGGATCATCCGCGTCAGGTACCAGGCGATGAAGACCGCCATGATCACGAACAGCACCGAGGCAATGGCCGCGCCATAGCCGAAGCGGTAGGAAAATATGGACTGCTCGAACATCTGATAGGCAAGCACCTCGGACGAACCGAAGGGGCCGCCGCTGGTCATCACCGAGACCATGTCGAAGGAACGCAGTGCGCCGACGACAGTGACGGCGATGGCGATAAAGGTGACCTGCGTCAGCTGCGGCAACACGATGTGGCGCAGCATGTTCCAGCCCCTGGCGCCGTCGACCCGCCCGGCGCCGATCAGGTCCTCGCTGAGATTGTTGAGGCCGGCGAGATAGAGCACCATGCAGAAGGCGATCTGCGGCCACAACGCTGCGATCACGACGGCGAAGGTGACGAAATTTTCATCCGACAGCACTGCCGGGGCGGTCGCGCCGAAGGTGCGGAAGATCAGGGCGAGAAGTCCGAATTCCGGCGTATAGACCCAGGTGAAGACCACGCCGACGGCAACCGAAGCCAGCACCAGCGGAATGAAGAACAGCGATTTGAGCAGGCGCATGCCGCGGATTTTCTGGTTGACGAGCAGCGCAATGGCGAGGCCGACCGGCGGCGCCAGCATGAACATCACCAACCAGATCAGATTGTTCTTCAGCGAAACATAGAACTGTGGATCGGCGAACAATTCGCGGTAGTTGCCAAGGCCGATCCAGACCATCGGGCTGAAGCCGTCCCATTCGTGCAGGCTGATCCATAGGCTCTCGACCGCAGAGGCCAGAATGACGACGGAAAACAGCACAGCGGCTGGCAGAATCAGAAGTGTCGGTGTCAGCCACCAGCGATGGCGGCGCCAAAGCTTCGTCATTTTGGGAGACCTCATTCACGGAATGCATCGGGGAGCAGAGCACGAACCCCGCTCCCCTCCGCTGGGAGGCGCTAGATCTTGAAGATCCGGCGACGGGTTCCCTCGAGACGCTGAAGAATGGCGTCCCGGCGCTCCGGCTTGGCCATGAATTCCTGGAAGCCGACCAGGCCGGCCTGGGCCATGTCGGGATCAGTATCGCGGTCGTAATATTGCGACGTGCCGGCCACCGTCTTCAGGCTTTCCACAGCCGCGTTGACCAGCGGGTCCTTGCTGGCCGGAAGGTCGTTGCGCGGCGGAACGTTGCCGCCGGGTTCCAGATAGGGGCCGAAATTTTCCGGCTGGTAGAAGAAGGCGAGGAACTCGCGGGCACCCGCCTTGTTCTTGGCGTTGGCCGGGATGTGGACCGAATTGACCGAGAATTCTTCGTAGCGGTCGAGGGCGCCGTCAATCTTCGGGAAAGGGGCGAATGTCAGCTGCTCGAGATCCTGCTCAGGGAAAGTAGCTTTCACGAAGGCACCGAGGTTCATCATGCCGGCCTTCTTCTGGGCGAGGAAGGCGCCGGCCTCCTGCCAGCCGAACGACGTCTGATCCGGGGTGAAGAAACCCTGCTTGATCAGCTCTTCCCAGTGGTCGAAAACAGGCGTCAGCGCCGGGTCGGTGTAAGCCATCTTGCCGTTCATCAAGGCAAAATGCTTGTCGAGACCGTTGATCCGCAGGTTCATCTGGTCGAACCATCCGGCCGCCGGCCAGAGTTCCTTGGTGCCGATGCTGACGGGAATAAGGCCGGCAGCCTTGGACTTCTGGCCGTAAGCAAGGAATTCGTCCCAGGTCGCCGGCACCGTCAGTCCGTGCTCGGCAAAGACGTCCTTGCGATAGAACATGCCCCACATCGTGCCGCCAGTCGGCAGGCCATACTGCTTGCCGTCGACAGTGACGGCACCGGTCGTGGCACCCAGCACGTCCTTGTACTTTTCCTTCTCGAACAGATCCGAGATGTCGTCGAACAGGCCGCGGGTGACGAAGGCGCGCATGCGGTTTCCGGAGAACCAGAAGCAGACATCCGGCGCGCCGGCGACAAGGTAGTTGCGGATCGCGGTCTTGTGGGCCTCGTGATCCATATTGTTGATCACAACCTTGGTGCCGGACTGCTTCTCGAAATCGGCCGCGATGCGCCGCAAGATCCGCAGGGCATCGGCATTGTTTTCGTCTGAAATGATGGTGACTTCGCTCGACTGGCTGAGTGCCGGCATCGGGAAGCCCGCGAGAGCTCCAGCAGAAATGCCTCCGGCTCCCTTCAGGAAATTGCGCCGCGTCGACGGCTTTTCAATCCACTTGAACGTCATTGTTACTCCTCCCGTGTTGTCAATTCTCTACTGGCACACCGGCCGGCGCGGTTGTTCTTCTCAACGGCACGGCTCACCTCCCGGGCAAGGGAATATGCTTGCCCGCTGCTTCAGAGCGCGGTGACATTGCTAACCGGATTAATTTCGCTGACCCCCGGTTCGGGTGTTGAACAGTCGGGCAAACTTACGCATATGTTTTCTCGAGAGGCAATAATTAATTTACAAAATTAAGAAAGCAGATCCGTGAAGCTCAAGGGTGACCCGAGCACGACTCGGGCGATGAACCGCAGACTGATCCTCAATCTCTTGCGGCAGCAAGGAGCGCGCAGCCGGGCCGACATAGCGTCAGTTACCGGCCTTAGTCCGGCAGCGGTCACCTTCGTCGTGGCCGACCTCATCGAGGATGGCCTGCTGATCGAAGGCAAGACAGTCGTGGGCTCGGCTGGGCGCCGCCCTATCCCGGTGGATATCAACTATGCCAACGGCCTTGCCATAGGTTTCAAGCTGATGGTCGGATCGGTCGAATGCGTGGTCACCGATCTTGCGACCAATCCGCTGGGGTCTCTGCGCGTCAAGCTCTCGGACAGCGATCCCGACCATATCATAGCGACCTTGGCCAAGGCGGTACCGGAGCTGATTTCCATTGTCGATCGGCCCGCTGCCAAGCTTGCCGGGATCGGCGTTTCAATGCCTGGCGTCATAGACAACCAGAAGGCTGTGTGTATCCGCAGCAATCGCTACAACTGGGACAACGTTCCCCTTGGCCCGATGCTGGCCGAACTGGTGGACGTCCCCGTGTGGCTTGAGGACGACACCAATGCCTATGCCATCGCCCAGCAACTCTTCGGCCTGGGACGCCAGCACCGCAATATGGCTGTGCTGGCGATCGGCGTCGGAATCGGCTGCGCGCTCGTTTTCGATGGCAAACTCTATCGCGGCGCGAACGGTGCCGCCGGCAAGTTCGGCCACAGCTCTTATGAGGAGAACGGCCGCCTTTGCGAGTGCGGAAAACGCGGCTGCTTGATGGCCTATTACGCCGAGCCGGCGATCCTGCGGACCTGGCGCGAAGCCACCGGGCCCGACGAAACGGATAGCAAAGTCAGCCTTATGGCAGCCTTGGCAGACCGCGAACCGCGAGCCGTCGCCATTCTCGAAGAAGCCGGACGTGGCATCGGCCGGCATCTCGCCAACCTTGTCAACATCACCGACCCGGAGGTCATTGTCGTCGGTGGTGAAGCCGTGTCGTTTGGCGATGCGCTGTTTGGCCCAATGCGGCTGACGCTTGGGAAAAATACCTTTCGCGCGGCACCACCAATGCTGCTGGACTGGGAGGACAATTCCTGGGCAAGGGGAGCGGCTGCTCTCGTAACGCAGAAGCTCTTTGATTTCGAAACATCTGCCGGCAACGCCGCTCCGCTTTCAAAGCCGGCCCTATGGTCGGCATAGGCGAGTGAAATAGACAGCCCTGCGCCTCAGGCCGCTCGAACGCTGCGCGCTCCACGCGCCCATGCCGGCAGCCAATCGCCATGCGCAACCAGCAAGTCATCGACCAGCGACCATATCTGGTCGAGGTCGAGCTCGGCCGCCGTGTGCGGGTCCATCATCGCCGCGTGATAGATGTGCTCGCGGTTCTCGGTCACCAGCGCCTGGACCGTCAGCTCCTGGACGTTGATATTGGTGCGGATCAGCGCGGTGAGCTGCACCGGCAGGTCGCCAATGAACGTGGGTTGAATGCCGGAGGCGTCGACGAGGCATGGCACCTCGGCCGCGCAATTATATGGCAATGACGTGATGCAGCCATTGTTGCGGACGTTGCCGTAGATCACCGACGGCTCGCCGGTCCAGACCGAGTTCATGATCGAGGACGCATATTCCTTCGACTGCTCCACCTCGATCTTGTCAGCCGAGCGATAGGCTTCCGCTTGCCCCTTCCAGCGTTCGATCTGCTCGATGCAGCGCTTCGGGTATTCGTCGAGCGGGATACCGAATTTCTCGATCAGATCCTCGCGCCCGTCCTTGATGAAATAGGGCGTGTATTCCGCGAAATGTTCGGAGCTCTCGGTGACGAAGTAACCGAGGCGCTTCAGCATCTCGTAGCGCACCTTGTTCGGGCAGCGCGGATTCCATCCCGGCTTCGGCGCCCGCCCTTCGCTGTAGGCGCGCAGCAGATCCGGATAGAGATTGCGGTAGGAGCCGTCCGGCTGGCGATGCTCGAACTTCAGGTAGAAGGCCATGTGATTGATGCCGGCCGAGCGGTAGCGAATCTCCTCGTAGGGAATGTCGAGATCATGCGCCAGTTCCATCGCCGTACCTTGCACCGAATGGCAGAGGCCGACCTGCTTGATGTCGGGGTATTTCTCCGCGATCGCCCAGGTGTTGATCGCCATCGGGTTGACATATTGCAGCATGATCGCCTGCGGGCAGACCGCGAGCATGTCCTCGCAGATCTTCCAGAGATGCGGCACGGTTCTCAACCCTCGCATGATGCCGCCGACACCGAGCGTATCGGCGATGGTCTGGCGCAGCCCGTATTTCTTCGGAACTTCGAAATCAGTTACCGTGCAGGGCTCGTAGCCGCCGATCTGGAAGGCGACGACGACGAAATCGGCGCCCGCCAGCGCCTTGCGCTGGTCCGAATAGGTTTCGGCTTTGGCCTTTACGCCAAGCGTCGAGATCAGCTTGCCGACGAGGATTGCGCTTTCCTCGAGCCGTTGCGGATTGATGTCCATCAGCGCGATCGTCGAGCCGGATAAAGCCGGACGCTGCAATATGTCGCCGACGATGTTCCTCATGAACACCGTCGAGCCAGCTCCGATGAAAGCGACCTTGGGATTTCTTGCCACAACAACCTCCGGCATAAGCAATTAGGCTACCTCGAAAGCGGCTTTGACCAGCCGTTCGGTGTAAGCGGTCTTGGGATGGGACAGGACTTCGTCGACCGGCCCCTCTTCGACGATCTTGCCGTGCTGCATGACGATGACGCGGTGGCACAGCGCCCGCACGACCTTGAGGTCGTGCGAGATGAAGATGTAGCTCAGGCCCCGTTCGCGCTGCAGCTTGCGCAGCAATTCGATGATCTGCGCCTGGACCGAGAGATCCAGCGCCGATGTTGGCTCGTCGAGTACGATGAATTCCGGTTCGAGCGCGACGGCGCGGGCAATCGCAATACGCTGGCGCTGGCCGCCGGAAAACTCGTGCGGGAAGCGCGACAGGATATCGCCGGGCATGCCGGCGCTGATCAGCGCCTCGCGCACCCGCTCGATCCGATCGTTCCTGGTGGCGCCCATGCGGTTGACGACCAGCCCTTCCTCGATGATCTGGCCGATCGTCATGCGCGGGTTGAGCGACGAGAACGGATCCTGGAAGACGACCTGCATGCGCGACCGCAACGGCCGCATCTGCGCCCGCGAGCAGCCATGGATCGGCTGGCCATCGAAATAGACCTCGCCGCTGTCCGTGGTGTTGAGCCTGAGCAACGCCTCGCCGAAGGTGGTCTTGCCCGATCCGGATTCGCCAACGAGACCCAGCGTCTCGTGCCGTCGAAGGGTCAGGCTGAGGCTGTCGACGGCAACGAGTTCGCGCAGGTCCGGCCTCATGAACGTGCCATGCCGCAGCATGAAGGAGACGCGCACATTCCTAGCTTCAAGAATAACGTCGGCGCCTTCCGGCAACGGATTTGCCTGGCCGCGCGGCTCGGAGGCAAGCAGGTGACAGGTGTAGGGATGCTGCGGATTGGCGAACAGCTTCTCCGTCACATTGTGCTCGCGCATCTCCCCATGCTGCATGACGTAGACATAGTCGGAGAACTGCCGCACCACGGTCAGGTCATGCGTGATCAGGATCACCGCCATGCGCAGTTTCTTCTGCAGGTTTCGGATGAGATTGAGGATCTGCGCCTGAACCGTGACGTCGAGCGCCGTCGTCGGCTCATCGGCGATCAGCACATCGGGATCGTTGGCCAGCGCCATGGCGATCATCACACGCTGGCGTTGGCCGCCGGAAAGCTGGTGCGGGTATTGTTTCAGCCGCGCCTGGGGCTCAGGAATCTGTACCTGCTGCAGCAGCTCGAGCGCTCTTGCTTCGGCCTGCTTGCGGCTCATCTTGCGATGCACCCGTATCGCCTCGACGATCTGGCTTCCGATCGTGTAGATCGGGTTAAGCGAACTCATCGGCTCCTGAAAGATCATCGAGATGCGGTCGCCGCGCAGTTTGCGCCGCGCACGTTCGGAAAATTTCAGGATGTTGGCCCCGTTGTATTCGACAGTCGATTTCGGCGACACGACTGCGCGCTTCGACAACAGTCCCATGACGGTGCGCGCCGTCACCGACTTGCCCGATCCCGACTCGCCGACAATGGCGATCGTCTCGCCGCGATAGAGCTGGAAGGAGATGTCCTTGACGGCTTCGATCATGCCGTGTTCGACCTTGAAATCGACGGCGATGTTGCGGGCATCAATGACCGGGTTTTCCGAACGGCCGTCATGGTCGAGCCGGACAGGCGGTGCGAAGGATTTGACGAGCGCGTGTTGCATCATCTCATGCTCAATAAGGATCGACCGCATCGCGCAGTCCATCGCCAAGCGCGTTGAACGCGAAGACGGTGACAAGCACGAAGCCGACCGGTGAGAGGATCCAGGGATAGGTGCCGATGACCGAATACGTCGCGGTGTCTTGCAGCATCAGGCCCCAGGAGATCAGCGGCGGCTTCACCGCGAAGCCGAGAAAACCGAGGAAGGATTCGAGCAGAACCACGCTGGGGATTGCCAACGTGACCGCAACGATCACGTGGCTCATCACGTTTGGAAAAATGTGTTGCATGATGATGCGGCCATCTGTGGCGCCGACCGCCATCGCCGCACGAACGTAATCAATCCGCGCCAGTGCCAGGGTCTTGCCGCGCACTTCGCGCGACATCTGCGCCCAGCCGAGTGCCGACATGACAACGATCACGAAGGCCAGGAAGACATTCGTCGGCGCCGTCACCGGAACCAGCGAGGTCAGCGCCAGATAAAGCGGCAATTGCGGAAACGCGAGCACCAGTTCGACGAAGCGCTGGACCCAGACGTCGAATGTGCCGCCGAAATAGCCCGACACCATGCCGACCGTCGTGCCGATCACGGTGACGATGAAGACCACGGTCAATGCGATCATCAACGAGATGCGCGAACCATAGATCGCACGAGCCAGCACATCGCGACCGAATTTGTCGGTGCCAAGGAAGTGCACCGGCTGGCCGTCGGTCGAGCCGAAGAAGTGCCGGTTCGCGGGAAGCAGGCCGAGCAGTCTGTACTCCGCTCCCTTGACGAAGAAGCCGAGCAGCCGCGGATGGTCGTAGTCCGGCCCGACGACGGGTTGGAAGGTGACCGGGTCGAGGTCTTCCGAATCCGCCAGGGCATAGACGCGTGGCTGGAAGACGAAGTTGCCGTCCTTGTCATGGAAGCTCATCATCTGCGGCGGGGCGAAGCCGACATCGGTCACCTTGGGATCCATCGGTGCGAAGAAGTCGGCAAACACCGCCAGCAGCACCAGAAACGCGACCAGGATGAGCCCGGCCATGCCGGTCCAGGACCGTTTCAGGCGGCGCCAGACGAGTGCGATGTAACTCTCATTGCCGCGCGGCTTGATCTTGGCCGGTTCCTCGGCAAGTGGCGGCAGCGAGGGCTCGAAAGCAAGCATCTCAGGACCCTGCATATTGGCGCACACGCGGATCGAGCATGACGAGCAGCATGTCGGCGATGATGTTGCCGACGATCAGCGTCGCCGACAGCACCATCATGAATGTCGCCGTGACATAGACGTCGCCGACCGCCATCGAGCCAACGATCGCCGGGCCGACGGTCGGCAGGGCAAAGATGATCGCGGTCTCGATCTCGCCGGTCAGCATATAGGGCAGCACCACGCCCTGATACATGACCAGCGGATGCAGCGCATTGGGCACCGCATGGCGCATCACGACCGCACCGCCGCTAAGGCCCTTGGCGCGAGCGGTTTCGACATATTGTGCGTTCAGCGTGTCGAGCAGATTGCCGCGCATCACCCGCATGTTGTAGGCGAGCCCGCCGAAGGTGGCGATGGCGACAACCGGCCAGACATGCCGGACGAGATCGACGAACTTCGCCCAGGACCACGGCGCCCCGCCAAATTGCGGCGAAAAGAAGCTGCCGATCTCGGAAACGTTGAACTGGAAGACCAGCAGATAGACGATGATCAGCGCCATCAGGAAGCGCGGCACCGTCATGCCGAGGAAGGAAATCGCTGACAGCGTACTGTCGATCCAGCTGTACTGCCTGGTCGCCGCCCATATGCCGAAGGTGATACCGAGGACCGAGGCCAGCAGATGGCACACCAGCGCCAGCAGCAGCGTGCGCGGCAGCCGCTCGCCCACCACATCGGCCACCGGCTTGTTGTAATAGAGGCTGTAGCCGAAATCGCCGCGGGTGATGACGCCGCCGATCCAGTTGAAATACTGGACGGGCAGCGGCTTATCGAGACCGTGTTCTATCCGATAGGCCTTGGCCTGCGCGTCGGCCTCGGCGAATGAGGCCCCGCCCTGATTGATCAACTGCGAGCGGATGTAGTCGGCATAGTCGCCCGGCGGCGCCTGGATGATGGCGAAGGTGACCAGGCTCAGAATGGCGAGGACCGGGATCGCCGACGCTATGCGCGTGAGCAGGAATCGCAACATCGGTCGGTCCGCTTCCTTGTCTGGCCGGTCGCTCTCTTTGAGCGTACGGAGGTTTGCTTTGTCCGGCCGCGCCAACCGGCGCGGCCGGAGTTCTCAGTCAGGGGAGGTAAACCTAGTTCATCGGGCCCTTGTCTCCGGGCTTGCCGGGAAGCTCTTCGGGGAACAGCTCGTACTTGGCCTGCTTGTCGGCAGCGACAAAGACCCGCTCGCGGACGATCGAATCCTCGGCCCAGTTGAACATGAAGATCGGCGTGCCCTGCGGGATGTTGGAGAAGCGTTTGTTGATGATCAGCGCGCCGGGATATTCCGTCAGGCCGACATTGTAGACGTGCTCGGTCGAGATCTTCTGGAATTTTCTCATCAGGCTGGCGCGCTCGTCATTGTCCGCGGACGAGACAAACTTGTTGACGATGTCGACGAGGTCCTTCTCGAAAGGCATCATATCGACCTCGCCGTTTTCCGGCGCACGATGGTCCCAGCTGGTTCGTGGACCGACCGGGGCCAGCTGATCGGTATTCTGGACGACGGAAGTCAGCTCCTGATCGTTGCGCCGTACCAGCCAGTCGAAGCGGCCGGAGTATTGCGAGGCATCGCGCTGGGTGCCGTTGAGTCCGTTCAGCACGATCCGCAGCCCTAGCTTTTCCATCTGGGCGACGACACCTTCGGCAAGGCTCTTGTCGGTGGTGTAGTCGTTGTTGACGAGCATCACGATCTCGACATTCTTGCCGCCGGCGGTACCTGCAGGAAAATTGACGAAGCCGTCGCCATCCGTGTCCTTCAGGCCTGCCTTGGCGAGTTCCGCCTTAGCGCCTTCGAGATCGAAGGGGTAGTAGACCGTCGACTTCCGGTCGTAGAAGCTCGTGCCCGAGGATAAGCCGCCCGGATAGATGGCAGTGAACGGACCCTTGACCAGCGAGTCGCCGAGCGCCTTGCGGTTGAGCGCCATGGTGACGCCTTTGCGGAAGTCCTCGTTGCGGTTCAGCTCGCGTATCGCCTGTCCGCGCTCGTCGGGGTTGCCCCAGCCATTGGCTGAGAAATTCATGCGCAGATTATAGCCGATCAGCCGCGCGCCGAACGCAAGCCGTGCCGGTGCGTCTTTTTGCGCCGCGCGCTTCAGCGAGGCGACGAAGTTCTCTGGCTGCTCCAGATTGGAGAAGTCGCCCGCCCCCGATACCGCCTGAACGTCGCGGTCGGCCCAGGTCGACAATTTGTAGTGCAGTTCATTGAGATACGGCAGCTGGTTGCCCTTCTCGTCGACCTTCCAATAGTACGGATTGCGACGCATGACGATGATGTCGTCGGGGCGGTATGCCACCGGCACCCAGGCACCCATCACCGGCATGTTCATATATTCCGGCGGGAACGCGTTCTTGAACTGCTCGTAGGTGTTCTTCGAATATTTCGGATGCTGCGGCTTGAGGATATGCGACGGGCCCGGACAAAAGGTGCCGTAAGCCATGGCGTAAAGGTATTGTTTCGGAAAGGCGTCCTTGAACGTCCACTCGACGGTGTAGTCGTCGATTTTCTTCAACGTCGTGCCGACGCCGAAGGTCTCCTGCGTCGCGCCGTTCAGCGGCGACACATTGGGGTCGATCACCTCGTCGTCCCAGTAGAACATCACATCGTCGGCGTTGAACGGAACGCCGTCCGACCATTTGGCGCCTTCGACCAGATGCATCGTCAGCGTGTGGCCGTCCTTCGACCAGTCCCAGCTCTTGGCGAGGTTCGGCAGCGGCTCCGTGTCCTTGGCCTCGACCTGGAACAGCGGCGCGGTGCGCGTCAGGCATTCGGAAAGGCCGATGTCGATACCGCCCCAGCCTTGCGTCTGGCCGGCGCCGTAGTTCCAGCCCTCCGGCCGGCCGCCGATGACATGACGCATCGTATCACCGTAGACACCGACGCCGTCCGGCATATTGCCGGTCTTGAAGACCAGCGGCTCCTTCGGCAGCCGGTCCTTGACCGGCGGCAGCTTGCCTGCCTTGACGTATTTGTCGGTGACCCAATCGGGTTCGTGGTATTCCGGAAGTGCCTTGAACTCCAGGATGGAGTCGCGCGCGACGTATTTGATCTTTCCCTCGGCGGGAAATTGCGCGGGCACCGGCGGCACGGTCGGCTCGGATGCATACGCGTTCAGCGCCGAGGCCGAGACGCTAAGCGCCAGCCCGGCGAGAATGCCAATGTTTCGAAAATTCCTCATCGTCTCTCCTCCCTGTTGTTCAGGAGCGCGTTGACGCCGCTCCATTTCTCCTCGAACGAATGTACAGACGGGTGCGGAAAATCCTCCCGAAAGCTTGCCGCGATCCGTTCTGGCGAAATTCAGACGGCCTGCTTGAGAGCCGTTTTTTCCGCACGCAATTCCTCGATCGAACGGACGTCGCGCCTTGCCGCACCGGCCCATTCGCGGGTCTTGATCCTGGATTTCGAAAGCCGTTCCTTCGCGGCCGGCACCGCATCGGCATATTGCGGCAGCCAGCGAGCCTGGGCGACGACCATTTCGTCCACCATTTGCCAAACCTCTTCCGGCGTCGAAACCGCGCCGACCAGCGGGTCGTGCAGGACCGCGAGCTTCAGCAGGTCGATATCGCCGGAGATCGCCGCATGAACCGACATGCGCTGGACGTTGATCGAGGAAATGCAAGTGGCGGCGCAGGCCTCCGGCAGCGTGATGCCGGAGGCCATGTTGATACCGAAGCGGTCGACGAAGCCGGGCGACTCGATGATCGCGTCCTGCGGCAGGTTGGTGATGATGCCGTTGTTCTTGACGTTGAAATGGCCGCGATAAACGCGGTTCGTCTCCAGCGCCTCGAGAATGTGGCTGGCGTGCTCGTTGGAGCGCTTGGCGGGGTCGATCGGCCTCGCGGCGGACTCCAGAAATTGCGGGAATTCTGTTTCGAACCAGTTGCGCGTTTCGGTCGAATAGCGAAGGTAGCCGCCGGTCTCGCCGTGGATCCAGTCTGACATGTCGATCCAGCGGGTGATTTCGTCCGGCCGCTTGCGATACCAGGGCAGGTATTCGGAAAGATGGCCGTTGCTTTCGGTCGAATAGACGCCGAAGCGCCTCAGGACATCGATGCGCAGCTTTTCCTGCTGCGAATAGACCGGATGCGCCTCGAAGGCGGCAACCAGCTCGTCCTTACCGATCTTGCGGCCGTTGAGACGCAGGTCGATGAACCAGGTCTGGTGATTGATGCCGGAGCAGACGTAGTCGAGATCGGTGCGCGACTTGGCGCCGAGCACTTCGGCGATCTGGTCGGCGCCATGCTGGACGCCGTGGCAGAGGCCGACGGTATCGACCCTGCCATATTCGATCGCCGCCCAGGTGTTCATGGCCATCGGATTGGCGTAGTTCAGGAATTTCGCCCCAGGCTCGGCGACTTCGAGGATATCCTTGCAGAAATCGAGGATCACCGGAATGTTGCGCTGGCCATAGAGGATGCCGCCGGCGCAGATCGTGTCGCCGACGCACTGGTCGATGCCATACTTCAAGGGAATGCGGATGTCGTCCGCATAGGCTTCGAGACCGCCGACGCGAACGCAGCTGATGATGTAGCGTGCGCCCTCGAGGGCAGCACGGCGGTCTGTCGTTGCCGTAACCTTGGTCGGCAGCCTGTTGAATTCGACGACCCTGTCGAGGATCGACTTGATCATCTGGAGGTTGCGCTCGCTGAGATCGGTCAATGCGAATTCGACATCCCTGAATTCAGGAACGCACAAAATGTCGGTGAAGAGCTTCTTGGTGAACCCGACGCTTCCCGCACCGATGATAGCGATCTTGAAACTCATCAGCCTCACCTCGACCTGATCGAACGCTAGGGCAAAGGCGGCGAAAAGAGGCTGGCCCGCCTGCGACGCTATGCAGGCTGGAATCCAGCACTTCCTCCCATCCGCTCTTTGACCGCGGTTTCTTTTGCTTTTCTCGAGGGATTATGCGCCTTATTCGGCACGCGACCAGAGAAGGATTATGCTTTTAGGGGTAATTTTGTGCTGCGGAACTTGATCGACATCGGGCCGGCGGGCAGGACGGTATCGCTGCCGCGCGGGCGCCAGCGCCTACACACCATGCCGACAAGCACCGGCTATGAAGTGCGCGAGAACGAGGTCTACGACTGGGATGGGCGCAAGCGCGGCCTGACGCCGTTTACCGTGCTCCAGCATACGATCAGCGGCACCGGCCGATTGCGCTACGAGAACCGGAACTACCGCCTGCAAAAGGGCGACACTTTGCTGGTTCTCGTGCCGCACAACCACCGTTACTGGCTGGCCAAGGGCGAACGCTGGGAGTTCTTCTGGATATCGATGAACGGCGAGGAGGCACTGCGCATCCACAAGTCGATCCTTGCCGCCGTCGGTCCGGTGCTGCGGCTGCAGCCCTCGACGATCGATCATCTGGCTGATTGCAGTGTGCGCCTGATCACGGGCGCGGTCTCGCCGGGAGCCGCCTCGGCCGTCGCCTATGAAGCAGCCATGGCGCTCTACGACGATGTCTTTGGCTCGCATGCCGTCACCGACGACAAGAGCGCCATGCAGCCGGTCATCGATCACATCAGGGCCAATCTCGACAGGCCGCTCCGCGTTGCCGATCTCGCTGAGATCAGCGGCCTGAGCCGCGCGCATTTCTCGCGCTGCTTCGCCGAGAGCGAGGGACTTCCGCCCGCCGAATTCGTGCTGCAGCAGCGACTGCAGCTCGCGGCGAAGTTGCTGACGAAGGCCGATTTCCTGCCGGTCAAGGAAGTCGCCATCATGTGCGGCTTCGAGGATGCCAATTATTTTTCGAAGGTCTTCCGCCGCCTCTACGGCATCAACCCGACGCAGTTCCGCACCAACGGGATGTATGCCAGCCTGGGAACCGCCCGATAGCCCGATAGATTGGCACCGCGCTTGGCATCGGGTGCGGGAACGCTTTTGCTTCCCCTCGGTTTAGGACAAGAGAGCCTGCTCGCCGCTGCGGCACCCCCGCTCTGGCGGAGATCAGGCCACAGATGTCAGGGAGTGATCGATGAACAACCCCGATCCGAACAACCCGAATCCACTGCCGGACAATCCCAATCCGGAGCCGGCCCGGCCGCCTGCCCCGCCGGAGACTCCGCCGGGAGAACCTCCAGGCGTACCCCCGCCCTCGCCGGATCCAATTCCGACGCCGGACCAGGAGCCGATCGGAGTTCCTCCCGGCACGCCTTCCGAAATTCCTTCGGAACCGACCTTTCCCGGGCCGACCGCCTGAAGGGCGGTCGGGTGGAGGATGGCAAGGGTGATTTCGGCGAAGCGCTCGAAACGGGTCTTGCCATGGAACGTTTTGCGCTGGCGCTCATTCACCCTTTCATCCTGGAAACCGGCGGCGGGCCCTGCAACCAAGGGAGGTTAAAATGAAAGTTGGCAACTGCATGACAAAGGACGTCGAGATCGCCAGTCCGCAGCAAACCCTGCGCGATGCGGCTGAAATGATGGGTCGCCTCGACGCCGGCGCAATGCCGGTGGGCGAGAACGATCGGCTTGTCGGCATGGTAACCGATCGCGACATCGCGATCCGCGGCGTCGCCCAAGGCAAGACACCTGACGCCAAGGTACGGGAAGTGATGAGCACCGAGGTCAGGTATTGCTTCGAAGACGAAGACGCAGAGGATGTTCTGCGTAACATGGCTGACCTGAAAGTGCGCCGCTTGCCGGTGCTGAACCGCGACAAGCGCCTGGTCGGCATCGTTTCGCTGGGCGACCTCGCCACCAACAGCGAGACGGCGACAGCAGGTGAAGCGCTGAGCGACATCTCGCAACCCGGCGGCGAGCATTCGCAAACGATACACTGACGGCGCACCACCGGCCGGCCTTTGCTACGACCGAACCGCCGGCTGGATAGACGCCGGCCTGCCGGCGAAACTGTTCAGAGCGAACTGGACTGCAACCCGACGAGGAGCAAGCCATGATTACGATGAAGGCCGTCCGTATCCACGATTTTGGTGGACCGGAGGTTCTTTCGCTGGACGCGGTTCCGTTGCCTCAGCCGCGTGACGACGAGGTCACGCTCAAGGTCTACGCGGCAAGCGTCAATCCCGTCGACTACAAGGTTCGCGAGGGCTCTTCGGGCGCGGATCTGCCCGTCACGCTCGGCCGCGACGTATCCGGCGTGGTGGAACTGTGCGGCACGCGGGCCCATACGCTGAAGAAGGGCGATCCGCTATATGCCATGCTCGGCAACGACCGCGGCGGCAACGCCGAATATGTCGTCGTCAAGGCAACGGAGGCGGCGGCGAAGCCGCAACGCTTAAGCCACGCCGAAGCCGCCGCCGTGCCACTTGCGGGCCTTACCGCGTGGCAAGGCCTTTTCGATCACGGCGGCCTCAAATCCGGGCAGCGGGTCCTTATCCATGGCGGCGCCGGCGGCGTCGGTCATCTGGCGGTGCAGTTCGCAAAGGCCGCGGGCGCGTTTGTCGCGACGACCGTTTCCGCGCAGGATTTCGATTTCGTCCGCGCGCTTGGCGCCGACCAGGCGGTCGATTACAAGAACCAGCGCTTCGAGGAGCTTGTCGAGGACGTCGACCTCGTCTTCGACCTGGTAGCGGGTGAAACACAGGACCGCTCGTGGGACGTGCTCAAGCCCGGCGGGACGGTCGTCTCAACGCTTTCCGAACCGTCGGCGGAGAAGGCCCGCCTGCATCGGGCTCGCGGCGTTTCCTATTTGACCAAGCCGAACGCGGCGCAGCTTGCCGAGATCAGCCGCCTCATCGACGCCGGGAAGGTCAGGCCATTCGTGCAGGCAATCTATCCTCTTGAGGAAGTCGCCAGGGCCGAGGAACAGCTCGAGAAGCAGCACACGCGCGGCAAGATTGTGCTTCAGGTAGCTGCCTGAGCACTCGCCGAACAACAGGCCGCGGGCCAGTTTGCGGAGTGCTCGGACACAGGCCGTTTTCTGCTGTCCAGAAGCCCGGCGGCCGAGAGTTTGACACAGGACGGCGCGCCGGGCCTGGCCGGCTTAGGCAGGTGCCGGCTAAAGCAGCATGCGCCGGGTTTGCCGGGATGCGCAAATCAAACAAATCAAGGAGATGCAACGGATCGTGAGGCACGTCGCGACGACACCGTCGCACGGCCGCGATCAGTTAACTGCGAAGCGAAGGGCACAGCGTTTACCGACAGGCGGGCCAGGTTCCTACCGGCCGCAAGCCGCAAAAACCGCTTCAAACTGTCGGAAACCGGCGATAGGTTCGAACCATGTCTCAACCCGCCAATCCGATCTCCATTGCCCGTCGCGATCAGATGTTTCCAGTGCTGGCTGAGGCGGATCTGGACCGCATGGGCCGTTTCGGCGAAGCCGTGTCCTATGCTGCAGGCGAACAGATCGTCAAAGCCGGCGAGCTGGCGCCCGGTCTGATCGTGGTCCTGTCCGGCAAGGTGGATATCATCCAGGGCGGCAGCTTCGGCCGGCGCGAAACAATCGTCACGCACGGTGCAGGCAATTTCGTCGGCGAGTTGGCGCAGCTTTCAGCCCGACCCTCACTGGTGGATGTGGAGGCGGTCGAGCCGGTCGAGGCGCTCGTCATCCCCTCGCAAAGACTGAGGGACCTGATGGTGCAGGAAGCAAACCTCGGCGAGCGCGTCATGCGGGCGCTGATCCTGCGCCGTGTCGGCCTGCTCGAGAGCGGCACAGCCGGCCCGATCATTGTCGGACCGGTCGACAGCGGCGACGTTTTGAGGCTGCAAGGTTTTCTGGCTCGCAGCGGTCAGCCGCATCGCATTCTCGATTCGGCTGCCGATCCCTGCGCCAGGACCCTGATCGAACGCTTCCATGTCGACATCCACCATTTGCCGATCGTGCTCTGTCCGAACGGCAAGCTGCTGCTCAATCCCGGAGAGAACGAGCTTGCCCGCTGCATCGGCCTGGTGAGGCCGATCGACGCCGGCAGGCTGTACGACGTGGCCATTGTCGGCGCCGGACCGGCCGGCCTCGCGGCGGCCGTCTATGCGGCTTCCGAAGGGTTGTCGACGATCGTGCTCGATTGCCGTGCCTTCGGCGGACAGGCGGGTGCCTCCTCGCGCATCGAGAACTACCTCGGTTTTCCGACCGGCATTTCGGGAATGGCGCTGATGGCGCGCGCTTACAACCAGGCGCAGAAATTCGGCGTCGAGATGGTGATACCGGACGAGGCGAAGCTGCTGGGCAGCGTAAGCGACACGTCCGGTGCCCACTATACGCTCGCCGTCGGCGGTGGGGAGACCGTGCGGGCACGGTCGTGATCGCCAGCGGAGCGCGCTATCGCCGCCTCGACATGGCAAACCTGGCGCAGTTCGAGGGAAGCTCCGTGCATTACTGGGCTTCGCCGATCGAAGCGCGGCTTTGCGCAGGGCAAGAGGTAGCCCTGGTCGGCGCCGGCAATTCGGCTGGTCAGGCTGCCGTCTACCTGGCGGCGCATGTGAAGAAGGTATGGCTGCTGGCGCGCGGCAGCAGCCTCGATGCGAGCATGTCGCGCTATCTGGTGGAGCGCGTCAGGGCACAGCCGAACATCGAAGTGCTGGCTGAGACGCAGATTGCGGCACTGGAAGGCGACGACGGCAATCTTGGCAAAGTGCGCTGGCGCAACCGCGACACCGAGACAGCACGTCCGATCCGCCACCTCTTCCTGTTCATCGGCGCCGATCCGAACACCGACTGGTTGGCGCAATGCGGCGTGGCGTTGGACGCGAAGGGCTTCGTTCGCACTGGGCCTGACATTGGCCAGGAACGTGGTGCGCTGGAGACGAACCGCGGCGGGGTGTTCGCCATCGGCGACGTGCGCTCCGGCTCGATCAAACGCGTCGCCGCTGCCGTCGGCGAAGGCGCCCAGGTGGTTGCAGCGCTGCATGCATATCTCGCGCGAAACGGCAGTCTCGCCGTGGCGCCACAACTGGTCAGGAGCGTATGATGGCAGACGAATGCAGGCACGCCGGGGACATTCGCGACGTGACACCGAGCGCGCTCGGCTGCGAGGAATGCCTGAAGAGCGGTTCGCAGTGGGTGCATCTGCGGCTCTGCCGCACATGCGGCCATGTCGGCTGCTGCGACGACTCGCCCAACCGTCATGCCACCAAGCATTTTCGGGCAACCGGCCATCCTGTCATCGAAGGCTACGATCCGCCGGAAGGTTGGGGATGGTGCTACATCGACGAAATCTTCCTCGACCTCGGCGACCGCACCACGCCGCAAAACG
Source organism: Mesorhizobium sp. M1169 (assembly GCF_040318345.1). Lineage (NCBI taxonomy): Bacteria > Pseudomonadati > Pseudomonadota > Alphaproteobacteria > Hyphomicrobiales > Phyllobacteriaceae > Mesorhizobium > Mesorhizobium sp. M1169. The sequence continues at coordinate 29,469 of NZ_JAMYME010000019.1, read as the reverse complement.
GTCCGATACCGCGCTTCATTTGAGCTTTTTGCGAGCGGGCCGTTTCCGTGAAACGATGAACCGTTCTAAAGCATGTCGCGCAAAAGTGTGCAGCGGTTTTGCGATAACGACATGTATAAACAAGAATCTAAAGCGCGTCGCATGAGGCCGATCGAACGCGACGCGCTTTAGTCCAAGGCTGCTTCGGCTTGAGCGGGCGCATCGCGTCCCTCTGGTGGTGCCGATGACCGCTCGCGCATATGCCTGACCGTCTGGAGGACACGATCGGCAAGAAATGCAAGCGCGCCCTGTGCCGTGCGCGTTCCGATGACGGATTCCAGCGTAGCCGCCTGCGTTGAGAATTTGTGTTTGAACGACTCTGCGCCACAGAGGAAATCGACCATGCTCAAACCGTGATCGATCGACCACTGCACGTAATCCATCAACAGGATCACACCCGGCGACGCCCGGCCGAAATCCGGATCGAACGTCGTCACGAAGGCCATCATCACGTCGTGCTGGACGAAGTTGATCGACACCGCGACCATCACGCCATTGCATTCGAGGACGAAGATATGCAGCACGCCGGCGCGCGCCAACGCATCGACGAGCGCGGCGAGTACCGGCACGCCCTCTTCGAACAGATCTGATTCACGCATGCGCTCGGTCAGCCATTTCCGCTTCAAGGCCGCGAGGCGCTCCAGTACCGGTTGCAGCGGCTCGTCGGGGGCAAGCAGGCGAAATCTCACCTCTCCGGTTTCTTCCAGCGCTTTGATGCCGCGCCGATAGTTCTGGCGCGTCTTTTTCGACTGGTCCGCGAACCATGCCGCTCCGCTTTCCCATTGTCCGGCAACGCGATAGCTGACTTCCGTTCGGTGAAACGGACGAAGCCTGATGCCGTCGGAAGCTCCCGGCGTGAAAATTTTGCGGGCCGCCGCATCCGGTGAGAGACGATTGATCAAGGCAAGGTCGAAGCCGCCGGCGTCGCACAGTTGGGTCCATAGCTCCTGCAGCGCCGATAACGAGCATTCCGGAGCAACGAGAATATCCCCATAGTCGGTATAGCTGCCGGCCGCCCATTCGAGAAACCGCAGCCCCCTGCGCCTGCCGATCGCTAGCGGAACGACAGCAACGAGTCTCTCGCCCTTCCAGACCAGGCCGATCCGCAACGCGCGCTGGTCACGCCGTTGTACAGTACTCCACCATGCCGAAATCCAGGCATGGCTTTGAAAGATCAGCCCGTCGGTACGATGCCAAAGCTCCATCCAAGCGGCTTCGACCGCAGCCAGGCGATCCGCCGAACGGACGATTTCCAGGCGCTCCGCGCCTAGGACGTCGATGGAAACAGCGGTGTTCATGAAGGAGAACTGTCCTGTGGCTGCGCGACCACATTGGGCCGTCTGTGAAACAGTCGCATGACATGCCTTGCCATCTTCTTGAGCGGCAGGATGTAGAGCCCAAAGAGCGACTGGTAATCGCGCACATCGCGATCGACCAGGCCAAATTTCAGGTCTTCATCCGGCTCCGGGACAAATTGCGTTCCGAACAGACGATCCCAGAACGAAAAAAGCAGACCGAAATTCTTATCGTAGTGACGAGGGTCGATGCTGTGATGCACCTGGTGCCAGTGCGGACACAGGATGATGCTGTTCAACGGGCCGAACGATATCTTGAGATGCGTATGGCGAACAAAGTCCATCATCAGGATGTTGCGGATGACGTAGACGTTGATGCCGAAGATAGCGACCTCTACCGGATCGAGTGCGATCAGGCTCCAGATCCCGAAGCAGATGCCCGGGATGACGCCATCCCACATACGGTTCATCAGATCGTCCAGCGGATGAACCCGGTCCTTGGTGATCCCCACCATCACCTCGGCCGAATGATGTACCTTGTGCAATTCCCACAGGAACGGGAAACGGTGCTGGGCGACGTGGTAGAGGTAGTATGAAATATCATAGGCGACCAGCATGGTTGCGGTGAAGATGACGATCGTCACCGGTCCCGCCGGGCCGCCGAGAAGCGGCGCGTGGATGTTAAGGAGCCAGCCAATTGCCTCGCGTGTGCCATAGCCCACCGCGACGACGAAGGTGACGCCGGCAGGAATAAGCAGGAAAGGCATCATCGCCCGTTTCGTGATCCAGAACATGGCGTCGGCTCGCGCCGACGGGTGCAGGATGACTTCCTGTGGGAAGGCGAAGTCGAAAAAGTCCCTGAGGGACTTATGTTCGGCAGTTCGCCAGTAGGCGATCACCGCGCTGCCCAGTGCGGTGAGGAGAAGCAGGCCGAGCGTGGTCAGATTGACGTTCGAAAGCTTTTCCACAATCGCTCTGGCAAATTCGGAAAACATTGATGCAGCGGCTCCTGGTCGTAAGAAGGCAGTCTGGGGGTCGTAAGAAGGCGATCTGGCGAATAGCAAAGCACAAAATTCCCGCCAAACTCGCTACGCCGCCTGCAACCAGTGGCTGTTGCGGGGCGCAGCGGGCAAAGCAGGCTGGATGGTGCGAGACTAGCAGATCAACGGTAACGAAACCGCTAAATGTCCAAACGTAATTAATGTCGAATACGGCTGGAACTCGCCCGGCAACTCTACGTTGGCACCGGTTTTTGCTGTCGCGGCGGGTGAATTGGGGCAAGATGGATATCGATCCCGGCTTCGCCCACTTCACCGTGCCAGGCGATGCGTTCGGCTTGCTGCCTGGTGCCAAAACGCAGTGAAACCCAACCGCCTTGGCCCGGCATGTCACCGCCGGCGCCGATATCGAGCACAGCATCAGGAAAGCGGATGGCCAACAGTACCTCGTCGCCGCACAATACCGTGACCGTATCTTCGTGCCGCTCGGCAAGGAGGCCGGCGGCCAGTTGGAAGACGATCTCGGACTGGCGCCTGCCGCCGAGCAGTTGGTCGGTGATGAGGATGCCATCGGCCTGGCGCGCCAAAGTGCGCTGATGCACGACGCCGAAGCGGCTTCTATAGCCGTCATGCCGGGCGCTCAGCCTCCAGTGCGGTTCCGGTTCGCTCTCCATCAGCGCTGCGACTGCCTTGTGCGACCAGTTGAAATTTCCAGCGATGGTGCTTTGGCTCTTGCCCTCGATGTTCAGCGTGTTGTGCGCCGGTGTGGAGCGGAACCAGTCGCGCCATGCGCCTCCCGAACCGTAGAGCCAGGTGCCGGGATCGACCAGCACCGGCTCATCGTCGATGCACAGGGTGAGCGACAGCGCGTCGGCATGGCCGTGCGCCGCTATCGAGAGATAGCCGAGCGGTCCATGGTCGAACGTCAGTTCGACATTGCGGCCATTCATTGCTCCGCGCCAGACGGAGAGCCCGCCTTGCGTGAATGTCTGTAAGCCATGCACCGCGGGCGCCGGGCCTGACGGCGCACCAAAGAAAAGCGAACGAAAATCGTCAGGCTCCGGCGCGTTGCCCGGCGTCCCCAGTAAGCCGTGGATGGCGGCCGCGACGGATCGGATATAGTTCGGCTCGTCGCCCAGCTTCAGCACACGGCCCTCATCGTCGTCGCCGAAGCGGGCGGCTTTCTGTGGCAGCCAGCCGACGAAATTGGCGAAGGCGCCCAGACGCGCTTCGGCGGCCGAGGGAAACGGCGTTCCCGCCTGGCGCGCCGCGGCGGCGCACAGCAAGATGAGTTCGGCGCTGAAGGCTGCATAGGTCGGCGTTTGCTCGGCACCGGCGCCGTCGGCAAGAATCTGCTTGTGCGTCTCATTTAAGAGGGCGCTGCGGGCAATTTCGGATTCGGCCCCGAGCGCCAGGCCAACCAGATATTCGCCAGCCAACTCTGCGACGAGATGGTTGTTGGCGGAGGAATATCGCGACGGAAACCGCGGCAGCCAATAGGCGCTTGCCGCGAGTATCTCACCGGCTTTCCGCAGCGTCGCCGGGTCAAGCCGGTCACCGATAAGGTCCAGGGTGACGATCAGGCTGATGGCTCGCAGCGCTACTTCGATGCCGGAAGCCCAGCCAATGCCTCGGTACGGCGGATTGGCGGAATGCCAACTGCCGATTGCCGCCTCAATGGCACTCCGGGATCGATTGTCCTCGCTGAGGAGCAGGTGTGCAGCCAGTACTGGCAATTGCTGCAGCCGGTTGATCTCCCAGACATATTTTATATCGCCAAGGTCGCCGCCATCGCGAAAATCGATATCGAAAGTATGAGCCTCGGCGCCAGGCCAAAGCCTGCCGGTTACCGGATCAAGACGCCAAAGCTCAGCAGGAAACAAACGATCGGGCTCACGCTTTGGCCATGTCCGCCCGAGTGCCGAAAACCGGCCATGCAGCATCTCTTGCGCGGCCGCCGCTATGGCCTGCCGTTGAGCGTCGGTCGCTGCCAGCGCAGCATGGCGAAATCCGGGCAGCACTGGGTGCAACTGCGGCGATGGATAGCGCTCCCACCCATCATCGCGGCGGCGCGACGCGATCCTTCGACGTTGCTCGCCCAGCCGGTGCAACACCTCGGCCGGTCCCATGCTGCGCAATCGGTTGATGTACCAGCCGATTCTCATGCACGCCCCGTCAACGTTTCGGTCCTTGTATACCATGCCGTCGAAAAGCTGCGGGCCGGCAATCTTCTTTCCCGCTCGTTGCGGTTAATATCTCCCGCGAGCATGCGGAGGGAGCGATGCGAAAAGCGGTGTATGTTGTTTCCTGGGTGCTCGCCTTGCTTGTGGCGGCCGAGGCAGAGCCCATCCCTCTCAAGCGCGGCGTTGGCGTGCATCAGTGGCTCAACTGGTCGCCGGTGGCGAAAGACGGAACCTACGTTTGGCCGCCCTATCGCAGCGAAAAGGAGTGGCTTGCGGAAAGCAGGCCGCTCACCGACTGGCCGGCCGGGGAGGTGTTTGCCCACATCCGATCGATGGGCTTCGACTTCGTCCGGCTGAGCGTCGATCCCGGCCCGCTGCTTGCCAGCGGGGACGCCAAGCGGCAGCAGGCGCTGGACATACTTGCCGCCGCCGTCGAGCGGATCACGTCGACCGGCCTCAAGGTGGTTTTCGACCTGCATGGCGTCACTCAGGTTCCCGACTACAGCATGGAGATGATCTATGGCGGCGCCGACAGCGAGGGCGTTGCCCGCTATCGTCAAATGGTTGTGGCGGTCGCCGCCATGCTGGTCAAGATAGGCACCGACAAAGTCGCCCTCGAACCTTACAACGAGCCCGCATACTACCCTTGCGATGCGAGCGGCAGCGATCACTGGCAGCGGATCATGGCAGGGACCGTCCACGACATTCGAGCGGTCAGCAGCGAACTTACCATCGTTGCAACCGGCGCCTGCGGCGGCAGCATTGCCGGATTGGTCAACCTCAGCCCCGGCTTTGATGACCCAAACCTCTATTACAGCTTCCATATGTATGAGCCGCACAGCTTCACCCACCAGCGGCCCGATGACACGATCAGCTTTGCTTCGGGACTTCCCTGGCCGGCCGACAGCAGTACACCCGAAGTGGTGACCGAAACCCTTAGAGCGCGGATGGACGCTGCCGGCTTGAGCAGGGTCGAGCAGGTCATGAACATGGCCACCGCGCGCCAAGCAATCGCGAACTATTTCGAGCAGAACTGGGGCCAGAGCCAACTGGAGGCGAGCTTTCGCCAGGCTGTCGACTGGGCTGAAGGCCATGGCATTCCCAGCCGGCGGCTCTTCATGGGCGAATTCGGCGCTATCCTCATGTCCGCGGACGGCCGCATGGGCGCCTTTGAGGCCGACCGTTCGCGCTATCTCAAGGCAGTGCGCCAAGAGGCCGAACGCTTCGCGATCCCATGGTCTGCCTGGGAGTTCTCCAATCCCTATGGGATGAGCCTCATCCCGCCCGATGGTCCCCCGGTTCCCGACCCGGAGATGCTGCAGGCATTGGGCCTGCCATAGGTGCCATCACTCGCCCTCACCAGCGAACAACCGGTGGCAACCCCTGACGGCCAGGCTCGATCGAGGAACGGCCCGTGGCAGCTTTCTCCCGGTTGGGTTGTATTGGCACGAAGTGTTTAACACATTTGTTGTACTGAGTGGGGAATGCGCGCGCCTAGGGGGGAACAATGTGTGGAATTGCCGGATGGATCGGGCGAAGGGCTAAAAATCCACAAGAGCGGGCCGCCAGAATGTCAAACGCATTGCGGCATCGCGGTCCCGATGCCGAAGGCACCGAGATATTGGACCTGAATACCGGCGAGCAACAATTGGCATTGGTTCATCGCCGCCTGGCGATCATTGACCTAGCGCCCGAGTCGAATCAGCCGATGCAGATTGAGGACGGTCGTCTCAAAATAATTTTCAACGGCGAGATATATAACTACATCGAGCTGCGCCAGGAACTGATCGGCCTTGGCCATCATTTTCGAACGCGCTCCGATACCGAGGTGCTGCTCCGAGCCTACGATCAGTGGCGCTTGTCAATGTTCGACCGGCTGAGTGGCATGTTCGCCTTTGCACTCTGGGATGCTCAGAGGCAGGAATTGATCCTCGCCCGGGATCCCTTCGGGGAAAAGCCGCTTTACCTCATGCAAAGCGAAAAATTGCTGCTATTTGCCTCGGAGATCAACGCATTGTTGTCATCGCAGCAAGATGCTCAGGAACTCGATCTGGATGCCGTGCACGAGTATCTGAACTGGCGTTATGTGCCGGGACCGCGCACGCTCTTCAAACAGATCCGCAAACTCAATCCCGGAAGCTATGCTGTCTGGTCGCAAGGGGTAGTCAAGGAAACGCGCTACTATACGCCTCCGGACCAGGCGGCCGTTACCGAGCGGATCGACGGAAAAACCGCCAAGCGGCGATTTCTGGAATTGCTCGACCATTCCGTCGAGATCAGGATGCGCAGCGATGCACCTTTTGGGGCCTTTCTCTCCGGAGGGCTCGACTCCTCGGCTATCGTCGCGCTGATGGCCACGCACAGCGCCACGCCCATTCGCACGTTTTCCGTCGGGTTCGACAACGCAGCCTATAGCGAATTTGCATTCGCCCGACGCGTTGCCGATCATTTCAAGACCGATCATTGCGAACTTGTAATCCAGCCAGGCGATCTGATGGATCATCTGCCGACGATGGTTCGCCAACGCGGGGCACCTGTTTCGCAAAGCAGCGATATTCCAATTTACCTGATGTCGGAGCGAGCCTCGCAAGACGTCAAGATGGTGCTCACCGGAGAAGGAGCCGACGAGATTCTCGGCGGCTATCCCAAGCATCGCGCGGAATCACTGGCCGGGATCTACCAGTCGCTTGTTCCAGCCTCGCTGCACGATAACGTCCTTTCCCCTTTGGCACGCGCCATGCCGGGCGCGTCGGCCAAGGTCGATACATTTGCCCGCACCGCGGGCGAAAGGGACTTTGCCGCCCGGATGGTCTCCTGGTTTGGAGCCGTTTCGGCGCAGCAGAGCGCTTGCCTGATCGGCGCGTCCGCAAATCGCCGTTATGAGCGCAACGACTTTCCGTTCTCGTCAAGCGCTGCGGCTTCCCATCTTCGCCGCGTGCTGTTTTTCGATCAGACATCGTGGCTGCCCGACAATCTCCTGGAACGAGGCGACCACATGATGATGGCCGGTTCAATCGAAGGAAGAATGCCGTTCCTCGATCGAGACCTGGTTTCATTCGTTAGCAAATTGCCCGATCGCTACAGGCTGGGTTGGTTGCACAGCAAGCAGATCCTGCGCGACAGCATGGCCAATATCCTCCCGGAGGAAATTCTCAGCCGCCGCAAGGTCGGGTTCAAGGTACCGGTCGCCGAATGGTTTCGCGGATCGATGAGGAACTACGTGCATGACCATCTTTGCTCGCCTCACTCCGTCATTCGCAGCTATCTGAGTCCGAAACAGCTAGATCAAATCGTCTCGGAACACACCACGCGTGCTGCAGACCACGAAAAGCTGATATGGGCGCTGTTGAATTTGGAGATATTCCACCGCGAATTCAGGCTCGACGCGCCGCCGCGATCGTCGGCCTCAGCGCTTGACCGTTTGACGGCTTGACGCGGCCGACCGCCAGACATCGCAGATTGCGCCGACAAACGGGGCGAGCTCAAGCCGTTCCCGATGCACGGCCATGGCACCGGCACCAAGCTTTGCCCGCAGTGCCGGGTTCTCCGCGAGGCGGCTCAGCGCCTCGGTCAACGCTGTAACATCGCCTGGCGGCACCAGCAGCCCGGATTGCCCGTCGGTGATTATGTCTTCGACGGCGCCAACCGGGGTCGCCACCACCGCCAAACCGGCTGCCATGCCTTCGATCACCGACATCGGCAGATTTTCGGCGAAGGATGGAAGAACCAGAATATCGGCCGAAGAAATCAGCGATGCGACATCGTCCGGTCCCACCCAACCCGGAAAGGCGATCCGGTCTGCAATCCCCAGCGCGGCCGATTTTGCCCGTGCCGCCTCGACTTCGCCATCGCCGGCAATCGTGGCGCGCCAATTCTTGACAGGGCTCATGCGGTGCAGTGCCTCGAGCAATTGCGGTACGCCCTTGCGGTCGCCGATGCGGCCCAGGAACAGGATATGCACATGGTCGCCGCCGCCGACATGCGCCAGCGACGGGACTTCGGTCGCATTGGGCACGATCACGATATTGCCGGCTGCGCCCGGCGCCCGGCTGGCGACGAAATCGCGCCAAAGCCTGCCCAAAACGATCACCCGATCGGCATGCTCGAACAGAGCTTTGATACGGCGGCTAATGAAACCGCGGTCGGCTTTCCAGAATGTCTGATACTGCGCCCCGTGCAAGTGCAGGACATAGGGTATCGACAGCAGCCGTGCGCAGGCGGCGATCACCATCTTGCGGTAGGTGCTGCCGGAAACCGAGATGTTGATATGAATGACATCGGCGCGTCCAGCCAGACGCGCTTTAAGCATCCGTAAGCAAAAACCGAGCATATAGAAGATCGAAAGTCCGACATGCCCCGGGCCACGACTGGCAAGGAAGCACACATCGATGTCGGCGATTTCTTGCCGTTCGAACTCCTGCTTCAGCGCGCCCATGATGCGGTCGATGCCGCCCTGCCCCGAAACGCCCGAGGGCGTCGCGACCAGGACATGTATTTTTCGATCGGATATGAGGCGCTGCAACATGATGGTACTCTAAATAACACAGACCGGGTAACTGCAAAGCAAACGTTCCCGATAAGTTTTACGGCAAATCTTTTAGTTCAAACTGAATCTGTTCACCCTTCGGCGTCATCGGGCTGGATTTTCCGCCAGTCGGCGGCTAGTCGAAGGTGAGTTTTCCAGGGACACGCCCTTGCTGCTCCGTTCCACGCTCATTTATGCTCCGGCGATCCTGCTGACGCGAATTTCGGCGCTGCTCCTGCTGGTCGTCGTGACGCGTTTGATCGACCAGACCGAGTATGGCCTGCTCACCCTGGTGGTGACCGTCGGGGAAATGACCGACATTGCCGTCACCAACTGGCTGCGCATCGCCTTGCTCAGGCTTGGCGGCAAGGGCGAAGTCAGCCGCGGCAGCCTGATGCTGGCCGGGCAGGTGTTGCTTGCCACCACGGCACTGGCGCTGGTCATATCGGTAGGCGCGTCGGCGGTGATCGTGCCTGAACGCTGGATCGAGTTCGCGATCGCAGTCTGCGGCTATCTGGTCGCCGGGTCCATCAGCCGCTTCGCGTTGACGGTGCTGCAGATGCAGCAGCGCCATTCGGTCTATTCGATGCTAGAAGCCCTGCGTGCCCTGCTGCAACTCGCGTTACCGATCGGCGCTATCCTTGTCTTTCAGGATAGCTTTCTGACGGTGTCGCTCGGCTCGAGCCTCGGCGCCTTGATTGCCGGCATCGTGGCGGGCATCATGGCATCGCGACGGCTCGTTGCCGGTCCGCCGCGTTTCACCCACAGGGACTTCTTTGCGCTCGGTGTGCCGCTGATCATCATGGCGCTGGTTGGCTTCGGGCTCAACAGCGCGGAGCGTCTGTTCCTCAAGTTCTATTACGATGCCAGCGCCGTGGCGATCTTCGCCGCAGCCTATGCGCTGGCCCGCCAGCCGATCGATATGGTCGCCAACGCCATCAACATGGGCGCCTTTCCCGAGGTGGTTAGCCGGTTCGACGAGGATGGCCCCGCGGCATCGGGTCGGTTGCTGTCGCAGTTAATGGCCTTGATGATGCGGCTTTGCCTGCCGATTGCAGCGATGCTGGTCGCGCTCAGCAGCGATATCACCGAGCTCATGCTGCCCTCGCAATATCACGGCCGCTTCGGCCTGCTGTTTCCGATCATTGCCTTCAGCGTGCTGTGCGCCAACCTCACCAGCTTCGTCTATGGCGTCGTGGTGCACGCGCACAAGCGGCCGTGGCTGCTGATCATCGCCAATCTCTTCGGCTCGGTGGCAACAATCGCATTGTCCCTGCTGTTGATCCCCCCGATGGCGGAGATCGGCGCCGCTTTGGCGCTGGCGGGGGGCTCGGTGGTGGGCTCCATAACCTGCATCATCATCAGCGAGCGGCTCACACCGGTGCCGGTGCCGTGGCGCGACATCGGTGTTTCGGTAATCATCTCGCTCAGCACGGGGATGGCCGCCAAGCTTGCCAGCATGGTGGCCGGCGACGTGCCGGCGATCTTCTCGCTTGTCGCCGGCGGCACCACCGGCGCCGCGGTTTTCTTCGGGCTGACCTCGTTGTTCCACCCCGTGGCAGCGACGCAATTCGTCGCCCAGCTGCGAGCGCGGCTACGGATCGCGTAAAGCGAAGTCCAGGGGCAACGCCTGTTTTGTGGGGGGAACGCGAAACTATAAACCGGCGTTTCGGCGCCAGCGACGCTCCCAGAACTCCCGGCACAGCAGTCCCGCATAGGCAGTGTTGGTGTCGTAGTAGCGGCGCCACAAGCGTCGCGGCTCCTGGACGACGCGGAACAGCCACTCCAGGCCGGCCGCTTGTATCAGCTTCGGCGCACGGGCAACCTTGCCCCCATAGACGTCGAAACTGCCGCCTACGCCCATCACGAAGCTTGAGGCGAGTTCATCGCGGTAGCGTTTGAGAAAGCGTTCCTTGCGCGGTGTCGGCATGGCCACCAGCAGGCAGTCGGCGCCCGAGGCGTTGATCGCCGCGACGATCCCGGCCTCGTCCTCCGGCTTGAAATAGCCGTTGCGCATTCCCGCTATGACGAGGCTCGGATGGTCCTTGGCAAGTCTCACTACAACCGCGTCGAGAACGTGCTGTTCGGCCCCCAGCAGATACGGCCTGAATCCACGCTTCGCGCAGAGGCTCAGCAGATTGATCATGATGTCGACGCCCGCCACCCGCTCGGGCAGCGCGACGCCGCACAGACGTGCACCCCAAAGCACGCCGATGCCGTCGACATTGACCACGTCCGCCCCGGCCACGTCCTCGCGCAGCTCGGCATTCTGGCGCATGGTCACCAGCTTGGCGACGTTCACGACCACATGATGCAGCGGCCGCCCCAGGGTCATCGCCTCGTCGGCGATGGCCAGTGTCTCGGCCATGGTCAGCGCATGGATCGGTGCACCAAGGAACTCCCGGCGCCGTGATGCCAACAGGGAATGCTGCGCCCATGCCGGGGCGTGCGCGTTCATGCGGCCTGCTCCCTTGCAAGCGTCACTTGTGCGACCTCTGGTTTCTTGCCTTCGATGCGGGCGTCGGGCTTGCGTGCCTTGCGCCACGTCCACAGACCCCTCGTATCGACGAGCTTCTTGTCCTTGAGCGCTTCGGGGTCGACCAGATTGAACTGCCGATGGTCGACCAGGAGGACGACGATATCGGACTTGTCGATGGCCGAAAGTGCGTCGGTGAACACGATGCCCCTGCCCTCGAGCTCATGCGGCAGCGCATTTGTGTTGGGTTCAGCCGCAATGATCTTCACATTGGGGTTATCGGACAGAAGCTTCACCACCTCGACGGCCGGGCTCTCGCGCAGATCGTCGATATTGGCTTTGAAGCTGAGGCCAAGACAGGCGATCGTTTGCTTGCGGGAGGGGTCGAGCAAGGCCTCGATATCCCTGACCACCGACATCGGCCGTTCGGAATTGATCCGGCGTGCCGAAGCCATCAGCCGCGTGCTGTTGGGTGCGGCGTCAATGATAAAATATGGATCGACCGCAATGCAGTGACCGCCAACGCCCGGGCTCGGCTGGAGGATGTTCACGCGAGGGTGCCGATTGGCAAGATCGATCACTTCCCAGACATTGAGCGACAGGTCCTGGCACACTGCAGCAAGCTCGTTGGCGAAGGCGATGTTGACGTCGCGGAACGCGTTCTCGGTCAGTTTCACCAGCTCAGCACTTTCGGCCGTCGTCATGAACAGGTCGCCGGTGACGAAGGTTGAATAGAGTGCCGCGGTCCGCTCCGACGATTTGCGGGACAATCCGCCGATCGAGCGATCGTTGTTGATCAGCTCGGTCAGCACCTTTCCCGGCAGCACACGCTCGGGCGAATAGGCGACCAGCACATCGGCGTCTTCGCCATGCTGGACAGGAAATTTGAGATCAGGCCGCAACTCGGCAAGCAGCCCGGTCATGATACGCGTGGTTCCAACCGGCGATGTCGATTCCAATACCACAAGGTCTCCGCGCTTCAGCACGGGGGCGATGCTTCGTGCCGCCGCGAGCACGTAGGTTACGTCCGGCTTATGATCGTGGGTCATCGGGGTCGGCACGGCGATGATATAGGCGTCCGCCGGCTGCGGCGTGCTGTAGGCCATGAGCTTGCCGTTCGCCACGACCTTCTGGATCAGACCGTCAAGGTCCGGCTCGACGATGTGGATTTCGCCGCGATTGACCTTCTCGACCACCGCTCCGTTGACATCGACGCCAATGACGTTGAGCCCGCGGCTGGCGAAAATGGCGCAGGTCGGCAGGCCGATATATCCCATGCCGATTACGGAAACGGTTTTGATTTCAGCCATGATGCAGCAGTTCCTCAACAATCCGGTTACTAGCCCGGCCATCGCCATATGGGTTGTGTCGTTCCGCCATGCCGCGATAGGCAGCCTGATCGTCGAGCAGGCGATTGGCGTTGAACAGGATTTTTTCGACATCGGTGCCGACAAGGCGGGCGGTGCCGGCCACGATCCCCTCGGGTCGCTCGGTATTTTCGCGCATCACCAGCACCGGCTTGCCGAGCGACGGCGCTTCTTCCTGAACGCCGCCGCTATCGGTAAGCACCAGATAGCTCTGCTTCTGCAGGTACAGAAACGGCAGATAGTCCTGCGGCTCGACCAGATGGATGTTCGGCACGCCTTCCAGCTCTGCGTTGACCACCGAGCGCACATTGGGGTTTGGATGGACAGGGTAGACGACCTGCACGTCTCCGCGCGCCGCCAATCCCTTCAACGCCGTACAGATGCGCTGGATGCCGCCGTCGAAATTCTCGCGGCGATGTCCGGTGACGAGGATCATCTTCTTGGAAGGATCGAGGAAGGGGAAGCTGGCAGCGAGCTTCGCGTTCATCAGCCTGTCGGCATCGATCGCGCTTGAAAAATGCAACAGCGTGTCGATCACCGTGTTGCCGGTCACGAAAATGGTGCTTTCGGCCTTTCCTTCGGCGATGAGATTGTCGCGCGCTTGAACGGTCGGCGCAAAATGCCAGGTGGCGATGTCGCCGGCAATCTTGCGGTTCAGTTCTTCAGGAAACGGCGAGTTGATGTTGTGGCTGCGCAATCCTGCTTCGACATGAGCGACGGGGATACGCTTGTAGAAGGCAGCAAGAGCCGCGGCCATTGCCGTGGTGGTGTCGCCCTGTACCATGACGATATCGGGCTTCGCCTTGTCCAACACCTCGGCCATGCCCAGGAGCACGCGCGAGGTCACATCGAACAGCGACTGGCCGGGTTGCATGATGTTGAGATCGTGGTGCACAGGCAAGCCGGTCAGCTCGACAACCTGGTCGACCATTTCACGATGCTGGGCGGTTATGCATATTTCGGTGATGAAGCCTGGATGAGCGAGGGCGGCACGCGCCACTGGAAAGCATTTGAGTGCCTCCGGCCTAGTGCCGAACACGATCAGCAGTTTCTGCCTGGATGGCAGTTTTGGACGTGAAAGGACGTTCATCGCTGATCCTGGTCGCCTGCAGCCTTCGGGACATGCCGACTATTGCCCGCAAGAGTCATAATAGCGCCGGAAAGCGCCTTCGTGATCTCAATTCTTAATATATGATTAACAACCAAGGCCGCGTTCTCCCGGTTTAACTCTTGTGAAAGGTTGGACTGACAAGTAGTCTATGGCAGTAGTCTTGAAAAAGAATATATTGGATTGACTAATATTTTAATCATCGGCCACGCCGACACATCCCGGCGCTGGGAAAATGAGCTTCTGGCGCGGTTGAGTGCGGCTGGACATGCGGTTTCGAGTTGCCGCGCGCCGACGCCTGAACCCAATGCGCGCACGATGGATAATGTGCTGGCGCTCGAGGGCCGGCGCTTCGGCCGCTCACTGGCAAGCCGTTCCCGGCCGTTGCCGTCCGGCGACACCGGCCCAGTCGATCTTATAGTCGATCTCACGGCTACCGCCGCACGACGCGGCACGCCTGTCCTGACGCTCGAATTTTGCGGCCAAAGCAGCTTTGCCGCAGGCATGACCGAGATGCTGGCGAGCGGGCGGCTGCCCGAACTCACCGCGCGCCTCGACGGCGTTGCCGTCGCCACGGCGCGGCCGATGATCAGCGACCGGTTGTGGCTGTCCCGAACCAGCAACGACCTGCTCGCCGGCGCCATCTCCCTGATTGCCCAATGTGTCGCCCGCTTTTCCGCGGGCAAACTTGCGCCGATTGCCGAGAGCCCGGCGCCGCCCCTGCAGAAAGGCGGATTTATCGGGCACTATCTGCCCTTTTTCGGCAGGGGGTTAGTCGACCGCGCCGTGCAAAAACTGCGACGTGGTCGGCGTCCCTTCTATTGGCAGGTTGCTTATCGGCTGATCGACGGTCCAGGCGTCGCCGAAACCGGACTGCTGGATGGTAAGCCCTTCACCGTGCTTGCCGATGACGGGCAGCGCTTCTACGCCGATCCGTTCGTTCTCGAGCGCGACGGCCGTCATTTTCTGTTTGTCGAGGAGTTTCCCTACTCCACCGGCCGCGGGGTGATTTCTGTCGCTGAACTTGGCACCGACGGCACTTTCGGCGTGCCGAAAGTGGTGCTGGACGAAGCGCATCACCTGTCATATCCGCAGGTGTTCGCTCACTCCGGCGAGATTTTCATGATCCCTGAAAGCGCTACGGCGCGAGAACTGGTGCTCTACCGTGCCGTGCAGTTTCCGGATCGCTGGGTACGCGATACGGTGCTGATGACGGACAGGGATTTCAACGACGCCACGCTGCTCGAATCCGACGGCCGTTTCTGGCTGTTGGGGACGGAGCGGTTCGGTTACGGCAGCGCGTCCGACACGATGGCCGTCTATTCCGCCCCGGCGCTGCGTGGGCCGTGGGCTGCGCACGCGCTCAATCCCGTCGCCGTCGATCACTCGGCCACTCGGCCGGGCGGCGCTTTCATCCGCCAGGGCGACGCTTTGCTACTGCCCGTGCAAAACGGGTCTAGAGCCTATGGCGGCGGCCTGGGATTGATGCGGTTGGATCGCCTTGACGACTTCGATGTCCTGTTTGCACCGCCCCACCCGATCGGCCCAGGACCGGCATGGGCGCGGGCGGGCATCCACACGCTCAATCGCGCAGGCAATGTCGAGGTTGTGGATAGCGCCGGCTGATGCGTCTGGAGCCTGCGCTTATCCAAGCCGATCCAGTTTCGGCTCGGATGCGACAGCGGTCGAAGACGTGCTCTTCGGCTGGTTTCTATACGGCACGTTTCTATAGGCAAGCAGCAACACCACGATAGTCGTAATATCCGGCGCTTTTGACGAGAGCGCGTTGTTCGACAGCGCAGCAAGCAGGAAGGTCATGGTGCCGATCCATGCCGGCAGCGGCGCCGCGCGCAGCAGCCGAAAAATGAACCAGAATACCAGCACTATGAAGAGCACAGCTATCGGCAAGCCGAAGAGCATGGTGATGACCACCGGAGCGCTCTCGATATAGGGCAGATGCAGCTTCTCTTTGACGATCGCCAGGAGGTCGTCGACGTTCATGCCAAACAGGATGTCTTTCCAGCTAACAAGTCCGAATATCTGGTAGATCGTCACCCGCGCCATGAAATTCTCGTCAAAGATCGTGTTGCCGAATCGATTCAGCAGCCCGCCCGAAAATAGTATGGCCACCAGCACTGCGCCGCTCACCAGGGCGAACAGCAGCACGACGGACTTGGCCTGCCGCTGGTGCTTGAGAGTCAGGCGCGGCCAAGGCACGAACAGCAGCAGAATGAGGGTTTCTCCCGCAGCGAGCATCAGGGCGGCGCGGGCGCCTGACGCAGCACAACCGACGAGCAACACGAGAATCGATGCCACCCGCACCCATATGCGCCAGCGCGTCAGCGGCACGAATCCGATGGCTGTGGCGCAGAGCGCGCC
This sequence comes from Mesorhizobium sp. M1169, assembly GCF_040318345.1. Classification (NCBI taxonomy): domain Bacteria; kingdom Pseudomonadati; phylum Pseudomonadota; class Alphaproteobacteria; order Hyphomicrobiales; family Phyllobacteriaceae; genus Mesorhizobium; species Mesorhizobium sp. M1169. The sequence continues at coordinate 13,099 of NZ_JAMYME010000019.1, read as the reverse complement.
TAGCGCCAGCGGGTGCGCCGATAGGCCAATTGGCCTGAACTGCAGTTCGTTGAGACCGTAAGGCATAAATCGATGTTGAGTCACCGCTTCGATCGTGCCGAGCACAGCGCTGAGGATCACCATTCCAAGCACGACGTCGCCCAACGCCCGCCGCACTTCCGCGTTCAAGGCCAGCATCAACAGGCCTGCGGCGCCGGCCACCAGATAAGAATCGATGATGAACCCGGAGGAGCCCGCACGGCCGGTGACGAACAGATAGGGCACCAGCGCGAACATCAGCACCGAAAAGCGAATCAACGCTTTGAATATCCCAATTTCGTCGCCCTGCAGCAGAAACGGTCGGCTGAAAAGAACGACGGCAAGGACCAGGAAGATCGCATAGGTGCCGAAATGCAGCTTCTCGTAGAACGAGCCCCCCTGGGCCGTATAGTCGACGACCATGTTCATCACCTGCGGCGACACCGTAAAGCGAAGCAGGAGCGCGAAGGCGGCGCATAGGAAAAACAGCAGCGACAGCGCGTTCTCACGGCGCGCTCGACTGGGCAACAATCGTTCCGATGCGGCAGCGGGATAGCTCATGGCCCATCCAGGTGAAGGTATTCAAACAGCATTCCGGGCAACGAGACCCCTTCAACGTCCGCCGGACGGACAGCGAGAGCGGTAAAATGGGCCAACTTGGAAAATAAGATGTTAACGATGTTTCTGTAGAGCAGGCCAAGCGTAATGATTTAACAAGGGTTGTCACCATGTCTGCCGGTTCCGGCACACCCCCTATCTCCGCGACGGCTTCCAATAACAGTGCATTCGAGCGTATCGCCAATGCACGGCGCAGGGCATTGCTGCAACAGCATGGCCCAGTCGCGGGGCTAAGCTCCGCGCCGGTGACGCCGCAACCTCCAGAGCCTGTCGCAACGGTGACCCTGGACAAGATCGGCGATTTCCTTGAGCTCGATTTTCGGCGTCTGTTCGTCTGGCTGCGGGCCGGCCTCGCCCTGGCCTTCATGCTGGCGGTAGTCGGCGGCATTGTCGGCGGCGCCTATGCATTGCTGAGCAAGCAGCGTTACACCGTCACGACCGAGGTCCTCATCAACCCATCCAATTTGCAGGTTGTGGAAAACGACCTCTACTCGCAACCGGGCCAGGTCGATAGCCAGTTGCTCAGCACGCGCAGCAAGCAGCGCATCCTGACCTCGGGCAACGTGCTTTCCCGTGTGGTGGACGAACTGAACCTGACTCACGATCCAGAATTCTTCGATCCGGACCGGAGCACATCCTCGTCCGGCGCTGTGGCGAAGCCCGACCCGAGGCTCATCGCCTTGAAGAACCTGGCGGACCGGGTAGACGCCATCGCGGATCCGACCTCGTTTGTCACAACCCTCTCGGTATCTGCGGAAACCACCGCCAAGGCGATCCTGATCTCGCAGGCCATAGTCAAAAACTTCCAGGAAGAACTGGCTAAGGCCGAAGCTGCCGGCGCCAGCCGTGCCGCGGCTGCCCTTGACAGCCGGCTTGGCCAACTCAAGAGCGACGTGCAGGCAGCCGAAGAGAAGGTCGAGAGCTACAGGCGCAGCCACAACCTGTCGTCCAGCAATGGCCAGCTCGTCAGTTCGCAGACGCTGACGCAGCTCAATGGCGAAATCGTCGATGCGCAATCGCGTGTCATCGCCGCGCAGGCAAGCTACGACGCCCTGGTTGCCTCCGGTATCAACGGGGCCAATCCCGACCCCACGGTTTCGGAAGCGCTCGCTGCGCTGCGCGACAGGTCAAACAGCCTGCGGCAGCAGATCGACTCACAGTCGATGACCTTCGGTCCGCGCCACCCGACGATTGTCAGGCTCAGGACGGAACTCGAGACCGTCAACTCGCAACTCCGGGCCGAGTTCTCCCGCACCGTCGGCACGGCAAAGGCCAGCCTGGACAAGGCCCGGGCCTCGTTGGCTTCTCTCAACGCCAGGATGAACGATCTGAAGAGCAATGTATTCACCGACAGCGAATCCGAAGTCGCCCTGCGAGAACTTGAACGCGATGCCGCGTCCAAGAGAGCGGTCTATGAGAGCTTCCTGTCACGTGCGCGCCAAATCAGCGAGCGCGAGCAGATCGACACCACAAACGTACAGGTGATTTCGACCGCGGTGCCCCCGCCCGCGCGCTCATGGCCCCCGCGCACTGCCCTGGTGGCAGGCGCCGGAGCGTTCGCAGGCTTTGCCCTGGGGATGCTGCTGGCCATCGGCATGGGCATCATCCGCGACATGCGCCGGCCGCCGAACCGATCAGGCGTTGCCGCCAGCCGAGCCTGAAGCAAGGCATGGTGAAGCGCATCGTTTTCCACATCGCCAGCCTGAGGGGCGGCGGCGCCGAACGTGTTTTCGTCCTGATGGCAAATGAACTGGCATCGCGTGGCCACGAGGTCACGCTTTTTACCTGGAACGCGGAAGGCCCTAACGCCGCGCTGCGTTCCGCTGCCGTGCATCTGGTCGACTTCGGCCTTCTCTTGCGCGGCGAGGGTTACGCCAAGTCGGCGACGCTGAAAGGCATCGTGAGAAGCGCAAATTTGTTCCGCCGCCTTGATCCTGATGCGGTCTATAGCGCCCCGGAATTCGCCAATCTGGTGATGGCGCTGTCACTCATGTTGGCCAGAAGCCGGGCAAAATTCTTTCCAAGCTTCCATGCCGCGGCCTCGCTGCCTGCCAGTGGCCTCGGCGCCAGGCTGGCGATCTGGCTTTCCGCGCTGGTTGCAGCGCGCGCAACCAAAGCCATCGCCGTTTCGGCGGGTGTCGGCCGTGACATCATCGCCCGAGGCTTCCCCGAATCGAAGGTTGTCGTCATCAACAACCCGCTGCCGCCGGCTGTAGCACCGCAGAGGAATTCCTATGCCTGGCAGGCAGCGTTGGCGGCGATGGGCAATGGCCCGGTCATCGCCACCGCGGGACGCCTGGTGCCGGTCAAGGACCACCGGACTTTGCTGCGGGCCTTCGCTGCCCTGCGCGCCGGCCGCCCTGCCCGGCTTGTCATCTTCGGCGAAGGTCCGCTGGCTGCCAAATTGCACGCCTGTGCCGAGCAGATCGGCATTGGCCAGGACGTACTCTTTGCCGGCTACGTCAACGATCCCGCAGCCTGTTACGCCGCAGCCGATCTGTTCGTCCTTACATCCACGAGCGAAGGCTTTGGCAACGTCTTGGTCGAGGCCATGGCCGCCGGTGTCCCCGTAATCTCCACCGATGCTCCGCACGGCCCGCGCGAAATACTCGGTGACGGCCGCTTCGGCACCTTGGTGCCGGTCGGTGACGCCGCGGCCCTGGCGAAGGCGATGGCCGAGATGCTGGACCACCCCACCCCTGCTGCCGTGCTGAAAAACAGGGCGGTGGATTTCACAGTCGACAAGATTGGCGATCAATACGAAGCGTTGCTCTAGTCGTTACGCACTGCCAGCAGATCGCGGTTGGATGCGGTCGACGTGGTCGGGCTTTGATTGCGATAATCTCTTCACGGGCTGGGGCGCAACGAATTCATCGTGAGGCGTTCCCTCGTTCCTTGAGTTGTCGGGCAAGGAAATCCTTGACCGAATCGAGAACCGCGTCCCGTTCATGAGATATGCCTGGCAGCAAATCGAAGCGCACGCGCGCGCCCGCCTCCTCGAACGATCGACACAATGCCATGAGGCGTTCCGGCCGTGTTCGCCCCGCATCGTTGGCGCCCGGCATCCAATGGGTGCTGCCTTGGACATGAGTGATTTCCCAAGTCTCCAGGTCAGCGTCGCCGACGATCATCTGGAAAGGCACTTTTGCCAGCGCTGCGGCATCGAAGGTGATGCCGAACTTCTCGGGCAGATCGCGAATGCCCACCCACCAGTCATGCGTCGGATCGAGCAAGGTCACCGAGCCTGGCGCGCCGATTGAGGCCGCCCAGAGCCTGTCGGGATGCAGGATAGCAAAACGATGCGTGAAATGTCCGCCGCCGGAAAATCCGAACATGGCAAAGCGGCTCCAATCCTGACTGTATTTGGCGCTGACCTCCTCAACCATGGCGAGCAGCACCTGATCGTAGCGTATGTTGCCCTCGAGCAAATATTTGTACCCGCTGCGGGCATCATCCCCGAGAACGCCGATTGGAAACAGCGGACACAAAACGGCGCAGCCGTTCCAGCGTCCGAACTCGGAAAACGCGTCGCGGAATCCAAGAAAAGAGGTGCGGCCGGTGCCATGGACAGCGACCATCAGATCGACTTTGGCCCCTTCCCCAACCGCGGGAGGCACATACAGGCAATAGTGAAAGCGCGCGTCTGATTTGGAAGCAAAGATGGCGGTCGCGCCAAGGTCATAGGTAGCGCGACCGCGATCCGCGACAGGCCCCTTGGCAACACTTGTCAAATCGATAACTCCTTAATAGGCCCGGCGTTCCGACAACAATATACCGGTCGGCCGACCTCGTGAACTGGAGGCGCCTCCAGGCAGCCGCGAGGAGGACCTCGTCGTGCACCGGAAGCAGGGCGCCGCCGGGACGATCAGGGACAAAAAGAATGCCTTCGCCAACGCCTCGGGAAGCCGCCATTAACTTTTCGTTAACCATGCCGGGCTAGCCTTAACCAATCAGTAAGGACTCGCCTCTGTGACCTGCGTCGCTCCCATCCAAAACAAGTCCATACGCTTTCGAGCGCGCTCGTTTGTAGCCTTCACCCTCACCCCTGAGGCTCCGCTAGGGGAATGGCTGCAAAGCCTCGATCACTGGACCGAAAACTCCCCCGGCTTCTTTGCCGGCCGCCCGGTCGTGCTCGATCTGAATATACTCAAGCCCGAGGTGGGCGAGATGCGGGATCTGGTCTTACAGCTCGCGGAGCGCGGGATTCGCATCTACGCGATCGAGGCCGATGGCAATGTAGCGCTCGATGCCGATCTGCCGCCGCTCCTCGTTGGCGCCAAGGAGGCCACCGCTGATGCGCTTTACGTGCAGCCGGACCCGAAGGCCGCCGCTGAGGCCAAGACGGAAGAACCGCAGGCGCCGAACTCATTGATGATCAAGGCACCGATCCGCTCCGGCCAGTCGATCTTTCATCCCGATGGCGATGTGGTCATTGTCGGCTCCGTCAGTTCCGGTTCCGAGATCGTCGCCGGAGGATCAATCCACGTCTACGGCACGCTGCGTGGACGTGCGTTCGCCGGCGCCACGGGAAATTCCGCGGCTCGCATCTTTTGCCGGAAAAACGAAGCCGAACTTCTGGCGGTGGACGGCTGGTACCGCACTGCCGAGGAGATGGACGCCTCCTCGCGAGGAAGGCCGGTACAGGCCTTTCTCGAGGACGGCGCACTTTGCGTCGCACCGCTCAACTAACAACATTGGAGGCACAAATATGGGCAAGGTAGTGGTTGTCACATCCGGCAAAGGGGGTGTCGGCAAGACGACCTCGACGGCCGCTCTCGGCGCCGCGGTCGCGAAAACCGGCAAGCGGGTGGCTCTCGTCGATTTCGACGTCGGCCTGCGCAACCTCGATCTGATCATGGGTGCCGAGCGGCGCGTTGTTTTCGATATCGTCAACGTCATTCAGGGAACCGCCAAGCTTTCGCAGGCGCTGATCCGTGACAAGCGACTCGACACGCTGTTCCTGCTGCCGGCCTCACAAACGCGCGACAAGGATGCTCTCACCGAGGAAGGCGTCGCCGATGTCATCGACAAGCTGCGCTCGGTTTTCGACTACGTCTTCTGCGACAGTCCCGCCGGCATAGAGCGGGGCGCGCAACTTGCCATGCGCTTTGCCGACGAGGCGGTAATCGTCACCAACCCGGAAGTGAGCTCGGTCCGCGATTCCGATCGCATCATCGGCCTGCTCGACTCCAGAACGATGAAAGCCGAGCAGGGTGAATCGATTGCCAAACACGTGCTCGTCACGCGCTACGATGCTGCGCGCGCTGCCCGCGGCGAGATGCTCAGCATCGATGACGTGCTCGAGATCCTGTCGACGCCCTTGCTGGGAATAATTCCCGAGAGCCAGGACGTGCTGCGCGCATCCAATGTGGGCGCGCCGGTTACGCTCAGCGAAAACACCAACCCCGCCGCACGCGCCTATATCGACGCGGCGAGAAGACTCGAGGGCGAGGACCTGCCGGTCATTCTGCCTTTCGAGCGGAGGGGCCTCCTCGACCGGCTGTTGGGAAGGAGGGCAGCATGAACCTGCTCGATATCTTCAAGCGCCGCGGCAGCGCGCCGGTGGCGCGCGAGCGCTTGCAACTGCTGTTGGCTTACGAGCGTCGAAGCCGCAACCAGCCCGATCTCGTCTCGGTGTTGCGCGAGGAGATCATGGCGGTGATCGCCCGGCATGTTCAGGTCGACCAGGATTTCCTGCAGGTGAGCATGGATCACGGCGAAACGACGTCGAGATTGGAGATCGACATCCAGATCCCCAACAAGGTCGCAATGCCCATAGCCGCGGCGTTCTAGAGCGGAATGCATTTGGATCGAATCGGGCATTCCGCTCTATCTGTTTGTTCCAGCCGCATTTGTGCGACGCCAAGTGGTTCCACTTGGCTGCAAAATGCTTAGCTTGCGTCGGCTGCTGCCGAGGTTGCGGCGCCGTGGTTGGCGTGTTTGACCCGGTCGCCACCGGCAAGTCGCGCAATTCGAGGACAATAATCACTGCCTCACTAAAAACCCGCGGCCGTTTCCAGCCGCGGGGGGCCTTGGGAGGGCCTTTCGAAACCGGTGGTCAGATGTTGGCGAGCAATTCGTTGACGCGGCTTTCCATGTCGGCAAGGGCGGTGTCGATGTCCTTCTGGCCACTGATTGCTGCACTCATCTCTTCGCCGATAATGTCCTGGATCGCAAACTGACGCTGTACGGCGGACGGCAGCGGCTTGCCGAGATCAGCGACCGCAGAGATCGTGTTGCGATGCGGCAGGGCCTTGAAGGCGTCCGAGGTGATGACGGCCTTATAGGCCGGCAGGTGACCGGTGCGCGACCATTCGAAGTCGTTGTCGGCGAAGAACTTCAGGAATTTACCGATGGCCGCGATCTGTTCGGGCGTGCGGTCTTTCTGCGAAACGGCCCAGGTGTGGCCGTCGGCATACTGCGCGTGGGCGCCGCCAAACAGCTGCGGATACGGATAGACCGCATAGCCGCCCTTGTTGAGCGCCGTACCCTTGGTCTCGGACTGCGCGTTGTAATCGCCGACCACCCAGGTGCCGTTAAGGTGGACGCCACCCTCGCCGGCAAGGAAGGCGTTGATCGACCCGCCATAATCGAGATCCTTGGTGGTGTAGCCCTTCTCGAAGATCGCCTTGTACATCTCGATGACCTTCTTGGCTTCCGGCGTATTCAACTTCACATGCTTCGGATCGGCGAAGAAATCGGAATCCTGCTGGAAAAGATAGGTATAGAGGTTGCGTGTGTAGAGTGCAGTCTCATTGGTCAGGTTCTGGACGAAATAAGGCTTGCCCGTCTTCTGCTTGAACTGTTCGGCCTGGGCGAGCAGTTCCTCGGGCGACTTTGGAAAAATCGGCGTGCCGTCGGCATTGACCAGGCCGGCTTGTTTGAAAAGATCCATGTTGACGTGATAGAGCATCGTCCAGCTGTCGATCGGCAGGCCGTAGATCTTGCCGTCTTTGGTGGCGCCATTGCGCGCCGCGTCGGTGAAGGCGTCGGGTGTCACGCCGACCGACTTCAAGAGATCGTCGAGCGGCATCAACAGGCCCTTCGACTGATAATCCGACAGTACGGATTCATGGATCGTGACGATGTCCGGAGCGTCGCCTGAAGCGAACTGCGCGGTCAGCTGATCATAGCCGGGCCATTCCACGGTAGTGACGTTGACATGGACATCGGGATTGTCGGCGTTGAACTTGTTGATTAGCGAGGTGATGATGCCGCATTCGCCAACGGCCTTGGTGGCATCGGTGTTGGTGCCGAAATCGGCATCGCAGGCGCCGAAAAAGCGCTGCACGCTCAGCTCCGTGGCCGCGAAGCTTGGACTTGCGAGCATCATTGCGCCCGCAGAGACTGCGGCAAACAGTATTTTCTTCAGTTTCATATCAGTTCCTCCTACTGAGTTTCCGCCGCTCCACCCTGGATTGGCTTTCGTGCTTCAATTGCTGCGCATTCCCCCCGGCCGTCAGGCAATCTTCGTTATCTCACCGCAGCGCCGGAGACTGCCGTGACGATGTATTTCTGGAAGAACAGGTAGACGATCAGGATCGGTGCACCGGCGAACACCGCCTGCGCCATCAGGAAGCCGATGCCTTCGGACTGGGCGAAGTTGGCCTGGGTCGAGGCCATGCCGACCGTCAGCGTGAACATGTCCTTCCTCGTCGCCGAAATCAGCGGCCAGAAGTAGTCATTCCAGGCGCCGAGAAAGGTGAAGATGCCGAGCGTCGCCTGCGCAGGCAGCGTGAGCGGCAGAAGCACCTTCCAGAAAATTCTGAGCCGGCTGGCGTTATCGAGCATGGCGGCTTCGTCCAACTCCTTCGGGATGGCCTTGAAATACTGGGTCATCAGGAAGACACCGAACGGAGCCGAAAGGCCCGGCAGAATGAGCCCTTGATAGGTGTTGTGGAACTTCAGCATGCTGAAGATCTGGTGACGGGCGACAAGCACGGCCTGTTCCGGGACCGCCAGACCGAACAGAACGATCACGAACAGCGCGTCTCGGCCGGGGAAATTCAGCCGTGCAAAACCGTAGCCCGCGAGCGACGACAGGATCAACGTGCCGAGCGTCAATCCGCCCGAGACGATGATGCTGTTGCGCACCCAGATGAACACCGACGAGGTGCCGACGGTGTTGATGTAGTTCTTCAGCGTATAGGGTGCGTGAAACACCGAGTTCGGATCGGCCATCAGCTCCGTATTGTCCTTGAGTGATAGACCGACGACCCACAGAACCGGCGCGATCATGACGATCGAAAGCAGGATGACCAGGGCCAATAACAAATGGTCGCCAAATGCCCGGCCCTTGATGGAAGCTGCTGGGGCGCTCATGCCTGGTCTCCCCTGCTGCGTGTCACCAGGTACTGGGCCATGGCCGCGACCAGGATGAGGATGAACAGGATTTCCGATGCGGCGGCGCCCAGGCCGAGATCCCAGCGACGGAATGCGGTATCGTAGATATAGAGCACGATCGGCTTGGTCAGATTGTTCGGACCGCCGCGCGTCATTAGCCAGGCCTGGCCGAACAGCTGGAATTGCAGCACGATCTGGATGATGATCACCAGGATGAAGGTCCGCTTGATCGACGGCAGCGTGATCGACCGCAGCGTTTGCCAGCGATTGGCATTGTCCAGCGCTGCCGCCTCGTAAATGTCCTGCGGGATCTGCTGGAGTGCTGAGAGAAAGAGCATCATCGGCAGGCCGATGCACCACCAGATGGTGGCAATGGCGATGCCGGCCATCGCCAGGCTGGGATCGGAAATGAAGGCCGGAGCCGTTGCGCCGAACCATCCGTAAATCGTCGACAACAGCCCGACATTCGGAATGAAGACGATGCGCCAGATCAGCGTGACGATGGTGACCGATAGCACCGACGAGGAAAAGAACAGCGTCCGCAAAACCGCGGCAGCGCGCGTGCGGCGGTTGAGGCAAAGCGCCAGGAAAAGGCCGATCAGCGCCAGCGTCGGCACCGTCAGAAGCACGAAATAGAAGGTGTTCCAGATCGATTGCAGGAAGACCTTGTCGTGATACAGCCTGGCGTAATTGCCGAGACCGACAAAATTTCCGGACGAGAACGTGTCGGCCTTGTGGAAACTCAGCCACATCCCCCAGAGCAGCGGGAAGAGCAGCAGCGTGGTGAAGAAGAACAAGAATGGCGCAACGAAAATGACGTTTCGCCATTGCGGCGCATAGATGTCGGCGGTAGGGGCTCTGACGCCGACAGCAAGCGTCGCGGTCGGGGACATCGCCAGCCGGTCAGCCATCTCAGGCCTCTCTCGCATGCCAGGCGCGGCCGGTCTCGTTGAACAGATGCGATTTCTGGCCGTCAAAGGCGAGCCCGATTCTGTCGCCGACGGCGACGCGGCTGTTGCCGGCATCCGAGCCGACGATCTGCTGGCCATCGCCCAGCCGCGCGTAGATCAGGGTGCGTTCGCCGAGCCGCTCGAGCACATCGACCACGCCGCCGGCATTGCCCTGTCCGGCGGCAACGATGCGCACGTCTTCAGAACGGATGCCGAAAGTGTACTTGCCATCGGTCAGTTGGCTGGAGGCGATCTCGGTCTGCACCGAGACGCCGTCCGCAAACCTGGCCGTGGCGTTCTCGCCGGATCTGTCAAGCGTCGCATCGACGAAGTTCATCGCCGGCGCGCCGACGAAACCCGCGACGAATTTGGTCGCCGGGCGTTCGTAGATCTCCATCGGGGTACCGATCTGGTCGATCTTGCGATTGTTCATGACGACGATGCGGTCGGCCAGCGTCATTGCCTCGACCTGGTCATGGGTGACGAAGATCATCGTCGATTGCAGCCGCTGGTGAAGCTGGGCAAGCTCGATGCGGGTGCGGGTGCGCAACGCCGCATCGAGATTGGAAAGCGGCTCGTCGAACAGAAAGGCCTTCGGCTCCTTGACGATCGCACGGCCGATGGCGACGCGCTGGCGCTGACCACCGGAGAGCTGGCCCGGCTTGCGATCGAGCAGATGCGGCATTTCGAGGATGCGGGCGGCTTCGTTGATGCGCGCCTCGATGACCTTGCCTGGTACGCCGATATTCGCAAGCCCGAAGGCCATGTTGTCGCGCACCGTCATATGCGGATAAAGCGCATAGGACTGGAACACCATGGCAATGCCGCGCTTGCCCGGTGGCAGATGATCGATGCGCTCGTTGTTGATGGCAATCTCGCCGCTATCGACAGCTTCGAGCCCGGCAATCATTCGAAGAAGCGTCGATTTTCCGCAGCCGGACGGGCCCAGGAACACGATGAATTCGCGTGCCCTTATGGAGAGCGACAGATGATCCAGCACCGTCATGGCACCGAACTGCTTGCTCACGTTCCTGATCTCGATATCGGCCGTCACGTCGACGCTCCTCCTCAGCGTTTGCGCTTTCTCGATGATCCGCCTGAACTCAGAGCCTCAGGCGTATGACCTGGTAGGAATAGGCCGGCAGTGACAGGCTCAGCTTGCCGCCGGCGAGCGAGGCGCCCTCACCCTTCCTGAGGCCGACATTGCCAGGGTTTTCGGCCGAATTGACGGCTTTCAGATCGGCGTGTGCCATCACCTGGTGATCGACGATCTCCGCTGCGCCGAAGCCGGTGAGGTCGACCACTGTTTCGATTGCCTCGCTCGAATGGCGGTTGACGGCGAAGAAGGTGACGTGGCCGGTTTGCCTGTCGTGCACGCCGGCAACATCGACATAGGCGACGTCGCCCGCAACGCTGGATTTGTAGGTCGGGCTTTCCACCTTGAGATCCAGCGCATTGCCGCGACCATAGTTAGAAGCAAACAGATAGGGATAAAAAATCGTCTGTCGCCATGCCGGGCCATTCGGAACGGTCATGATCGGCGCGATGACATTGACCAGTTGTGCCAGGCAGGCGATCTTGACGACATCGGAACGGCGGATGAAGGTGTTGAGGATCAGGCCGACCTGCAGCACATCCTCGAAATTATAGATGTCTTCGAGCAACGGCGGGGCGAACGGCCAGCCGTTGCTGCCGCCGAGTATCTTCCTGTCCTGCTCCTTGGAATGGTACCAGACGTTCCATTCGTCGAACGAGATGTAGACCTGCTTGTTGGAGCGCTTCTTGGCCTTGATATACTCGATGACGCCGGCGACCGAGACAATGTAGTCGTCGAGCTTTTCGCTCATGGCGAGATAGTTCGGAGCGTCGTTGGCTTCGTTGTCGAAATACATGTGCAGCGAGATGTAGTCGACCTCGTTGTAGGTATGGTCGAGAACCGTCGCTTCCCATTCAGGGTAGGTCGGCATCTTGGCATTCGAAGAGCCGCAGACCACCAGCTCGAGTGACTTGGAGAAGGCGCGCATGGCCTTGGCCGTCTCATGCGCCAGCCGGCCATACTCGTCCGCGGTCTTGTGGCCGATCTGCCAAGGGCCATCCATTTCATTGCCGAGGCACCAGAGCTTGACGTCGAACGGCTCCTTGCGGCCGTTGGCGATGCGCCTGTCGCTCCATTTGCTGCCGCCGGGATGGTTGGCGTACTCCAGCAGGTTGCGGGCTTCATCGAGGCCGCGCGAGCCGAGATTGACGGCAAGCATCATCTCGGTGTTGGCGGAGGTGCACCAATCGGCAAATTCATGCAGGCCGACTTCGTTGCTTTCCGACGTGTGCCAGGCGAGGTCGAGGCGCACTGGGCGCTGTTCCTTGGGGCCAATGCCGTCTTCCCAATTGTAGGCCGAGACGAAATTGCCGCCGGGGTAGCGGACGATCGGAACATTGAGTTCCCTGACGAGGTCGATGACGTCCTGACGCATGCCGTTGGCATCCGCTGTCGGATGGCCGGGCTCATAGATGCCAGTGTAAACTGCCCGCCCCAGATGCTCGATGAAGGATCCGTAGAGCCTCGGATCGATTTCCGAGACAACATAGTGCGGATGAGCCGTAACGGCTGCCTTCATGCATTTCCTCCCATCGATATCACAAACGATGATTTAAATCATCTTGCCCGATATCAAAGAGGAATTGGCAGCCCTTCGTCAAGCCAAAATAGCCAAATGTAGGACAATTAGACGAACGCTTTGGAACAGCAGAAAGCCAGATAGTTGAAATTGCTGCGTTATCTTCAGAACCCGGTTTCATGATATCAACCAGTTTTGATCCTGAGCAGGATGTCCTGATCGTAATTTCCAAAGCCCTTGCCGAAAATATTGATCCCGCCGGGGCGCTCGGCGTCGTCTTTGACGCCGATACGGACGCGGATTGAATGATGGCTCTTCAGATCGAGTGCGGCGAGGCCGGTTTCGGAAATCCTGAGGCCGTCGACATAGGTGCCGTCATTGGCAATTCGCCAGTTCTTCAGCTTACCGTATTGCGAGCCCTTAAGCTTCCACCAGGTGGGCGTGAAGACGCCGCGCTTGTCGCCGAAATCCCCCGGCGACGTCCAGGTGCCGACATCGACGCCATTGATCGTCAGCGTGATGTCCGAGGGCCAATCGGCGCTGGTGCCCGGCACT